>JADYZZ010000001.1 GCA_020852865.1 Rubrivivax sp.
CGCGAGAGTCTTTACAAGGCGCTCTCTCCCGCAGGAAATCCAGAGTTGGCCACTATCCTCAAAGTCGTGGCCGCGCTAGGCCTCAAACTGCACGCCGCGCCTGCGGTCCAGAAAGGCGTGGTCTAACCCGCGGCTCAACCGGGCGCTCTGCAGTCGGCTTCGCCTCCTTCCGCGCGCCGGTTAGCCGCAACTTCGCAGGCCCAATCCTGCGCGGCCTGGCTGAGCGAACTCGCCGGCACGGCGCTGAAGCGATCCGCATCGACACGCTGTGGCTGTGCGCGCAGCCGGTGGACACGCGCGCCGGCGCAGAACGGTTGCGGGCGGCGGTGGTCAGCACGCTCGGCCAGGCTCGCGCGCACCGTGGTTACCTGTTCGCCAACGCGCGGGCCACGCGGCTGAAGCTGCTCGCGCACGACGGCCTCGGCATCTGGTGCGCGTCGCGGCGGCTGCACGCCGGGCGCTTCGTGTGGCTGGCAGCGCGCGCCGGCGCCGCTCCGGCGCTGGAACTCACCCGCGCCCAGTTCGACGCCCTGGTACTCGGCCTGCCGTGGCAGCGCATCGAGCGCGCCGCGCGCGACCTTGGGCTGGCGCAGTTGCACCGCGCCGGTCTCGTTCACCGCGTGCACCGCAAACACGTTCTTGGCGAGATCGATAGCAACGGTCAGAATGGCCATGGACTTCCCCTTCCGAATGAGTCGATGGAAGAACTGCATTTCCCATCGTGGCACTCGTTGCCGATCGCCGCAGCAGGGCTGGCTCGGGACGGGGAAGTGCCTTTCATTCATTATGCGCCGCAGCATCGCGGACATTCGATGATCGACAGCAGATGATGAATCAATATTGCGAATTGAGTGCCCTGGGCTGGAGCGACTGGTTTGCGCAGCGGGCAGACTGCAAACCGCCGGATGCCGTCGCCCGCGTAGCGGCGGTCGACCGCGACCAATTGCTGCTCGTGGATCAGGACGGGAATTTTCGGGCAAAGTTAGCTGGCCGCTACTTGCACCATCACCACCTGAACCAGGAACTGCCGTGCGTAGGCGACTGGGTTTGTGTGGAAAGACAGTCTGGCGACGCGTTTGGGGTGATCCACGCGCTACTGGAGCGCAGGACTTCTCTGCGCAGGAAATCGGCTGGCAACGTCATGGGGTACCAGATGATTGCGGCGAACGTGGATTACGTGCTGATCGTGCAGTCTTGTCACTTCGATTTCAATCCGAAGCGTTTGGAACGCTATCTCGTCATGGTGATGGAGGGTGGCGCCGAGCCGTACATTCTGCTGACCAAGACGGATTTGGTGGATCCTGCGGTACTGGCCACCCAGTTGGCGGAAATCCATTCCATCGGTATCACCGCGCCGGTAGTGCCTTTGAGTAATATGACACGAGACGGCCTGGAGGATGTCAAACGGCTCCTGCTGCCTGGAAAGACCTATTGTTTCGTCGGCTCGTCAGGGGTTGGAAAAAGCACCTTGATCAATCGGTTGGTCGGCCGTGAAAGAATGGAAACGAGGTCCGTCAGCGGGACAGGAGAAGGGCGGCACACGACCGTTCGTCGTGAGCTGATACGTCTTGACGGTGGCGCGTTGGTCATCGACAACCCAGGTATGCGCGAATTCGGCATTCTCGGCGCGGAAAGCGGCATAGCGAACAGCTGCTCCGACATCATCGCTCTCGCGTCCAGTTGCCGCTTTCAAGACTGCAGCCATACTGGCGAGCCAGGCTGTGCCGTACTCGCGGCCGTACACGCCGGCAAAATCAGCCAGGAGTCTCTTGATAGTTTTCTCGAGCTCAAAGACGAAACGGCATTCAACGACATGTCCTATGCGGAGAAGCGAAGAAAGGATCGAGACTTCGGTCGATTCGTCAATTCGGCAAAGAAAGACTTGCGGGACAGGTAGCATGTTCGCAGCGCATAACCCGGCGGTCGAGCGGACCTGCGCGAAAAGCCGCGGGGGCCTGGATTGCTGCTCTTCGCTCTAGATGGGAACGAAGCGCATGTTGGGCCGAGTCACTGCTTCGCAGATGGCCGCGGCATCGGCGGCGTCGTTCTTGCCGCGCTTGCCGCTCATGCGCTAGGGCGCGACGTGCCTGGGGGCGATCAGCCGCACCGTGTGGCCATGGGCCTGGAACTGGCGTGCCCAGTGGTGCGCGCCGGAGCAGGCTTCGACCCCGATGACGCACGGCGGCAGCACCGCGATCAGCGCATCGAGCGCGCCTCGCGCGACCTTGGGCTGGCGCAGTTGCACCGCGCCGGCCTCGTTCACCGCGTGCACCGCAAACACGTTCTTGGCGAGATCGATAGCAACGGTCAGAATGGCCATGGACCTCCCCTTCCGAATGAGTTGATGGAAGAACTGCACTTCCCATCGTGGCACTCGTTGCCGATCGCCGCGGCACGGCTGGCTCGGGACGGGGAAGCCCCTTTCATTCGTTGGACGCCGAAAACCGCTATGCCCGCGAATTCAACGGTCTTCGCAATACCCCGGCTTACGGCGCTGGTGGCCGATGGCAAACACCACTGCACGAACCCCATCGAGTTCGTAATGCACGGTGCATGGGAAGCGGGAGAGGAAATAATGACGAATGCCGTCCTCGTCCGGCGCCCACATGTCAGCCCTGTCCTCGGGGCCGTCGATCGCGTCAAACACCTCTGTTCGAAACGCGTCTGCGGCCAAAGGGCTGCGCTCGAAATACCAAAGAAATGCCGCCCGAATCTCGGCTTCAGCCTCGGGCAGTATTTCGACGTCGAGTCGTTTCAACTTTCGGCCAGCCGGGCCCGTGCTTCGCGCCAAGGCACGGCAGCCATCAGCCCGGCGCGAAGGGCCTCGCGCCTACGCAGCACCTCGGCGCGCCAAGCGTCGCCGATCGAAGCGGCGTCGCTTCCCTCCAGACTGTCCATCAGTGCGACCACGGCGCCGACCGTTCATCGGGCGCCAGGTCAAGTGCCTCATGAAGCAGGTGGTCTACGCGCGCGTTCATGAAATTCAGCCTAGCACCGGGCCGTCATGCGTGGCATTCCCGGTCTCGGCGTCCAACCCGCGGCCGCAGCGGACAGCCCACAGCCGGCTGCGCCGTCTGCGGGCCGCCGCTGAGCCGCAACGTTACCGTGAAAGCCCCCGAGGTAACGACTTGGCCAACCCTGTCGCCGAGCAGCATGGACTCGAACTCCGCTGGGCCCGACCCCGGGTGGTCAGCGGTGGATCAGGCCGTTGCGCGGGCCGTCGGCGTGCTGGGCGCGGGCCACTTGCCGATCGCCTCGAGTTGCTTGATCCAGCGGGGTGCGTTCTTCTTGGCGCTGATGGCCCTGTAGTCGATGGCCCGGTCGAGGGAGGGCTCGCGGCGCGACGGCAAGATGTAGGCCAGCCGGATCGTCTTGTGCGCCACCGCCACGATCGATTTCTTGTGGGACTTGCGAACCATCAGGCTCTTGTGTATGTCTCCTTCGTCCGGCAAGGCGCCGTCCTGAGCGTGCTGCCCGCCGGTGACGACAAGTCCACGCAAGCTCGAGACATCACCTGATCAGCAAGCTGTATCAGCCGCACGGACGGCGCGCAGCGGGCATGGTGCGGCCCGGGAAGCCGCTCGCGCCATTCGAGTCGAACAGTCGCGCGAACCGCGCGGCACCGCGCGGCGCAACCGCCGACGCGGCAGCCGTAGACAAGCCACAAAAAAATCGGGGGTATGCTAGGGTCCGCACGGCCGGCTCGGCGCGACACTCGTCCGCCGCGAGCGGGACCGATGCCGCACCGGCGCGCAGCCGGGTGCGAGACCTCGAGGAACCGGCATGGAAGCGAGCAAGCTCAGCATCATCGTCGTCTCGGGCAGCGCCGAGCGGCTGCAGATGGCGGCGATGGTGGCCTCGGTGGGCGCGGTGAGCGGCAGCGACGTGCGGGTGCTGCTGTCGATGAACGCGCTGCCGCTGTTCCGCAACGACAGCCATGAGCCGGCGCCGGCCGAGGGCCCGTTCGGTGCCGTGATGGCGGGCAAGAAGGTGCCGCCGTTCCGCACCCTGCTCGAACAGGCGGTCGACCTCGGCGACGCCAAGGTCCACCCCTGCTCGATGGCGATGGACGTGCTCGCCGTCGAGCGCGACGCGCTGCTGCCCTGGCTGGCCGAGCCGCTGGGGCTCACGGCCTTCCTGCACGAGGCGCGCGACGGCCAGCTCTTGAGCTTCTAGGAGTCCACGATGCCCGAACGCAAGGTGATCGACGCCCGCGGCAGCTTCTGCCCCGGTCCGCTGATGGAACTGATCGGCTGGATCAAGCTGGCGCAGATCGGCGACGAGCTCGAGCTCCTGTCCACGGACAAGGGCTCGGCCGCCGACGTACCCGAGTGGGTGAAGAAGGTCGGCCACGAATTCCTCGGCGCACGCGAGGAAGACGGGGTCTGGCACATCACGGTGAAGAAGACCAAGTAGCGGCCGCGCGCGGGGCCGGCATTGAGCAACAGGAGACAGCGATGAAGATTCTGATCGTCGGCGGCGGCATGGGCGGCACCATCCTCGCGAACAATCTCGCCCGGCGGCTGTCGGCCGAGATGCGCGCGGGCAAGGCCAAGATCACGATGCTCACCGCGTCGGCCCGACACATGTATCAGCCCGGGCTGCTGTACCTGGCGCTCGGGCGCGCCACGCCCGACGAGCTGTACCGCGACCAGGCCTCGCTGCTCGAGCCGGGCATCACGCTGGTGGTCGATCCGGTCGAGCAGTTCATGCTCGACGACAACAAGGTCAAGACCAAGAGCGGCAAGGTCTTCGACTACGACGTGATGGCCATCGCCACCGGCTCGCGGCCGGTGCCCGAGCTGATCCCGGGCCTGGCCGAGCACTCGCAGACCTTCTACACCGAGGAGACCGCGCTCGCGATGTTCAAGGCGCTGCGCGAGTTCCAGGGCGGGCGTGTGGTGATCGCGATGGGCGTGCCGCACAAGTGCCCGATGGCGCCGCTCGAGATCACCTTCATGCTGCACGACTACTTCAAGGACCGCGGCATGCGCGACAAGGTGCAGCTGCACTACACCTACCCGATCGGGCGCGTGCACACGCTGGAGAACGTCGCCAAGTGGGCGGCGCCCGAGTTCGACCGCCTGGGCATCACCTACGAGACCTTCTTCAACGTCAAGGAGGTCGACGGCGCGGCCAAGGTGGTCAAGAGCGAGGAGGGCGGCCAGGCCGCCTTCGACCTGCTGATCTCGATTCCCGCCCACCGCGGCATGGAGGTGATGGAGAAGAACAAGCTGGGCGCCGGCGGCTGGCTGCCCACCAACCGCACGACGCTCGCACTCGAAGGGCGCAGCAACGTCTTCGTGCTCGGCGACGCCACCAACATCCCGATCAGCAAGGCCGGCTCGACCGCGCACTTCGAGGCCGAGGTGCTGGGCGAGAACATCGCCGCCCTGGTCAAGCTCGGCGCGCCGGTGCGCGAGTACGACGGCAAGGTGTTCTGCTTCATCGAGGCCGGCAAGGACCGCGCCACCTACGCGATGTTCGACTACCTCAATCCGCCCGACCCGCAGCCGCCGACCAAGGCCGTGCACTGGTTCAAGACCGCGTACAACAAGCTGTACTGGATCTCGGCGCGCGGCCTGCTCTGAGCGGCCGCAGGGGAGCAGGACATGGACGGACAAACCGAACCGACACGCGGCGTCGACTTCGAAGTCGAGCGCGTGGTCTCGGCGGCGCGCGACGCGCTCACCGACGAGATGGTGAGCCGGCTCGCCTCGACGGCGGGCGACGCGGTCGACCTCATCGACCAGGTCAACCGCGCCGGCGTGGCGCGCGCACTGCCGGCGCTTGCGCGCCTGATCACGAGCGGCGACGTCGACCGGCTGTCGCAGCTGGCGCGCGTCTGGGCCTCGGCCGAGGACGCACTCACCGATGAGATGGTCGGTCGCCTCACCGAGGCGGTGGGCGAGGGGCTGGCGCTGCTCGACCGCGTCAACCGCTCGGGGCTGGACAAGGCGATCCCGGTGATCGCCGAGCTCGTCAACAGCGGTGACCTGCAGCGCCTGGCCAAGCTCGCGCGCGTCTACGCCTCGGCCGAGGACGCGCTCACCGACGAGATGGTCTCGCGCCTCACCGAGACGGTGGGCAACGGCCTGTCGCTGCTCGACCGCTTCGCGCGCGGCGGCGCCGAGCGCGTGGTGGGCATGCTCGAGGGCCTGCACGAGAGCGGCGCGCTCGAACGCATCGCGACGACGCTGCCCGCGCTCGCCGAACGCCTGACGACGGTGCAGGACGTGCTGCTGTCGATCGACCACGCCGCGCGCGCCAGCCAGGCCGCGCCGCCCTCGGCCGGCGGCTTCGGCGGCCTGTGGCAGATGATGCGCGACCCCGACACGCAGGACACGCTGCGCTTCCTGCTCACGCTGGGCAAGCAGTTGCGGCAGGGCTGGAACGCCAAGCCGTAGCCCGGCTGCAGGGCCCGGCGGCAGCCGGGCGCCCGGCGCCCTGTGCCCGGGGCATTGCGGGCGATCCGCGCCCCTGGGTCGGGCGCCCGCGCCGGGGTTGCGGCCGTTGGGCTAGAGTGATCAGGCCCAGCGGCTTTACCCATCCGTACCGGAGACCCTGTCCATGCATCGACGCCAACTCGTCCTCGCCAGCGGCGCCGCCGCCTTGTTGGGTGCGTCGCTGCGCGCGCGCGCGCAGGCGCCCGAAAAGCCCAAGCTCACGCTCGCCGTCGGCGGCAAGAACCTGCTCTATTACCTGCCGCTCACGATCGCCGAGACGCAGGGTTACTTCAAGGCCGAGGGGCTGGACCTGACGATCGTCGACTTCGCCGGCGGCTCGCAGGCGCTGCGCGCCGTGGTCGGCGGCAGCGCCGACGTCGTGAGCGGCGCCTTCGAGCACACGGTCAACATGCAGGCCAAGGGCCAGCGCCTGCGCGCCTTCGCGCTCGAAGGGCGCGCGCCGCAGATCGTGCTCGGCGTCAACCCGAAGACGATGCCCGGGTTCAAGTCGGTGGCCGACCTGAAGGGCAGGAAGATCGGCGTCACCGCGCCCGGTTCGTCGACCAACGTGATGGTCAACTTCATCCTCGCCAAGGCGGGGCTCAAGCCGAGCGAGGTCAGCATCATCGGCGTCGGCGCCGCGCAGGGCGCGGTGGCGGCGGTACGCTCGGGTCAGGTCGACGCCATCAGCAACCTCGACCCGGTGATCACGCTGCTGGTGCGCTCGGGCGACCTGAAGATCGTCTCCGACACACGCGTCGTCGCCGAGGCCGACAAGGTGTTCGGCGGCCCGATGCCGGCGGCCTGCCTGTACGCGCCGCAGGCCTTCATCGACAGGAACCCGAACACGGTGCAGGCGCTCGCCAACGCCATCGTGCGCGCCGACAAGTGGATCCAGCGCGCCGGCCCGGGCGACATCATCAGGGCCGTGCCCGAGGCCTACCTGCTGGGCGACCGCGCCGTCTACATCGACGCCTTCCTCGCCGCCAAGGGCGCGCTCAGCCCCGACGGCATGATCCCCGACAAGGGGCCCGAGACGGCGTTCCGCGCGCTCGCCAGCATCGACCCCGAGATCGCCAAGGCCAAGCTCGACCTCGCCGCGGTCTACACGAACGAATTCGTCAAGAAAGCCAACGCCAAGTACCCGAAGGGGTGAGGCCGGACGTGCAAGCGTGCCTGCGCACGCTTGTACGCCTGCCGAACGCCCGCAGGTTCCGACTGCGGGCCGTACGGGGCCGGACCTGCAAGCGCGCTGCGGGCTCGCGCCCGCCGCGCGCTCAGCGCACGATGAAGTCGATCACGATCATCCCGGGTTCGCGCTGCTTGTACTCGATCGAGACGCGCTCGCCGTAGCGCTGGGCGATCTGGTTGAGCAGCGGCAGCGGATCGTGGTCGTTGGCAAAGCGCATCGTCTCGCCCGGCTGCAGACTGTCGAGGGCACCGAAGATCGCCGCGTGACGGAAGCGCTTGGCGATGCCGCGCGCATCGAACGGATAGAGGGCGTCGGGCGACAGGTGGAGGTGGGGCTGCGACATGGGTCTTCCTCGGTCGGACGCCGGACGGCAGTGTGCCGCGCCACGGCGTTGTCAAAGATGCACGCAGTCTACTTCTTTGTAGCCGGCCTGTCCACGCCGGCGGCACGGCGGCGCGCGGACCGAGCTCCATTCGTCGGGCCCCGGGTCTGCGTGGGGCCGTTGTTGGACCACGGCGGCGATCCCGGCTAGGCTGCGGGCGACGTCACGACTGCCACCCCGACAGGAGGAATCATGCCCCCCATCGACCAGGCCCGGATCGACCACCTGAGCCGCCTCATGGACGAGCGCTGGACGCGCGAATTCCGCGAAATTCGATCGCTGCTCGGCACTTTGGAAGACGAACGCCGCCGCGCGGCATTCGCGCCGCACGCCGCCGGCGCGTCCGACGAGGCCCTGCTCGCGCTGCTGGCCGACATCGACGATCCGCTGATCCAGCAGAACCTGCAGGACGTGCGCGACATCGCCGGCGCGCGCCGCAGGATCGGCGACGGCAGCTACGGCCTGTGCCTGGCCTGCGGCGACGACATCGCCTACGAGCGGCTGCTGGCCTATCCGACGGCCAAGCGCTGCATCGAGTGCCAGCGCGCGCACGAACGGCGCAAGGCCGCGCCCGGCGCTGCGCCCGGCAACTGAGGCAGGCGCCGGCGCCGCGCCCGCGGTCCTGGCGCCGCCGGACTGCCGCGCAGGCGCAGCCTGCTTGCCGATCTGCTCCAGAATGAGGCCCGCCCGAGCGCGGGGGAGCGCGCGGCGCCGCGGCTCGTGTCCGCCCGAGCGGCACGGGTGCCTGCGCCGCTGCACGACCGCCCGCCTCCCGCTGCACGACCGCCCGCCTCCGTCGCCCCGCTCGCCCGTGACATCGAGCCAGATCATCGTCCTCGCCACGCCGCTGTTCCTGGCCGCGATCGCGTTCGAATGGGCGCTGGGCGCGGCGCGCGGCCGCAACACCTACCGGCTGGCCGACGCCTTCGCGTCGATCGGGGCGGGCGCGCTGAGCCAGACCAGCGGCGTGCTGGTGCGTGCGTTCACCGTCGGCGTGTACGCGCTGGCCTACGAGCATCTGGCGCTGTGGCGGCTGCCCGGCGACGCGTGGTGGGTCTGGCTGGCCGCACTGCTGGGCTACGACCTGTGCTACTACGCCTACCACCGCGCCGGGCACCGCGTGGCGGTGCTGTGGGCCGCGCACGCGGTGCACCACCAGAGCGAGGACTACAACCTCTCGACCGCGCTGCGCCAGACGAGCAGCGGCTTCGTCTTCGGCTGGGTCTTCTACCTGCCGCTGGCGCTGCTGGGCGTGCCGCCGCCGGTGTTCGGCGCGGTGGCGCTCGTCGACCTGCTCTACCAGTTCTGGGTGCACACGCAGCAGATCGGGCGTCTGGGCTGGTTCGACCGCTGGTTCTGCGCGCCCAGCAACCACCGTGTGCACCACGCGGTGAACGAACGCTACGTCGACCGCAACTACGGCGGCATCCTCATCGTGTGGGACCGGTTGTTCGGCACCTTCGTCGAGGAGGACGACGCCGAGCCCTGTGTCTACGGCACGCGCACGCCGCTGGCGAGCTGGAACCCGCTGTGGGCCAACCTGCAGGTCTATCGCGAGCTCGCGCGCGATGCCTGGCACGCGCGCTCCTGGGCCGACAAGCTGCGCCTGTGGTGGATGCCCCCGGGCTGGCGGCCAGTCGACCTCGCCGCAAGCCAGCCCAGGCCCGCGTTCGACATCGCCCGCCTCGTGCGTTACGACCCGCCGCTGCCGCGCCGCGCGGCCTGGGCAGCGGCGCTGCTCTTCGCGGCCATGCTCGCGGCAAGCGCGGCGCTGCTGTGGAACGCGCAGCGCTGGAGCGGCACCGCCGCAGCCGCGGGCGTGCTCGCGATCGCGGCGCTGCTGTGGGCGATCGCCTCGGTCAGCGCGCGCCGCACCGGCGCCGCGGCGCCGAGCGAGCGGCTGGGCACGCGATGAGCAGCGCAGGACCGTGGCGATGGCGTGGGGGGCTGCGCCGCGCAGCGGCGCTCCCGGCCCCGGACGCGCGATGAGCGAGGCCCCCGCGCTCGCGCTCGCGCAGGTGAGCTGCACCTTCGTCGACAAGAACGATCCGAAAGCCCGCTACACCGCGGTGCGCGACGTCTCGCTCACGGTGGACGCGGGCGAGTTCGTCTCGGTGGTCGGGCCCACCGGCTGCGGCAAGAGCACGCTGCTCAACGTGGCCGCCGGCCTGCTCGAGCCGAGCACCGGCACGGTGCAGGTGTTCGGCCGGCCGCTCGCGGGCCTGAACCGGCGCGCCGGCTACATGTTCCAGGCCGAGGGCCTGATGCCCTGGCGCACGGCGCTGGGCAATGTCATGGCCGGGCTCGAGTTCCGCGGCACGCCCGGGGCCGAGGCGCGCGTGCTGGCCGAGGACTGGCTGCGCCGCGTCGGCCTCGCAGCCTTCGGCGCGCGCTACCCGCACCAGTTGTCCGGCGGCATGCGCAAGCGCACCGCGCTGGCGCAGACGCTGGCGCTCGACCCCGACATCATCCTGATGGACGAGCCGTTCTCGGCGCTCGACATCCAGACGCGCCAGCTGATGGAAAACGAGCTGCTCGCCCTCTGGCAGGCCAGGAAGAAGGCGGTGCTGTTCATCACGCACGACCTGGACGAGGCGATCGCGCTCGCCGACCGCGTGGTGGTGCTCTCGGCCGGGCCGGCCTCGCATCCGATCGGCGACTTCGCCGTCGACCTGCCGCGCCCGCGCGACGTGGCCGAGGTCAAGACCACGCCGCGGTTCGTGGCGCTGCACGCGGCCATCTGGGCCGTGCTGCGCGCCGAGGTGCTGGCCGGCTACGCGCAGCAGCTGGAGCAGGCCTCGTGAAGCGGCGCGCGCCGCTGCGCCACGTGCGCCTGTGGCAGGCCGCGCTGCTGGCGGCCGTTTTCCTGTTCTGGTACCTGATGACGCAGCCGGGCCTGGTGCCGCCCTTCATGTTCGACAACGACCGCCAGGCCGCCTTCTTCTTCGGCGAGCCGCTGCGGGTGCTCGGCCGCATCTGGGCCTGGTTCGTGCGCGACGCCGACATCTACCGCCACCTCGCGGTGACCCTGGTCGAGACGCTGCTGGCCTTCGGCGCCGGCTCGCTGCTCGGGCTCGCGCTCGGCCTGTGGCTGGCGCTGGCGCCCATGGCCAGCGCCATCCTCGAGCCCTACATCAAGGCCGCCAACAGCATGCCGCGCATCATCCTCGCGCCGATCTTCGCGGTCTGGTTCGGGCTGGGCATCGGCTCGAAGGTGGCGCTGGGGATCACGCTCGTCTTCTTCATCGTCTTCTTCAACGTCTACCAGGGGGTCCGCGAGGTGAGCCCGGTGGTGCTGGCCAACGCGCGCATGCTCGGCGCCGGGCCGCGCCAGCTGCTGCGCCATGTCTACCTGCCCAGCGCCACGAGCTGGGTATTCAGCAGCCTGCACACCAGCGTCGGCCTGGCCTTCGTCGGCGCGGTGGTCGGCGAGTACCTCGGCTCGAGCCAGGGCGTGGGCTATCTCATCCTGCAGGCCGAGGGCACCTTCGACATCGACACCGTGATGGCCGGCATCCTGGTGCTGACCGCATTCGCGCTGCTGCTCGACGCGGCGGTCGGCCGCATCGAGCGGCGGCTCATGAAGTGGCAGCCGCGCGCCGGCGAAACCGAGAAACTGTAGTTCCGACTCCGCACCCACCCGAGGCGCCGCATGGCCAAGGACTTCGCGACGATGGAGGACAGCAACCGCTCGTCCAACCGCAGCATCCACGAGGTGTCGGACCCGGCGCGGCGCATCGTCCTGGGTGCCGGCACCGCCGCCTCGCTGGCGCCCTGGGCCGCGCTGCTCTCGGGCTGCGCCGGACCCGCGGCCCCCGGCGGCGGGCCCAAGCTCGGCTTCAAGGGCGTGGCGGCGGGCAGCGCCGACGCCGTCGTCGTGCCCGAGGGCTACACCGCCACGCCCCTGCTGCCCTGGGGCGACCCCGTGGGCCTGGCGGCCGGCCTGCCCACGTTCCGCTTCGACGCCTCCAACAGCGCCGCCGAGCAGGCGCTGCAGATGGGCATGCACCACGACGGCCTGCACTACTACCCGCTCGACGGCAGCCGGCGCGGCCTGCTGGTGGTGAACCACGAGTACGCCGACCACGGCCTGCTCTATCCCGACGGCATGCTGTCCTGGACGGCCGAGAAGGTGGCCAAGAGCCAGGCCGCGCACGGCGTCTCGGTGACGGAGATCGAGTTCGTGCAGGGTCGCTGGAAGGCACGGCGACCCTCGCCCTACGCGCGCCGCATCACGGCGACGACGCCCTTCGCGCTCGGCGGGCCGGCCGCCGCCCACGCGCTGATGAAGACCGCCGCCGACCCCGAGGGCCGGCTCGTGCTCGGCACCTTCGCCAACTGCGCCGCCGGCATGACGCCCTGGGGCACCTACCTCGCCGGCGAGGAGAACTTCCAGGACTACTTCAGCACCGCCGACCAGCCCACCGCACACGAACGCCGCTACGGCCTGCGCCGGCGCTCCTGGTACCGCTGGCACGAGCACGATCCGCGCTTCGACACCGTGCGCCACCCCAACGAGCCCAACCGCTTCGGCTGGATCGTCGAGATCGATCCCTACGATCCGGCCAGCGTGCCGGTCAAGCGCACGGCGCTGGGCCGCGGCGCGCACGAAGGCGCCTGGGTCACGCTCACGCGCGCCGGGCGCGCGGTGGTCTACAGCGGCGAGGACGCCGCCTTCGAATACATCTACAAGTTCGTGAGCCGCGACCCCATGCGCGCCGCCGGCCCCGGTGCAGCGCGGGCCAACGCCGAACTGCTGGACCACGGCACGCTGTACGTGGCGCGCTTCGACGCCGACGGCCGCGGGCGCTGGCTGCCGCTCGTACACGGCCAGGGCCCGCTCACCAGCGAGCGCGGCTTCGCCGACCCGGGCGAGGTGATGGTCAAGGCCCGGCAGGCGAGCGACGCGCTCGGCGCCACCCGGATGGACCGTCCCGAGTGGCTGGCCATCGACGCGGCCACGCTCCGGGTGTATTGCGCGCTCACCAACAACAGCGCGCGCGGCCAGGCCGGCGCGCCGGGCGTCGATGCCGCCAACCCGCGCGCCGGCAACACGATGGGCCACATCATCCGCTGGCGCGAGGCCGGCGACTTCGACGGCGAGTCTTTCGCGTGGGAGCACTTCGTGCTCGCCGGCGATCCGGCCAACGCGCGGCCCGAAGCGCGCGGCAATGTCCGCGGCGACCTCTTCGCCTGCCCCGATGGCCTGGCGATCGACACGCGCGGGGTGCTGTGGATCGACACCGACATGGGCCCGAAGGCGATGCACCGCGGCGAATTCGCGCGCCTGGGCAACAACGCGATGCTGGCCTGCGACCCGGCGAGCGGCGCGATCCGGCGCTTCCTGGTCGGCCCGGTGAACTGCGAGATCGCGGGGGCGGCCTGGACGCCCGACGGCTGCACGATGTTCGTCGACATCCAGCACCCGGGCGAGCCGCCCGGTGCGCGCAGCGATCCGGCCGAGCCGCGGCGCTGGAGCAACTGGCCCGACTTCCGCCCCGACGGCCGGCCGCGCTCGGCCATCGTCGTGATCCGCAAGGACGACGGCGGGCCGATCGGCACCTGAGAGCCTGCGAAGGCAGGGATCACGCGCACGCCCCTGGTGCGCCCGACGCTGGGCCGGGCGCCGCGCGCCGCCGGCGCGGGGTGGGCGTCAGTGCGCGGTGGGCATCGCGAACTCGGCGCCCTTGCCGATGCCCTGCGGCCAGCGCTGCATCACGCTTTTTTGCCGGGTGTAAAAGCGCACGCCCTCCTCGCCGTAGACGTGCATGTCGCCGAACAGCGAGCGCTTCCAGCCGCCGAAGCCGTGCCAGGCCATCGGCACCGGGATCGGCACGTTGATGCCCACCATGCCGACCTGCACGCCGCGCGCGAATTCGCGCGCGACGCCGCCGTCGCCGGTGAAACAGGCCACGCCGTTGCCGAACTCGTGCGCGTTGACGAGCGCCAGCGCCTCGGCGAGGTCGTTCACGCGCACGCAGGCGAGCACCGGGCCGAAGATCTCGTCGCGGTAGATGCGCATGTCGGGCCGCACATGGTCGAACAGCGTGCCGCCGGTGAAGAAGCCGCCCTCGCAACCCGGCACCCGGCAGCCGCGGCCGTCGACGACGAGCCGTGCGCCTTCCTCGACGCCGAGCGCGACATAGCCCTCGATGCGGTCGCGCGCCTCGCGCGTGACGATCGGGCCCATCTCGGCGCCGGGCTGCAGGCCGTCGGCGATCTTCAAGGCACGCACGCGTTGGGCCAGCAGCGGCACGATGCGATCGCCGACGTCGCCCACCAGCACCGCCACCGAGATCGCCATGCAGCGCTCGCCGGCCGAGCCATACGCGCTGCCGATGAGGGCATCCACGGCCTGCCCAAGGTCGGCGTCGGGCATCACCACCATGTGGTTCTTGGCGCCGCCCAGCGCCTGCACGCGCTTGCCGTGGCGCGCGCCGGTCTCGTACACATGCTGCGCGATCGGCGTCGAGCCGACGAAGCTCACCGCCCGCACCTCGGGGTGCGCGAGCAGCGCGTCGACCACCGCCTTGTCGCCCTGCACGACGTTGAACACGCCGTCGGGCAGCCCGGCTTGCTGCAGCAGCCGCGCCATCAGCAGGCTCGCGCTCGGATCGCGCTCGCTCGGCTTGAGGACGAAGGCGTTGCCGCAGGCCAGCGCCAGCGGGAACATCCAGCAAGGCACCATGCACGGGAAGTTGAACGGCGTGATTCCCGCCGCCACGCCCAGCGGCTGGCGCAGCGTCCAGTTGTCGATGCCGGTCGAGACCTGGTCGGTGTAGTCGCCCTTGAGCAGCTGCGGCACGCCGCAGGCGAACTCGACGATCTCGATGCCGCGCGTGACCTCGCCCTGCGCGTCGCTGAACACCTTGCCGTGCTCGGCGGTGATGATCGCCGCCAGCGCATCGCGCCGGTCCTCGAGCAGCGCAAGGAAGCGGTTGAGCACGCGCGCGCGCCGCACCGGCGGCAGCGCGCTCCAGGCCGGCTGCGCGGCGGCTGCGGCAGCGACCGCGGCGTCCACGTCGGCCTCGCTGCCCAGCCGCACGCGGCGCGCCGCGGCGCCGCTGGCCGGGTTCCAGACGGTCTGCACGCCGGCGCCGCGGCCGGCCGTGGGGCTGCCGGCGATCCAGTGCGTGACGTCGCCGCTGTCGGTGTAGGCAACGGGTGTGCTCATGGCGCTTCGCTCCTCGGGTGCTGGCCAGGCCGGGCTGCGCGCCTCAGAGCCTGTGAAGACATGACTCGCACCCGCGTGATTCACATGTTCACAGGCTCTCAGCAGGCCCCCAGCGCCTGGTCGAGATCGGCGATGAGATCGTCGACATGCTCGATGCCGACCGACAGGCGGATCATTTCCTCCGACACCCCGGCACGCGCCATTTCGTCGGGCGCGAGCTGGCGGTGCGTGGTCGACGCCGGGTGGCAGGCGAGCGTCTTGCAGTCGCCGATATTGACCAGGCGTGTGACCAGCTTCAGCGCGTCCTGGAAGCGCGCGCCGGCCGCGCGCCCGCCGCCGGCGCCCTTGACCCCGAAGCTGAGGATGCCCGAGGCCTTGCCGCCCATGTAGCGCTGCACGAGCGCGTGGTCGCGGTGCTCGGGCAGGCCGGCGTAGTTGACCCAGCCGACCTTGGGGTGGGCGCTCAGGAAGCGCGCGATCGCCAGCGCGTTGTCGCAGGTGCGCTCCATGCGCAGCGCCAGCGTCTCGACGCCCTGCAGGATGAGGAAGGCGTTGAACGGCGAGATCGCCGCGCCCATGTTGCGCAGCGGCACGACGCGCGCGCGGCCGATGTAGGCGGCCGCGCCCAGCGCCTCGGTGTAGACGACGCCATGGTACGAGACGTCGGGCTCGTTCAGGCGCCGGAAGCGCGCCTTGTGCTCGGCCCAGGGGAACTTGCCGCTGTCGACGACGATGCCGCCGATCGAGTTGCCGTGTCCGCCCAGGTACTTGGTGAGCGCGTGCACGAGGATGTCGGCGCCGTGCTCGAACGGCCGGCACAGGTACGGCGAGGGCACCGTGTTGTCGACGATGAGCGGCGCACCGTGCGCATGCGCCACCGCCGCGAGCCGGGCCAGATCGGTGACATTGCCCAGCGGGTTGCCGACCGACTCGCAGTACAGCGCCTTGGTCCGGCCGTCGACTAGGCGCTCGAAGGCGTCGGGGTCGCGGTAGTCGGCGAAACGCACCTCGATGCCGTACTGCGGCAGCGTGTGCGCGAACAGGTTGTAGGTGCCGCCGTACAGCGTCGAGCTGGTGACGATGTTGTCGCCGGCTTCGGCGATGGTCTGGATCGCGGCCGTGATGGCCGCCATGCCCGAGGCCAGGCACAGGCCGCCGACGCCGCCTTCCATCGCCGCGACGCGCTTTTCCAGCACGTCGGTCGTCGGGTTCATGATGCGCGTGTAGATGTTGCCCGGCACCTTCAGGTCGAACAGGTCGGCGCCATGCTGCGTGTCGTCGAACGCGTACGAGGTGGTCTGATAGATCGGCACGGCGACGGCGCGCGTCGTCGGCTCGGGGCTGTAGCCGGCATGCACGGCCAGGGTTTCGAGCTTCATGGGGTGGTGTCCTCGCAAGGCGGACTGCGACTCTAACCGGAGCAGGGCACCGGTCCATAATGGCACGCCGCCCGTAACGCGCCGCCGCCGCAATGCCCGGCATCGGCGCCGGCGCCGACCCCCGCAAGGAGCAGCATGACCCCACGCCAACGCATCGAGGCCGTGCTCGCCGGCCGCACGCCGGATCGCGTGCCGCTCAGCATCTGGCTGCACAACTTCGCCGAGGAAGGCACGCCGCAGGCGCTGGCCGCCGAGACCTTGCGGCTGCAGGAGCGCTTCGCTTTCGACTTCCTCAAGCCGCAGTCGCGCGCCCATTGCTTCGGCGAGATGTGGGGCCAGCGCTGCGCGCCGGCGCGCGGGCCGGCCGACTGGCCGGTGGTCGAGCGCCACGCGGTGCGCAGCGCCGCCGACCTCGAACAGATCCGCGCCGTGCCGGCCGACGGCGCACTCGCCGAGCAGGTCGAGGCAATGCGCCTGGTGCGCCGCGGCGTCGGCGACGCGGTGCCGATCGTGGCCACCGTCTTCGCACCGATGATGACGATGGCACTGATGCACGAGGGCGGCGCGGCCGCGGCACTGGCCCTGCAGCGCGAGGCGCCCGAGCCGCTCGAGCGCGCGCTCGACGCGATGACGACGACGCTGGCCGAGTTCACGCAGCGTGCCGTCGACGCCGGCGTCGACGGCGTCTTCTACGCCACCACGACCTGCAACCGCGGGCAGGCCACGCGCACGGAATACGAGCGCTTCCATGCACCGTTCGACGCGCGCATCCTGCACGCCGCGCGCGGCGGCTGGATGAACATCCTGCACATCTGCGGCCCGGCCATCGAGGCCGAGTGGTTTCGCGACGCGCCGGTGCCCATCGTGAGCTGGGCCACGACAGCGGGCAACCCCGACCTCGCGCAGATGCAGGCGCTCACGGGCAAGACGGTGCTCGGCGGCGCTCCCGGCAAGCCGCAATTCGCGGCCATGTCGGCCGAGGCGCTGCGCGCGCATGTGCGCCGCTCGCTGCACGAGCGGCAGGGCCAGCGGCATCTGCTGGGGCCCGACTGCTCGATCAACCCGGGCACGCCGAGCGAGCTGATCGCGGCCGTGGTCGACGAAGTGCGCGCCTACCGCCCACCCGCCGCCGCCGCTTGAGCGCGCGACAGCCCGCCCGATCCCGCACTGCGCCCGCACCGCATCGGCGACGAAGCCACGATGCTCGGCTACATCCTCAAGCGCCTGGGCTACGCCGCGATCTCGCTGGCGATCCTCGCGCTCACGGTGCTCGCGCTCACGCGCCTGGGCGGCGACCCGGCGCTGATGCTGGTCGAGCCCGGCGCGAGCCAGGCCGACATCGACGCCGTGCGCCAGCGCTTGGGGCTGGACCAGCCGTTCTGGGTTCAGTACGGCCGCTTCGTGCTGGCCGCGCTCGGCGGCGACCTCGGCACTTCGATCTACTACCGCACGCCGGTGATGGAGCTGTATCTGCAGCGCCTGCCGGCGTCGCTGGCGCTGGCCGGCGTGGCCTTTGCCTGGGCCGTGCTGCTGGGCGTGGGCACGGGCATCGTCTCGGCCGTCTACCCCAACCGTTTGTGGGACCGCGTGAGCCGCTTCGTCGCGCTCACCGGCATGTCGATGCCGGCGTTCTGGCTCGGCATGCTGCTGATCCTGCTGTTCTCGGTCAAGCTGCAGTGGCTGCCGTCATCGGGCAGCGGCGACTTCGCCCACCTGCTGATGCCGGCACTCACACTGGGCTGGTACTTCGCCGCCTCGCACATGCGCCTGACGCGCTCGGCGATGCTCGAGGTGCTGGGCTCGGACCATGTGCGCCTGGCGCGCCTCAAGGGCCTGCCGGAATGGATGGTGGTGCTCGAGCACGCGCTCAAGGGCGCGCTGATCCCCGTGCTGACGCTGGCCGCGATCAACCTCGTGACGATGATCAACGCCGCGGTCGTGGTCGAGACCGTGTTCGCCTGGCCCGGCATCGGGCGGCTGCTGTACGAGGCGGTCTCGTTCCGCGACATCCCGGTGGTGCAGGTCGTCGTGCTGCTGGCCGGCGCGATGATCGTCGTGCTCAACCTCGTCACCGACTTGCTCTACGCGCTGATCGACCCGCGCATCAGGAGCGGCCGATGAGGACTTGCAGCGCCGAGCAAGGACGAGGCACGTCATGAGCGCCGACGCCGACCTGGGCACAGCCGAACGCGGCGGCAGCGCGGCGCGGCTGCCGGTTTTCGCGATCGCGGTGCTGGTGCTGTTCGTGCTCATGGCGCTGCTCGGGCCCTGGATCGCGCCGCACAGCGCCGAGCTCGGCTCGCTGTCCAACCGGCTCAAGCCGCCGGCCTGGGAAGAAGGCGGCACGGCGCGCTTTCTGCTCGGCACCGATCACCTCGGGCGCGATCTGCTCTCGCGCCTGATCATGGGCGCGCGCATCTCGCTCACCGTGGGTGCCGCCGCCGTGCTGGCCGCCGGCACGCTGGGCACGCTGCTCGGCCTCATGGCCGGCTACCTGGGCGGCTGGGTCGACCAGCTCGTGATGCGCGTCGTCGACGCCTGGATGGCGCTGCCTTCGCTGGTGTTCGCGATCTTCCTGGCCGCGCTGGTCGGGCCGAGCGAGGCGAACATCGTGCTCATCCTCGGCGGCGTGTACTGGACGCGCTACACGCGCATCGTGCGCGGCGAGGTGCTGGCGCTGCGCGAACGCGACTTCGTGCGCCTGGCGGTGGTGACCGGCTGCTCACCGGCGCGCATCATGGCGCGGCACCTGCTGCCCAACGTGCTCAACACGGTGATCGTGCTGGCCACCCTGATGCTGGGCGTGGTCATCGTGACCGAGGCGTCGCTGTCGTTCCTGGGCGTCGGCGTGCCGCCGCCCAGGCCGGCCTGGGGCCTGATGCTGGCCGACGGCAAGAAGGGCATGCTGTCGGGCCAATGGTGGCTCACCGTGTTCCCGGGGCTGGCGATCATGCTCGTCGTGCTCGCCGCCAGCGTGCTGGGCGACTGGCTGCGCGACCGCTTCGACCCCAAGCTCGCAAGACGGCGCTGACGATGGCCGCCCAGCCCCGCCCGCCGCTGCTGCAGGTCGAAGACCTGGAGGTGAGCTTCGCGCTCGGCCGCGGCCGCGCGCGCGTGCTCGACGGCGTGCGCTTCACGCTCGACGCCGGCGCGACGCTGGGCGTGGTCGGCGAATCGGGCTCGGGCAAGAGCACGCTGGCGGCGGCGCTCGCGCGGCTGCCGCAAGCCGGGCTGGCGATCACGGGCGGACGCATCGTCTTCGAGGGGCAGGACCTGCTGCGCATCAGCGAGGCGCAGATGCGCGCGCTGCGCGGCCAGCGCATCGCCACCATCCTGCAGGACCCGCTGCATTCGCTCAACCCGCTGCTGCGCATCGGCACCCAGATCGCCGAGACGCCGATGGTCCACGAGCGGCTGCCGCGCGCCCAGGCCTGGCAGCGCGCGCGCGAGCTGCTGGCCGCGGTGCGCATCGCCAACCCCGAGGCGCGCGTGCGCGAGTACCCGCACCAGCTCTCGGGCGGCATGCGCCAGCGCGTGGCCGGCGCGATCGCGCTGGCCTGCGCGCCCAGGCTGCTGATCGCCGACGAGCCCACCACGGCGCTGGACCCGACGGTGCAGGTGCAGTACCTGCAGCTGCTGAAGGATCTGCAGCGCACGCACGGCTTCGCGCTCGTGCTCATCACGCACGATCTGGGCATCGTCGCGCGCGTGTGCGACCGCGTGGCGGTGATGTACGCCGGGCGCATCGTCGAGCTCGGCGCCACCGCCCAGGTGCTGCGGGCTGCGGCGCATCCGTACACGCAGGCGCTCATGGCCTCGCTGCCCACGGCGGCGGGCGTGGCCGGCTCGCTGCCGGCGATTCCCGGCCAGCCGCCCGACCCGGCGCTGCCGCCCGGCGGCTGCGCCTTCCATCCCCGCTGCGCGCAGGTGATGCCGCGCTGCCGCAGCGAGCGGCCGCCCGACGTGACGGTGGGCCCGGCCCACCTCAGCGCCTGCTGGCTGAACGCCGAGGCGGCGCGGCCGGCGGCCGCCGCGGAGCGGAGCACATGAATCCGGCCGCCGCCGCCGAGCGGCCTGCCGCTTCCGCAGCCGCTGTGCCGCTGCTGCAGACCGACGCCGTGCGCAAGCATTACGTCGGCGCGCCCCGCCTGGGCCACGCGCGCCGCGTCGTGCGCGCGGTCGACGGCGTGTCGATCGCGGTGGAAGGCGGCCGCACGCTGGGCATCGTCGGCGAGTCCGGCTGCGGCAAGTCGACGCTGGCGCGCCTGCTGCTGCAGCTCGAGCACCCCACCGAAGGCGCGGTGCGCTTCGAGGGCCGCGACCTGGCAGCGCACGACGCCGCGGCCACGCGCGCCTACCGGCGCGCGGTGCAGGCGGTGTTCCAGGATCCGTATTCCTCGCTCAGCCCGCGCATGCGCATCGGCGCGCTGCTGGCCGAGCCGCTCGAGGTGCACCGCATCGGCGACAAGGCCGAGCGCGCCGCGCGCGTGGCGCAGATGCTGCAATGGGTCGGCCTGCCCGAGGCGGCCGTCGAACGCTACCCGCACGAGTTCTCCGGCGGCCAGCGCCAGCGCATCGCGATCGCGCGTGCGCTCGTGCTGCAGCCGCGCCTGGTGGTGCTCGACGAGCCGATCTCGGCGCTGGACGTGTCGATCCGCGCGCAGGTGCTCAACCTGCTGCACGATCTGCAGCAGCGCCTGGGCGTGGCCTATGTCTTCATCGCGCACGATCTGCACGCGGTGGCCAGCCTGGCCGACCGGATCGCCGTGATGTACCTGGGCGAGGTCG
Source organism: Rubrivivax sp. (assembly GCA_020852865.1). Lineage (GTDB taxonomy): Bacteria > Pseudomonadota > Gammaproteobacteria > Burkholderiales > Burkholderiaceae_C > Rubrivivax. Next base: position 21,362 of record JADYZZ010000001.1, read on the forward strand.
TCGAGACCGGCCCGGCAGCCGCAGTGGCCGCTGAGCCCGCGCACCCGTACACGCAGATGCTGTTCGCCGCCTCCCAGCTCACGCTGCACGGCGCCGAAGTGCCGCGCGGCGAGCCGCCCAACCCCGATGCGCCGCCGCCGGGATGCCGCTTCCATCCGCGCTGCCCGCGCGTGATGCAGCGCTGCCGCAGCGAAGCCCCCGCACCGCGCCGCGTCGGCGCCGGCGTCGTAAGCTGCCACCTGTACCCCGACAAGGAGTGAACATGTCAACACCGCTCACACGCTCGCGCCGGCGCGTGCTGCAAACCGGCGCCGCCCTGGCCGGCACCGGCGTGCTGTGGCCGCTGGATGCGTTGGCCGCACCGGAGGGCAAGCTCACCTGGGGCCTGTCGCTTTCGCTCACCAGCGCCTTCTTCGATCCGGGCGAGACGCCCGGCACCGGCGCCTCGCTGCTGCTGCAGTACGCGATGCACGACGCCGTCATGCGACCGGTGGCCGGCAAGACCTCCGATCTGAGCCTGGCCGAGAGCCTGAACGCCAGCCGCGACGGCCTGGTGTTCGAGTTCAAGCTGCGCCCGAACCTGAAGTTCCAGAACGGCGACGCGCTCACTTCCGAGGACGCGAAGTTCTCGTTCGAGCGCTACAAGGGCGCCAACGCCAAGGCGCTCAAGGACCATGTCGCGGCGGTGGAAGCACCCGACGCGCGCACGCTGCGCTTTCGGCTGAAGAAGCCCTGGCCCGATTTCCTCACCTTCTACGGCACCGCGGCCAGCGCCGCCGCCTGGGTGCTGCCGAAGAAATACCTCGAGTCGGTGGGCGACGAGGGCTTCAAGAAGGCGCCCGTCGGCGCCGGCCCGTATCGCCTCGCGAGCTTCAAGCCCGGCACCGAGTTCGTCTACGAGGCTTCCGAGCATTACTGGCGCAAGGCGCCCAACGTCAAGACGCTGGTGTTCAAGGTGATCCCCGACGCCACCACGCGCATGGCGGCCATCAAGCGCGGCGAGATCGACATCGCCTACGGCATCCAGGGTGAACTGGTGGCCGAGGCGCGCCGCACGCCGGGCCTCACCGTGAAGACGGCGCGCATCCCGGTCACCAACTTCATCGTCTTCGCCTCGATGTACGACAAGAGCTCGCCATGGAGCGACCCGCGCGTGCGTCTGGCGGCCAACCTGGCCGTCGACCGCAAGGCGATCAACGAGGCCGTCTACATAGGCCTGGGCAAGGAGTCGAGCAGCATCATTCCGCACGCCATGGACGGCTACTGGGCGCCGCCGGGCGGCGGCTACGCCTACGACCCCGAGCGCGCCAAGAAGCTGCTGGCCGAGGCCGGCCAGGCGCGCGGCTTCGACGGCGGCCTCCTGTGGTGCGACGCCACCGAGGCGATGGCCGAGCCGGTGCAGGCCGCGCTGGCCGAGGTGGGCATCAAGGTGCAGTTGCGCGTCGTCGAGCGCGCCGCCTATCTCAAGCAGATCGCCGAGAAGAAGCTCACCGGGCTCGTCTTCACCGGCTCGGGCGCACCCGGCAACGCGGCGGCGCGGCTGGCGCAGTTCGTGCGGCGCGACGGCACGCTGTCGTACATCCAGGACGAGCAGCTCGACCGCGAGATCGACGCGCAGAGCGCCGAGCTCGATCCGGCCCGACGCAAGGCCATCCTCGACCAGATCCAGAAGACGCTGTACGAGCGCGCGATGTTCCTGCCGGTGATGGAGTATCCGTTCCCGATCGTGATCGGCCCGCGCGTGGGCGTCGACGGCGTCAACGGCATCCCGGGCAACCCCTACACCGGGCCGTACGAGGACATCACGATCAAGGCCGGGCGTTAGGAGCGTGGGCGGCAGAAATCCAGCCCACGCTCCTAGCCCTGAATCGGCCGCGGCCCTGGCGCGCAGCATGAGCCCGCCTGCCGTCTGGCCCTGGGGCAGCGCCGGCGAACAGCTGCGCGCGCTGCACGCGCGCGAGGTCTCGGCCGTCGAGTTGCTGGGTGCGACGCTGGCGCGCATCGACCGCCTGCACGCGCGCCTGAACGCCATCGTCGTGCGCGACGACGAGCGCGCCTTCGAGGCCGCGCGCGCCGCCGATGCCGCGCGTGCGCGCGGCGACGCGCGGGCACTGCTCGGCCTGCCGATGACGGTCAAGGAAAGCCTGGCCGTGGCCGGGCTGCCGACGACGATGGGCGACCCGGCGCAGGCCGCCAACCTGGCCGCCACCGACGCCGAGGTCGTGCAGCGCCTGCGCCGCGCCGGCGCCGTGATCGCCGGCAAGAGCAACGTGCCGCTGGCCAACGGCGACATCCAGACCGACAACGCGCTGTACGGCCTGACGCGCAACCCCTGGGACGGCACGCGCACGCCCGGCGGCTCGTCCGGCGGCGGCGCGGCCGCGGTGGCCGCGGGTTGCATCGCGCTCGAGATGGGCAGCGACATCGGCGGCTCGCTGCGCATCCCGGCGCACTTCTGCGGCGTGAGCGCGCTCAAGCCGACCTGGGGCCTGATCGACGATCGCGGCAACGGCCTGCCCGGCACGCGGCTGGCCGCACGCGACATCGCCTGCCTCGGGCCGATCGCGCGCAGTGCGGCCGACCTCGAGCTTGCGCTGGACGCGGCGGCCGGCCCGCGTGCCGAGGACTCGATCGCCTGGCGGCTCGCGCTGCCGGCGTCGCGCGCCCAGAGGCTGCGCGAGTTCCGCATCCTGCTGCTCGACGAGCACCCGCTGCTCGAGGCGAGCGCAGCCACACAGGCGCTGGACCGGCATCTGCGCGAGTCGCTCGCGCGCGCCGGCGCGCGCTGGCTGCGCGCAGGCGAGCTCGCGCCGGGCACGCTGCCCGATCTGGCCGAGCTGCACGACGTCTACCAGCAACTCGTCATCGGCTCGACGCTGGGCACGCGGGCGGCGTCGTTCGAGGACGAGGCCCGCGCGGCCATCGCACGGCTGGACGCCGACGACCGCAGCTACGCCGCCACGCGCGTGCGCGCCGGCTTGCTCACGCACCGGCAATGGCTGCTCGCCGACGAGGCGCGGCTGCGCATGCGCCGGCAATGGGCACGCGTGTTCGAGGCCGTCGACATCGTGCTCATGCCGACTTCGGTGAGCCCGGCCTTCGCGCACGACGCCAGCCAGCCGCGCGACGCGCGCGTCGTCGAGGTCGGTACGCAGGCCTACTGCTACCTCGAGCTGTTCGTGTGGATCGGCATCGCCAGCCTTTGCGGCCTGCCGGCGGCGAGCTTTCCGGTGCTGCGCTGGCAGGGCCTGCCGCTGGGTGCGCAGGCGATGGCATCCTGGCTGGGCGACCGCACGGCGATCGCCTTCGCGCAGGCCTGGGAAGCGGAAGTCGGCGGCTTCGTCGCGCCGCCGGGTTGGGACTGAAGGCGACAATCACGGCGGCGCCTACGGCGCCACGAGCATCACGAGCACCAAGAGCACCGCGCCGAGTCCGCCTTGCCCAAGATGCCTGCCCCCCGCAGCGCGAAGAACCCACCGAGCGACGCCCGCAGCGCGGGCGCGGTGCCGCTCGCCGACGCCGACCTGCTGCGCCTGCAGACCCTGCTCGACGCCGTGCCCGCACCGCTCGAGCCGCTCGACCTGAGCGCCGTCGACGGCTTCCTGTGCGGCGTGCTGCTGCAGCCGCAGGAGCTGCCGCCGCAGCGCTGGATCCCCGGCATCGCCGACGCCGAAGGCCGCGCCGCGCCCGGCGACCTGACCGAGCTGCACGCGCTCGTGCTGCGGCGTCACGCCGAACTGGGGCGCGCGATCGCGGCGCGCCGCTGGTTCGATCCGTGGATCGCCGACACCGGCGCTGCGCCGGCAGACGCCGTGCGGCCCTGGGTCGCCGGCTTCGCGCTGGCCACCGAGCGCTTCCCGGCGCTGCTGGCGATCGACGACCCGGCGCTGCTGGAGCCGCTGGCGCTGCTGTTCATGCACTTCGAGCCGAGCGACCTCGAGGACGCCGAGGCACTGCTCGCGGTCATCGACACGCTGGAGCCGCCCGCCGATCTGGCCGAGGCAGCCGAGGATCTGGTGCGCGCCGTGCTGCTCATCGCCGACGTCTCGCGGCCGCGCGACCCGAAGGCGGCCGGCGCACGCGAGCCGGCGCGCGCCGAGCCCGCCGCCAGGGGCGCCGCCGGCCGCCGCAGATCGCGCTGAAGGCACCGCCCGGCGCCTCTGCCGTCGCACGGCGCAGGACGAACCGGCAGCGCGAACCCCTGGCGTCGGCGCCGCACGGCGCTGCCTGGTCGGCCTCAGTGCCGCGCGGCGCGCTGCGTCGCCGGCCTCAGCGGCGCACCTCGCGCTCGCGCCGCTGGCCGCTCTCGATGGCCTGCACGATCGTGCGCATCTGCCCGGCCACGACCTCGAGCAGGTCGTCCAGCGTGACCACGCCGACCAGCAGCCCCCGCGCGTCGACCACCGGCAGCCGGCGCAGGCCCTTGCGGCGCATCGTCGCCAGCAGGTCGGCGAACGAGCTCGTCTCTTGCGCCGTGACGACGTCGGTCGTCATCACGTCCTCGACGCGCAGCGTGCGCGCGTCCAGCTCCTCGGCCACCACCGCCGTCACGATGTCGCGATCGGTCAGCATGCCCACGACGACGCGCCCCGCGTCGGTGACGTCGACCACCAGCAGGCATCCAACGTGCTGCTCGCGCATGCGGCGCGCAGCGGCGGCGAGCGGCGTCGCGCGCTCGGCGACCACGACGATGCGGCTGCAGATCTCGCCGGCGTTCAGGGTGTTCATGTCCGTCCTTCCTTGCCCGCCACCTCGGCGACCGGGCCAAGCGTGACCGCATGGCGCGCGGCGGCGTTGAGTGCGCGCAAGCTCGGAGCGCAGGCGCAGCAGCGCGTCGCTCCCGGCGCCGGCACGTGAACTGGGGCACGACGAACCCGCAGTTCGCGCCATCGGGCGCGGTTCGCGCACGGGATACTCGCGCGCAGCCCTGTCACACCCGAACCCGGTCACCGCGAGGCCCACGATGAAGGACTCCCGCCGCCCTGTGCCCTGGTACGCGCCCTGGCGCAGCGTCGAACGCGCGGCGGCCGATGAAACCGACGCGGCCGACCTGGGAACGGCCTTCGGCCTCGACCTCAGTCTGCAGCCCCTGGAGGACCTCGCACCCGCCGACGAGCGCCGCGACGACCCGGCGCGGCCGGGCCACCGGCCCCGTCGCCGCTGAGCGCCGCCGAGCGCGCCTGACGGCGCGGACCAGTGCCTAGCGGATCAAGAGCACGGGCACCTGCGTCTCGGCCAGCACCTTCGTGGCCACCGAGCCGACCATGAGCTTGACCAGGCTGCCGTGGCCGCGCGAGCCCATCACGATGAGGTCGAAGCCGCCCTTGGCGGCACGCGCCACCACGGCCTCGGCCGGCTGTCCGACCTTGGCCTCGAACGTGGCCTCGATGCCCTGTCTGGCGAAGAAGGAACGGATCGGCTTGAACACCTTCTCGGCCGCGTCGGCGTAATAGGCCTTGAGCGCCTCGCGTCCGATCACGGCGGCCGCCCGCCCCGGCAGCGGCTGCACCGCGTGCAAGACGGTGTACTCGTGCTGCGTCCCCAGCCATTCGTCGTGCGCGGCCAGGTAGGCGAGCATGCGCTTGGTGTAGGGGCTGCCGTCGACGGCGGCGAGGATCTTCATGACGACTCCTTTGCTGGGCAACGCAATCATGACAGCCGGCGCCGGCGGCCGCTTGAGAGGGCTCAGAGCCGGTGATGACATGAATCGCGCCGGTGCATGATCCATGGCTTTGCAGGCCCTTGCTCAGACCTCGACGGTGAGTGCGCCGTCGTGACCCGCGCTCTCGCCCTTGGCGCGCAGACCGCGGGCGTTGCACAGTACGCGCGTCGGCTGCCGCCCGGGCCGCGGCACGAGGTAGTCGCGCCGGCAATGCAGGTGCCCGTGCAGCCATAGGTCGGCGTACGCGATCAGGTCGTCGTCGGCATTGCAGAAGCTCGCGGTGGCGGGATTGAGCCCGTAGCGCGGGTCGGCGCTGCGCGCGCTCGGGCCGAAGTGCGTGATCGCGACCGTGGCGTCCCAGCGGCCGCGCGCGGGCCGTGCCAGCTCCTGCTCGAGCCAGGCGCGGCAGTCCAATGCCTGCGCGCGCAGGCGCTGGGCATCGAGCGCGTGGTCCGCGTCGCTGGCTCCCATCAAGCGCAGGAACCAGCCGGCGGCGCGCATGCAGCGCACGCGCTGCGCCTCGCCCATGAGGTCGAAGTCGTTCCAGCGCACCGTGCCGAGCAGCCGCACGCGGCGGCCGTCGCGGCCGGCGAGCACGACGGCTTCGCGTTCGAGCAGCCGCAGCCCGATCGCGCCCAGGCGCTCGCGCAGGCGCGGCCAGGCCGCCGCGATGTCGCGGCCGTCGAACTCGTGGTTGCCGGCGACCACCAGCACCGGCACCGGCCAGCCGGCGAAGCGCTCGTAGGCAGCCCAGGTGGCATCGATGTCGCCGGCCAGCACGAGCAACTCGGCATCGGGCGCGGGCTGCGGCGTGAAGTCCTCGGTTTCGAGGTGCAGGTCGGACAGCAGCTGCAGCCTCATGCGCAGGCCTGCCCGCGCGCGGCCGGCAGGCCGCCGGCACCGCGCCGGCGCCTCAAGCCGCCGCCAGCCGCTGCGCGATGCGCTCGCGCGTCTCGCGCAGCTCGGGCGGCAGGTGGTGGGCGAGCGTCGTGAACAGCTCGTCGTGCAGCGCGAGCTCCTGCTGCCAGGCCGCGCGGTCGATGCCGATCACGGACTGGAACTGCTCGCGGGTGAACGTCAGCCCGCTCCAGCGCAGGTCCTCGTAGGCCGGGCTCAGGCCGAAGGCGTTGGCGTGGGCGCCGGCGCGGCCCTCGAGGCGGCCGAGGATCCACTCGAGCACACGCATGTTCTCGCCATAGCCGGGCCAGACGAACTTGCCGTCGGCTCCCTTGCGGAACCAGTTGACGCAGAACACGCGCGGCAGCGTCGCGCCCGCTTCCTGCAGCCTGGCGCCCAGGTCCAGCCAATGCCGGAAGTAGTCGCTCATGTGGTAGCCGGTGAAGGGCAGCATCGCGAAGGGGTCGCGCCGCACGACTCCGGTGGCGCCGGCCTGCGCCGCCGTGGTCTCGCTGCCCATCGTGGCAGCCATGTAGATGCCCTCGGCCCAGTTGCGCGCCTCGGCCACCAGCGGCACGGTGGTGCTGCGCCGGCCGCCGAAGACGAAGGCGTCGATGGCGACGCCGTGCGGATCGTCCCACTGCGCGTCGAGCACGGGGTTGTTCGTCGCCGCGACCGTGAAGCGGGCGTTGGGATGCGCGGCCCTGGTGCCGGTGGCCTTGCCGATCTCGGGCGTCCAGTCGCGGCCCTGCCAGTCGATCAGGTGCGCCGGCGGCTCGGCGGTCATGCCCTCCCACCACACGTCGCCGTCGTCGGTGAGCGCAACGTTGGTGAAGACGACGTCGCGCCCGAGCGAATCCATGCAGTTCGGATTCGTCTGGTAGTTGGTGCCCGGCGCGACGCCGAAGTAGCCGGCTTCGGGGTTGATCGCGTACAGGCGCCCGTCGGCATGCGGCTTGATCCAGGCGATGTCGTCGCCGATCGTGGTGACCTTCCAGCCTTCGTAGCCGGCGGGCGGAACCAGCATGCTGAAGTTGGTCTTGCCGCAAGCGCTGGGGAAGGCGGCCGCGACATGGTATTTCTTGCCCTGCGGGTTGGTCACGCCGAGGATCAGCATGTGCTCGGCCAGCCAGCCCTGCTCGCGCCCCATCGTGCTGGCGATGCGCAGCGCGAAGCATTTCTTGCCCAGCAGCGCATTGCCGCCGTAGCCCGAGCCGTAGCTCCAGATCTCGCGCGTCTCGGGGTAGTGGACGATGTACTTGGTCTTGTTGCACGGCCAGCTCACGTCCTGCGCGAGCGGCGCCAGCGGCGCGCCGACGCTGTGCACGCAGGGCACGAACTCGCCGTGGCTGCCCAGCACGTCGAGCGCGCCGCGGCCCATGCGCGTCATCACGCGCATGCTCAGCGCCACGTAGGGGCTGTCGGTCAGCTCGACGCCGATGTGCGCGATATGCGAGCCCAGCGGTCCCATCGAGAAGGGCACGACGTACAGCGTGCGGCCGCGCATGGCGCCCTTGAACAGCGCGTTCGGGCCGGTCTGCAGCAGCGCGCGCATCTCGGCCGGGGCCATCCAGTTGTTGGTGGGGCCGGCGTCGTCGGGACTGCGGCTGCAGATGAAGGTGCGGTCCTCCACGCGCGCCACGTCGTCCGGGTCGCTGCGCGCGAGGAAGCTGCCCGGGCGCAGCTCGGGGTTGAGCCGCAGCAGCGTGCCGGCCGCCACCAGCCGCTCGGCCAGACGCTGGTACTCCTGCTCGCTGCCGTTGCACCAGTAGACCTCCGCGGGCTCGGTCAGGGCCGCGATCTCGGCCACCCAGGCGATCAGCCTGGCATGCGTGACGTAGCCGGGAACGTTGAGGCGAATGCCCTCCATCGCGGGTTGGTTCATCGGGTCTCCAATCGTGAAAAGGCCGGGTAGGCGGGATTGGGCGAACCCCCTGGCCGCACCGCCCCGGCCGCTCGACCGTTGCCGGCATGCCCTAGCGCGCGCCGCGAAGGGCCTCGCCCAATACCGTGTCGCCCCGGACTCCGCCTCGCGACGCTCCCGCGGCCGCCGCCGCGGGGGACGGGAATTGTGACCTCAATCACCGAGGGCGGTCACCGCCCGTCCGCAGGGGCCGGCACGGCCCGGCGCCGGCGGCGTGCTAAAAGCCCGGCCATGACGGCGGCACGCACGATTCGCATCGAGAGCGTGAACCGTGCCCGTGCCCGCGCACTGCGCGTCGGCGAACGGAGCGTGCTCTCGGCGATCGCCAAGCAGCCCCTGGCGCCGGGCGCGACGGTTGCCGTGGGCCGGCTCGGCCTGGAGGGCGACGAGCAGGCCGACGCGGCGGCGCATGGCGGCCTGGACAAGGCGGTGTACGCCTACCCGAGCGAGCACTTCGCGTTCTGGCAGACGGTGCGCGCGCAGGCCGGCGCGGCCACCTGGGGTCAGGCGCTGGCGCCGGGCGCGCTCGGCGAGAACCTGACGCTGGCCGGGGTGCTGGAAAGCGAGCTGTGGATCGGCGACCGCCTGCACCTGACCGGCTGCGTGCTGGCGGTGAGCGCGCCCCGCTTTCCCTGCGGCAAGCTCGACGCGGCGCTGGGCTTCGCCCATGCCTCGCGCATGATGGTGCAGTCGGGCTGGTGCGGCAGCTACCTCGCCGTCATCGAGCCGGGCAGCGTGCGCGCCGGCGACCTGGCCGAACTGCGGCCCGGGCCGCGCGAAGTGAACCTGCGCGAGCTGTTCAAGGCGCGCGCGCGGGCCTGATGGCCCCGGCCCCGCAACCGCGATCGGCGCGCTGCAAGCGCGAGGCATGGCACAGTGCGGCCCATGCTCGCCTATCGCCACGGCTTTCACGCCGGCAACCACGCCGACGTGCTCAAGCACCTCGTGCTGGCCGAGATCCTCACCTACCTGAACGCCAAGGACAAGGGCTGGCGCTGCGTCGACACCCATGCCGGCGCCGGCGGGTACTCGCTCGTCGGCGTGCAGGCCGGCAAGCGCCGCGAGTTCGAGCAAGGCATCGGCCGCCTTTACGGGCGGCATGACCTGCCGGCACCGCTGAGCGCCTACGTCGAACTCGTGCGCCGCTTCAACGGCGGCGGTGCGCTGCGCCAGTACCCGGGCTCCCCCGCGATCGCCCACATGCTGATGCGGCCGCAGGACCAGCTTCGCCTGTTCGAGCTGCACCCGACCGATGCCGGGATCCTCGCCTCCTACCTCGGCGCCGAGCCGGGCGTCCAGGTGCGGTCGGCCGACGGCTTCGCCGCGCTCAAGTCGGTGTTGCCGCCGCCCACGCGCCGCGGCGTCGTGCTGATCGACCCGCCCTACGAGATCAAGACCGATTACGCCCGGGCGCTGGCCGCGCTGCGCGAGACGCTGGCGCGCTTTGCCGAGGCGGTGGTGATCGTCTGGTTGCCGCAGCTGCAGCTCGTCGAGGCCGCCCGACTGCCGCAGCGGCTGAAGGCGAGTGCCGACGCGCACGCGAAGAAGGGCTGGCTGCACGCCCGGCTCACCGTGGCCGAGGCCGACGCCCACGGCTTCGGCATGCTGGGCAGCCATGTCTTCGTGGCCAACCCGCCGCACACGCTGCATGCCACGCTCGCGCCGCTGCTGCCCTGGCTCGCTGCGGCGCTGGCGCAGTTCGGCGGCGCCCGGGGCTCGGTCGAGCGCTCGCGCGCGGCCTGATCGGCGGACGATCCGCCGAGGCCGCGCGCTCGGCCCCGCGCCGGTCAGTCGATGCCGCGCGCGCGCTCGGCCTTGAATCTCGAGCGCCAGGCCTCGAAGTCGCCGGCCTCGAGCGCCGCGCGCGCCTCGCGCATCAGGTTCAGGTAGTAGTGCAGGTTGTGGATGCTGGCGAGCATCGGCGCGAGCATCTCGCCGCAGCGCTCGAGGTGGTGCAGGTAGGCGCGGCTGAAGCCGCCCGTCACGCTGCCGTCGGGCATCGTGGTGCCGCGGCAGGCGTGGCAGGCGCAGGTCGGGTCGAGCGGCCGCGGGTCGGCCCGGTGGCGCGCGTTGCGGATCTTCAGGTCGCCGAAGCGCGTGAACAGGTGGCCGTTCCTCGCATTGCGCGTCGGCATCACGCAGTCGAAGAGGTCGATGCCCTGGGCCATGCCTTCGACCAGATCCTCGGGCGTGCCCACGCCCATCAGGTAGCGCGGCTTGTGCACCGGCAGCCGCCCCGGCGTGTGCGTCATGATGCGCAGCATGGCCTCCTTGGGCTCGCCGACGCTCACCCCGCCGATCGCGTAGCCGGCGAAGTCCAGCTCGACCAGCCGCTGCGCCGACTCCTCGCGCAGCGCCTCGTACATGCCGCCCTGGACGATGCCGAACAGGGCGTTGCGGTTGGCCAGGCGCGCGAACTCGACCTGGCTGCGCTGCGCCCAGCGCAGGCTGAGCTCCATCGACCGGCGCGCCTCGTCCGCGCCGGTCACGCGGCCGGCCGTCTCGTACGGCGTGCACTCGTCGAGCTGCATCGCGATGTCGGAGTCGAGCACGGTCTGGATCTGCATGCTGACTTCGGGCGTGAGGAAGAGCCGGTCGCCGTTGACGGGGCTGGCGAAGTGCACCCCCTCCTCCGTGATGCGGCGCATCGCACCCAGGCTCCAGACCTGGAAGCCGCCGCTGTCGGTGAGCATCGGCCGCGGCCAGCCCTCGAAGCGGTGCAGGCCGCCGAAGGCGCCGATCACCTCGAGCCCCGGACGCAGCCACAGGTGGAAGGTGTTGCCGAGGATGATCTGCGCGCCCATCTCGAGCAGCGCGCGCGGCAGCACGCCCTTGACGGTGCCGTAAGTGCCCACCGGCATGAACATCGGCGTGTCGACGACGCCGTGGTTGAGCGTCAGGCGGCCGCGGCGCGCGCGGCCTTCGGCGGCGAGGATCTCGAAGTGCAGCATCGGCGCGATTGTCGCGGCGCCGCCCCGGGCCGCCGCGCGCGCGGCGCCGGGGCGGCTCGCCCTACCCGGCGGCACGCGCCAGCAGCATCGCGTCGCCGTAGCTGAAGAAGCGATAGCGCGCCTGCACCGCGTGCCGGTACAGCGCTCGCACATGCTCGAAGCCGGCGAAGGCAGAGACCAGCATCAGCAGCGTGCTGCGCGGCAGATGGAAGTTGGTGAGCAGCAGATCGACGGCGCGAAACTCGAAGCCCGGCGTGACGAAGAGCTCGGTCTCGCCGCTGCAGGCCTGGACGCTGCCGTCGTCCGAGCGCAGCGCCGCCGACTCGAGCGCGCGCAGCGTCGTCGTGCCGACGGCGACGATGCGCCCGCCGGCGCGGCGCGTGGCGGCCAACGCCGCCGCCGTCGCGGCGCCGACCTCGAACCATTCGCTGTGCATGCGGTGTTGGGCAGGATCTTCGACGCGCACGGGCTGGAAGGTGCCGGCGCCCACGTGCAGCGTCACTGCCGCGCGCTGCACGCCGCGCGCGGCCAGCGCGGCGAGCAGCGGCCGGTCGAAGTGCAGCGCGGCCGTCGGCGCGGCCACCGCCCCGGGTCGTGCCGCGAACACCGTCTGGTAGCGCCGCGCGTCCTCGGCGTCGTCGGCATGCCCGATGTAGGGCGGCAGCGGCACGTGGCCGTGACGCTCGAGCAGCACGAACGGGTCGTCGGGAAGGCGCAGGCGAAAGAGCGCGTCGTCCGCTCCGTCGCGCCCCAGCACTTCGGCGTCGAACGCGTCGGCCAGTCGCAGCCGGCTGCCCGGCCGCGGCGACTTGCTCGCGCGCAGATGCGCCAGCACCTCCCGCCCGGGCAGCACGCGCTCGACCAGCAGCTCGACGGCGCCGCCGGTGGGCTTGGCGCCGACGAGGCGGGCCTTGATGACGCGCGTGTCGTTGAAGACCAGCAGATCGCCGGGCGCGAGCAGCGCAGGCAGCTCGCGGAAGATGCGGTCGACCGGCAGCGCGGCGCGGCCGTCGAGCAGCCGCGCGGCGCTGCGCTCGGCGGCGGGATGCTGCGCGACGAGCTCGCGCGGCAGCGCATAGTCGAAGTCGGCAGTGGTGTAGCGGCGCATCGGCAGCAGGCTGTACCGGTCTGCGCTGGTGCCGATGCGGAACGTGCCGGCACGATTCCCGTCGTCACAAGCTCGGGGTGGATGTTCGCAGCCCGGCCCGCCGGTGCAGCGTTCGCGCGCCCGGCTGCGCCACGGGGCCCCGGACGGCGAGAATTGTTCCATGCCCGCCCCGACGACGCCGACCCGCGATGCAGGCCCGCGCCCCGCGGCGGGTGCCGGGAGGCAGCGGGCGACTGCCCGTCCCGCCCCGGCCGAGCCGGCCGGCGCGCGCGCCCTATCGGCGCCGGCGCGCGCGCTGCGCAAGCTCGGCCTCGTGCGCGACATCGACCTCGCGCTGCATCTGCCGCTGCGCTACGAGGACGAGACGCGCCTCGTGCCGATCGCCACGCTGCGCGACGGCCAGCAGGCACAGGTGCAGGGCCAGGTGCGCGCGGCGCGCGTCGAGCAGCGCACGCGGCGCCAGCTCGTCGTGCGCATCGCCGACACCAGCGGCGAGCTCGTGCTGCGTTTCCTGCACTTCCACCCGGCACAGGAGAAGGCGATGGCACCCGGGCGGCTGCTGCGCGTGCTGGGCGAGGTGCGCGTCGGTCTGCTCGGCCGCGAGATGGTGCACCCGACCGTGCGCGCCGTCGCGGCAGACACGCCGCTGCCGCAAGCGCTGACGCCGGTGTATCCGACGAGCGCGCAGCTGCCGCAGGCTTACCTGCGCAAGGCGGTCGCCGGCGCGCTGGCGCGCGCACCCTTGGCCGAGCTGTGGCCCGCTGCCCTGCTGCCGCCTGCGCTCGCGGCCGGCCCGACGCTGCGCGCCGCGCTGCAGGAGCTGCACCAGCCGGCGCCCGGGCAGGCGCCGGCGACGCTGGAGGACCGCAGCCGCCCGGCCTGGCAGCGCCTGAAGTTCGACGAGCTGCTCGCGCAGCAGCTCGCGCAGGCGCAGGCGCAGGCCCTGCGCGCCGCGCTGCGCGCGCCGGCGCTGGCGGCGCGCGCCGGTGCGCTGCACGACGCGCTGCGCGCTGCGCTGCCCTTCACGCTCACCGCGGCGCAGCGGCGTGTGGCCGCCGAGCTCGAGCGCGATCTCGCGCGCGCACAGCCGATGCACCGCCTGCTGCAAGGCGACGTCGGCGCCGGCAAGACGGTGCTGGCGGCACTGGCCGCTGCGCGCGCCATCGACGCCGGCTGGCAATGCGCGCTGATGGCGCCCACCGAGATCCTGGCCGAGCAGCATTTCCGCAAGCTCGTCGCCTGGCTCGAGCCGCTCGGGGTGCAGGTGGCCTGGCTGAGCGGCAGCCGCAAGGGCCGCGCGCGCGCCCGCATGCTCGAGCTGGTGGCTTCGGGCGCCGCCGCGCTCGTGGTCGGCACGCATGCGGTGATCCAGCGCGACGTCGTGTTCGCCCGGCTCGGCCTCGCCGTAGTCGACGAGCAGCACCGCTTCGGCGTCGCGCAACGCCTGGCGCTGCGCGCCAAGCTCGCCGGGCAGGACCTCGAGCCGCACCTGCTCATGATGAGCGCGACGCCGATCCCGCGCACGCTGGCGATGAGCTACTTCGCCGATCTCGACGTCAGCACGCTCGACGAGCTGCCCCCCGGCCGCACGCCGGTGGTGACGCGCGTGTTCGGCGAGGACAAGCGCGCGCAGGTGATCGCGAAGATCCGCGCCGAGCTGGCGGCCGGCCCCGCGCGCCAGGTGTACTGGGTGTGCCCGCTGGTCGAGGAGAGCGCGCATGTCGACCTGCAGAACGCCACCGCCACCCACGCCGAGCTCGCCGCCGCCCTGCCCGGCACGCCGGTCGGCCTGCTGCACGGACGCATGGGCGCGGCCGAGAAGACGGAGGTGATGTCGCGCTTCACGGGCGGCGCGCTGCGCGTGCTCGTCGCCACCACCGTGATCGAGGTCGGCGTCGACGTGCCGGCGGCCAGCCTGATGGTGATCGAGCACGCCGAGCGCTTCGGCCTGGCGCAGCTGCACCAGCTGCGCGGACGCGTCGGCCGCGGTGCCGAGGCCAGCGTCTGCGTCCTGCTGTACGCGGCGCCGCTGTCGGCCACGGCCAAGCAGCGGCTGCGCGCGCTGGCCGAGACCGCCGACGGCTTCGAGATCGCGCGCCGCGATCTGGCGATCCGCGGCCCGGGCGAGTTCATGGGCGCGCGCCAGAGCGGGCAGGCGCTGCTGCGCTTTGCCGACCTCGAGGCCGACGCCGCCTTGCTCGACGCCGCGCGCGCGCTCGCCCCGCGCCTGCTGCGCGAGCAGCCCGAGGCGGCCGCGGCCCATGTGCAGCGCTGGCTGGGCACGGCCGCGGAATTCATGAAGGCCTGAGCCCGTGAAGACATGAACCACGCCCGCGCAGGGGTGCCGAAGGGCTCTCGGCGCGCGGCGGGCGGGCGCGGCCGCCTTCGATAATGGCGGCATGGATGCCTTGCTGCCGCTCGTCGACTTCGTGCTGCACGTCGACCGCCATCTGCGCGAGTTCGTGCTCGCGCACGGCGCCTGGGTGTACGCGCTGCTGTTCGCGATCGTCTTCGTCGAGACCGGGCTGGTGGTGATGCCCTTCCTGCCCGGCGACTCGCTGCTGTTCGTCGTCGGCGCCCTGTGCGGCGTCGGACTGATGCACCTGGCGCCGTCGATCGCGCTGCTGTGGCTGGCGGCGGTGCTGGGCAACCAGACCAACTACTCGATCGGCCGCGCCGTCGGCCCGCGCGTGTGGCGCTGGGACCAGAGCCGCTGGTTCAACCGGCGCGCCTTCGAGCAGGCGCACGCGTTCTACGAGCGCTACGGCGGCATCACGCTGGTGGCGGCGCGCTTCATGCCCTTCCTGCGCACCTTCGCCCCCTTCGTCGCCGGCGTCGCCGCGATGACGCGCGGCAAGTTCACGCTCTACGACGTCGCCGGCGGCGGCCTGTGGGTGGGCAGCATCGTGCTCGCCGGCTACCTGTTCGGCAACCTGCCCTGGGTGCAGGCCAACTTCTCGCTCATCGTGTGGCTGATGATCGGCCTGCCGGGCGTGCTGGCGCTGGCCGGCGCCTGGCGCGCGCGCCGGGCGGCCGGCGCGCGCTGAGCGCGGCGGCGTTCGCGCCCGCGCGCCGCGCCGGACGGCTCCGGCGCACTGCGCGCGACGGCTCGCAGGCGCCGCGCAAGGCGGCTGCGGCGCGCGTTCAGCGCACCGGCTGCGCGGTCTGCGGCCTGGCCCAGGAGGCCCGCAGGCGCTGCAGTTCGCGCCACAGCTCCGGCGGCAGCG
The DNA here is from genome assembly GCA_020852865.1 of Rubrivivax sp. Lineage (GTDB taxonomy): Bacteria > Pseudomonadota > Gammaproteobacteria > Burkholderiales > Burkholderiaceae_C > Rubrivivax. The sequence continues at coordinate 37,131 of JADYZZ010000001.1, forward strand.
CCGCCGCCTCGAGCACGCGCATCTCGAGCCCGCTGCGCAAGTCCAACGAGGAGTCAAGGCAGCCTTCGAGATAGGCCACCGGGATGCGGCGCGGCCGCGTGTCGAAAGACGTGTCGAACATGGGGGCGTGTTGCGGGCCGGCGGCGTCGCCGCGAGCATGGATCGGGTGCAGCGCCGAGCGTCGCACGGCGCGCAGGCACGGGCCCACCCCTTGTTTGCGGGGCGGCGCCGCGCACGTCCGCAGGCGCGTGCACTTCGCCACAATCGGGACATGACCCTGACCGAGCTCAAGTACGTCGTCGCCGTCGCCCGCGCGAAGCACTTCGGCCGCGCCGCCGAGGCCTGCTTCGTCTCGCAGCCCACGCTCAGCGTCGCGATCAAGAAGCTCGAGGAGGAGCTCGACGCGAGGATCTTCGAGCGCGGCGCGAACGAGGTCTCGGTGACGCCGCTGGGCGAGCAGATCGTGCGCCAGGCGCAGCAGGTGCTCGAGCAGGCGGCGGCGATCCGCGAGATCGCCAAGCTCGGCAAGGATCCGCTGGCAGGCGCGCTGCGCCTGGGCATCATCTACACGATCGGGCCGTACCTGCTGCCCGACCTCGTGCGCCAGGCGATCGAGCGCGTGCCGCAGATGCCGCTCCTGCTGCAGGAGAACTTCACGACCCGGCTGCTCGAGATGCTGCGCAACGGCGAGCTCGACTGCGCCATCCTGGCCGAGCCCTTTCCCGACACCGGGCTGGCGCTGGCGCCGTTGTACGACGAACCATTCTTGGCCGCCGTGCCGGCACAGCACGCGCTGGCCAAGCGCCGCTCGCTCACGGCCGAGGAGCTGAAGAACGAGACCATGCTGCTGCTCGGCACGGGGCATTGCTTTCGCGATCACGTCCTCGAGGTCTGCCCGGAATACGCGCATTTCGCGCGCGACGCCGAGGGCATCCGCAAGAGCTTCGAAGGCAGCTCGCTCGAGACGATCAAGTACATGGTCGCCTCGGGCATGGGCGTGACGGTGGTGCCGCAGCTCTCGGTGCCCAAGGAGGCGCAGCCGCATGTGCGCTACATCAAGTTCGCGCCGCCCGCGCCCACGCGCCGCGTCGTGCTCGCCTGGCGGCGCAGCTTTCCACGCTACGAGGCAATCGCCGCGCTGCGCAACTGCATCTACGCCTGCCCGCTGGCGGGCGTGCGCAGGCTCAGCGCCTGAGCGGCGCCGCGCCAGCGCGGTCAGCTCGGCTTCGAAGCCGCCCGCGCGGCTGGCTCGTCGGGCGCGCGCCGCCTGAGCGCGCCCAGCAGCAGCGCGATCGCCGAGGCGCTCAAGGCGGTCACGCCCACCGGGTTGTCGACGATCGTGCCGGCGATGGCCTGCAGGGATTCGGGGCTGACCTGGGCGACGAAACGCGCCAGTTCGGCGACCTGCTCGCTCGAGAAGCGTCCGACGTCCTCGAGCGAAACCTGGATGCCCTCGATGCCGCGGCGCTGCAGGAAGACGGCGAACGCGCCCGCGGCGACCGCCGCCATGCCCAGCGTGCCGAGCGGATCGAGCAGGCACTGCAGCAGCCGCGCGCGCAGCGCCGCCCCGCTCGCCGCGTACACGCGCGTGATCAGGTGCGGCAGCGGGTCGGATGGGCCAGCCGCCCGCCCCGCACCAGGCCTGGGCCCGGCGGATGCCTCGACATCATCGAATTCGTCCAACATCGCCCTCGCGGTGCAGTCCTGGCACAGGTGTCGTCAGATCCGCCGCGGCGCGCGCGAGTTCCCGCTGGGGCCAGCGCGGCCAGCGCGGCCAGCGCGGCCGGTGCGGCCGGTGCGCCGGCGTGATCAGACGCCGCCTGCGCCCAGGGAATTGCCGGCGACGGCCACCAGCAGCTCGCCGCGGGCCAGCGGCACCCAGCCCTCTGCCGTCAGCGGGACGCTGGCCAGCAGCGTCACCGTCTGCTCGGCCCCCGGCGCCTCGACGCGCACGCCCTGGGCCGCCAGCTCGCCGCCGGCCGGGCAATGGCGCTGCAGCCGCCACAGGCCCGGCGGGCGGATCCGGCCGTCGGCCTGCATGCGGCGGTCGCCGTGCGCGAACAGGGCCTCGCCGTCGCAGTACAGGAAGTTGGCCGGCCCCAGCGCGCGCAGTTCGGCCGCGCAGCGCTCCACCACCTCGCGCCGTGCCGCCAGGCTGGGCCGCACGCCCGTCGTCCACAGCGGCCGCAGGCGCTCGAGCAGGGCGCAGAATGCGTGCTCCGAATCGGTCTCGCCGACCGGACGAAACGCGGCTGCACCCAGGGGCATCGCCGCGGCCAGGTCCGGCAGGTCGCCGTTGTGCGCGAAGCCGTGCCAGACGCCGCCCAGCTCGCGCACGAACGGCTGGCAGTTGCGCAGCGCGACCGCGCCGCGCGTGGCCTTGCGCACGTGGCTGAGCGCGAACATGGTGGCGAAGGGGTGGTCCTGGATGAAGCGCACGCAGGCGCTGTCGGCTGCCGGCCGCACCTCCTTGACCAGGCGCAGATCGCCCTCGTCGTACCAGGCGATGCCCCAGCCGTCCTTGTGCGGGCCGGACAGGCCGCCGTGGCGCGAGAACTCCTCGAGCGACAGCCGCACCGTGGCCGGGTAACGCGCGGACATCGCAAACAACTCGCACATCGCCGCCCTCCCTGGCCGCGCCGGTGATGCCGCCGGCGGCGCCGCAGCGGATGCCGCGCCGCCGGCCGCCGCTCGGGCTCAGGCGCCGATGCGCGGCGCGCCGCCGCCGCCGACGCTCAGCTGCTCGTCACGAAGTGGATCGCCAGCGCCAGCGACACCGCTGCGAGCGCGAAATTGAGCCACACGCCGTGGCTGAGCCAGTAGCCGCGCGGGATCTCCTGCTCGCCCAGGCTGCGCACGACGGTGCGGAACTGCAGCGCCGAGACCACCGAGACGACGGCGCCGATCACGAGCAGGCTCACGCCCAGCCACAGCGAGAAGCCGCGCTGCGACAGCGACAGCGGCTGGTTGCTCACCATGCGCAGGAACAGGCCGAAGCGCTCGACGACGAAGCCGAAGCCCATCAGCGCGATGGCGGTACGCTGCCAGGCGAGCAAGGTGCGCTCGGCGGCGAACAGCACGCGGGGGTCGTCGAGGTAGGACATGGCGGGCTTCGTTGTGTGGGGCCGGCGCCGTGTGCGCCGCGCCGGCCGGGATTTTGCTCAATGGCGCCGGCGCAGCACGCGTGCGTGCAGGGCACGCGTGAAGTGCGCGCCGTCGGCCTGCAGGTGTGGCGCGAAGGCCGCGCGCACCTCGGCCAGCTTGGCCTCGTCGATGCGGTGCTCGGCCCAGCTGGGGCGCATCATGCGCTGCTCGAAGTCGGCGAAGTCGCGAAAGCGCACCGCTATCTCGAAGCGCCGTTCGGCCACCTGTTCCCAGGTGCCGGCGGCGATGGCGGCGTCGAGCGCGGCCTGCGCCGCCGCGCGCACGACGCGCTCGTCGTTGTAGCGCCGCGTCAACTCGTTGAGCGCGCCGCCGTACACCGGCTCCGACACGTAGAGCCAGCCGTGCGGACGCAGCACGCGGCCGACTTCGGCCAGCGCCTGCGCCAGCAGCGGCAGCGGCACGTGGTGCAGCGACTTGAGCATCAGCGCGACGTCGAAGCTCGCGCCGGGCAGCGGGATCGCCTCGGCGCCGCCGGCCACGAACCGCAGGCCCGGCTGCGGCGCGGCCAGGTTGCGGGCGTGCTGGCGCTGGTCGACCTCGAGTCCGGTGACGCGGCAGCCCGGATGACGCGCGAGCAGCGCGCGCGCCAACTTGGCCGCGCCGCAGCCGAGCTCGACGATGTCGCGCCCGGCGATCGGTACCAGCTCGGCGAGCACGTCGAGTTCGTCGTCGACGAGGGCGGCAGCGGGAAGGTCGGTCATTGCGTCACTCGCGGCATCGGTCGCGGCATCGGTCGCGGCGTCGGTCGTGGCGTTGGTCATGGCGAAGGCAGCGCGGGGGAAGTCGATCGCGGCGGCGCACGCTCGACCAGCCCGCGCAGCCGCGCCTGCAGCGCCGCGGCGTTGAGCACGCCGAAATGGGCGTCGACGAGCCGACCCTGCGCATCGTAGAAGAAGCTCGTGGGCAGGCCGCGCGAGCCGACGGCGGCGCCGAGCCGGGCTCCGGGGTCGAGCAGCACCTCGCGCAAGGGCGGGCGCAGCGCCGCGAGATAGGCGCGCACGGCGGCCTCGGGCTCGCCCTGGTTCACGAACAGCAAGCCGACGTCCGCGTGCTGCCGCTGGGCGGCGCCGAGCGTGGGCATCTCCGCGCGGCAGGGGGCGCACCAGCTCGCCCACAGGTTCACCAGCACCGGACGCCCGGCGGCCGCCTGCCGCAGCGCGACGGGCGCGCCGCCGTCCAGCGCGGCCAGCGTGACCTCGGGCATGCCGTGCGAACCCGCCGCACCGCTGACGAGCGCGCCGGCCGTCCACACCAGCGCCGCCGTCGCCGCCGCGGCGGCCAGCGGCAGGCGCCGGGCCGGCACGCGCCAGCCGCACCAGAGCAGCCAGGCGGCGGCCGCGGCGAAGCCACTCGGCGCGTGCCAGCCGCCGTCGCGCAGGTCGAGCAGCGCCGGCGGCACGGCCAGGTAGGCCTCGGCGTTGCGCGCCAGGTAGACCGCGCGCGCCGCCAGCAGACCGAGCGCGGCGGCGAGCACGACGCTGCGGCTCGCGGCATCGGCCGTTCGTTGCGCACGCCGCGCACGATCCGGACCGCTGGCGCCGTCGGCACGCTCGACGCTGCCCGCGCCGCCCGCGCTGGCTGCGCTGCTTGTGCTGCCTGCGCTGCCCGCATCCGCACCCTGCCGCGCCTGCAGTCGCGCCTGCAGTCGCCCCGCCAACCAGGAGGCACACCCGACCGCCAGCAGCAGCAGGAGCGGCGCCAGCGGCAGCGCGAGCGGACCGAGGGTGACGGACAGCATGGGTCAAGCCTACGCGAAGGCGGGCGGCGCGGCCCGCCGGGCAGGGCGCCGGGCGCCGGCCGCCGGCCGTCGAACGTCTGGCGCCGCTACAGCCGCCGCCCTTCGCCCCGCTCCTCGTGCGTGCGCCCGTCGCGGATGTGGTACAGGCGCTCGAAGCTCGGGATGATCTTCTCGTCGTGCGTGACGACGATGACGGCGGTGTCGTACTGCAGCGCCATCTGGTGGAGGATGCGCACGACGGCGAGCGCGCGCTCGCTGTCGAGCGGCGCCGTCGGCTCGTCGGCCAGGATCACCGGTGGCCGGTTGGCCAGAGCGCGCGCGATCGACACCCGCTGCTGCTCGCCGCCCGAGAGCTCGGCGGGCTGGGCGCGTGCGCGGTGGCCGACGTCGAGCGCCGCCAGCAGCTCGCGTGCGCGCGTGCGCGCCTCGGCGTTGGGGCGGCCGGCCAGCATCGGCAGCAGCGCGACGTTGTCGGTGACGTCGAGGAAGGGGATCAGGTAGGGCGCCTGGAAGACGAAGCCGATGCGGTCGCGCCGCAGCGCGCGCAGGTCGCGGATGCGCCAGCCGTCGTCGTAGATGAGCTGATCGCCCAGCACCATGCGGCCGCCGCTGGGCTCGATCACCGCGCCCAGGCACTTGAGCAGCGTGCTCTTGCCCGAACCCGAGGGCCCGATCAGCCCCACCACCTCGCCCGGGGCGACGAGCATGTTGACGTCCTTCAGCGCGTCGACCGCGGTCTCGCCCGCGCCGTAGCGCTTGCGCAGGCCCTCGATGCGGATGCCGCTGGCCTGCACCTCAGCCTCCGATCGCCGCCGCCGGGTCGACGCGCAGCGCGGCGCGGATCGCCAGCGTGCTGGCCAGCGCACAGATCAGCAGCACGGCGACGAGGCCGCGCACGGCGTCGCCCGGCTCGAGCAGGACGTACTTCGGGAACACCGGCGCCCAGAAGGTGGCCGCGACCTTGCCGACGACGAAGCCGATCAGGCCCAGGCCCAGCGCCTGCTGCAGGATCATCGCCGCGATCGTGCGGTTGCGCGTGCCGATCAGCTTGAGCACCGCGATCTCGCGGATCTTGCCCAGCGTCATCGTGTAGATGATGAAGGCGACGATGGCCGCGCTGACGACGGCCAGGATGACGAGGAACATGCCGATCTGGCGCGCCGAGGTGGCGATCAGCTTGGCGACCAGGATCTCCTCCATCTGCACGCGCGTGAACGCCTCCAGGTGCTTCCAGCGCCGCACCGGGCGCGCCACCTCCTCGGCTTCGGCGCCGGGGCGCACCTGGACCAGGATCGCGTTGACGAAGCGGTTGCTCGCCTGCGTGGCCTGCACGGCCTCGAGCAGGCCGGGCACGCCCGGGCGGTTGAAGCTCGGGTTGGCCGCGGTGCGCACGCGCTCGTTGACGATGGCGTCGTTGTCCTTGAGGAACTGCGCCTCCTGCGCGTCGGCCAGCGGGATGAAGACCATCGGATCGCCGCCCGAGGAGACCATGCGCCGCGTCAGGCCGACCACCGTGTAGTCGTGGCGCCGGATGCGGATGCGCTCGCCGAGCGCGAAGCCGGTGCGCAAGTCGGCGACGGCTTCGTAGTGGCTGCGCGTCGGCTGCCGCCCTGCCACCAGGTAGCCCGGCTCGCCCGGCGCGCCGGGCTCGAAACCGACCACCATCGCGCGCACGTCGTCGGCTTCGCCGTCCGGTCCGGGCGCGCGCGCGGCGCGGCGCACCTGCATCGTGAGGTAGGTGACGTTGGCCGCGCTCTGCACGCCGGGCAGGCCGCGCACGCTGCGCACGACGTCGTCGCGCAGGCTCGACGACTCGGCGTACGGCCCCTGCGTGTCCTGCTGCACCACCCACAGGTCGGCGCCGCTGTTGCCCAGCAGCGCGCGCGCGTCGTCGATCATGCCGCGGTAGACGCCCGCCATCGTCAGCGTCACGCCGACCAGCAGGCCCAGGCCGACGCTGGTGAGCACGAACTTGCCCCAGGAGTGCAGGATGTCGCGGCCGGCCAGGCTGATCACCGCGGCGCTCCCGCCAGCGACGCCGCCACCTTGACGCGGCGGCCGGCGTTCAGTTCGGCCTCGCTGTGCACCACCACCGTCGTGCCGGGCCGCACGCCCTCGAGCACCTGAACCTCGCCGTCCAGGCCCGCGGCGCCCAGCCGCACGGGCGCGAAGCGCAGCGCGTCGTGCTCGATCGTCCACACGCCCGTGCGGCCGTCGACGCGCTTGACGGCGGCGTTGGGCAGCACCACGGCGCGCTCGCTCGGCGGCAGCGCCAGGGTCACTTCGGCCAGCTCGCCCACCGACAGCCCGGGCGGCAGCGCATCGAAGGCCACCAGCGCCAGGCGCTCCTCCGTGACGCTGTCGCTCACCGCCTCGACACGCGCCACCTTGCCCGGCCAGGCCCGGCCCGGATGCGAGCGCAGCACGATCTGTGCCGGCAGCCCGACCGCCAGGCCCGCCGAGCGGGCCTGGTCGAGCCGCACGCGCACCCAGAGCGAAGCCGGCACGATGAGGCGCAGCACCGCCTGCCCGGCGACGACGGTGGAGCCGGGCTCGGCGTCGCGGCTCGTCACCACGCCTGCGGCGGGCGCGAGCAGCCGCAGGTTGGCGCGCTGCTGGCTCAGCCCGGCTTGCTCGGCGACGAGGCGTTGCCGGTCCTGACGCGCGGCGCCCAGGTTGGCCTCGGCCGCGCTCAGCGCGGCGTCGGCCGAAGCCTGCTCCTGCAGGCGTGCCTCGACGGCGCCGGCGCTGATGAAGTTCTGCGCGCCGAGCTCGACGTAGCGCCGGGCATTGACCGCCGCCAGCTCGCGCCGCGCCAGCGCGTCGCGGCGTTGCGCCTCGGCCGCTGCGATGGCGCTGCCGGCGCGCGCGATCGAGGCCTCGAGCGCCGCCTTGCGCTCGTCGAGGTCGACCGGATCCATCTCGGCCAGCAGCTGGCCGGCGCGCACGGCGTCGCCGGCGTCCACCGCAACCGCGCGCACGCGTGCCGCCGCCGTCGGCCCGATGAGATAGCTGCGGCGCGCCTCGACGGTGCCGATGCCGAACAGCGCCGGCGCCAAGCGGCCTTCGGCGGCCTGCACGACCGTCACGCGCGTGGCCGTCAGCGGGCCCGAGCGCAGGGCGACGAAGGCGAGGGCGGCGAGCAGCGCCGCGCCGAGGAGGCCGAGGCCGATGCGGCGCCGGGCGAGTAGAGGGATCTTCATGCGGCAACTCCGAGGCCACGCAGATACAGCGCGAAGACAGGGTCGGCCTGCTGGCGCATGCCGGCGGCGCGGCCGGTCAGCATCGACTGCATCACCAGGCCCTGCACGAGACCGATGAAGGCGGTCGCCGCGGCTTCGGCGTCGGGCGCGCGGCCCGAGTGGCCGGGCGCATCGGCCTGCGCCAGCAGATCGAGCAGCCGCTTGCGGTAGGCCTGCAGCAGCGCGCGCACCTCGCGCTTGGCCGGCGAGTCGGCGGCCTGCTGCAGTTCGTGGAAGACCAGGCGCGGCACCCCCGGGTGCGCGACGACGAACTCGACGTGGGCGCGGAACAGCGCGGCCAGCGCCTCGAGCGGTGTCGCGGCGCGGTCCTGGGCCGACGCGAGCGCTTGCAGCAGGGCCTCGCGCACCCAGCGCATGGCCGCCAGCCAGATGGCGTCCTTGGTCGGGAAATGCTTGAAGACGGCGCCCTGCGTGATGCCGATCGCCGCCGCGATGTCACCGGTGGTGATCAGCGCCGGACTCGACTCGCGCGCCAGCCGCAGCGCCGCGGCCACGATCTCGGCCTGGCGTTCCTCGGTCGACAAGCGGGTTTGCATGGGTGGGGCGGGCGCACCGGGCGTCGCGGCAAGTGACTGGATACTTACCAGTATAGCGCGTCGTCCAGATACTATGGTGGGTATATGGAATCATGCCGGACCCGACCGGACGGCCGTCGCGCGCGCACCCGACCCCTGCCGGGACCCGGGCCGGGCCTTCGACCGCGTGCAGGCGTCTCCGGGGTGAAACCCTAGAATCCGCGGCGCGCGCAGGCGGGGCCCCACGCGGAGGTGATTCGTATCTTCACAGGCTCGGCGCGCGCGAGCGGCCGATGTGCACAGACGCTGTGGGCACCTTGGAGATTGCGTGCATCGCTGTGTACATGACGGGGTTCCTGGGTGATGTCGAACGAGCAAGTCGTCAATGAAGTCAAGCGCCGACGCACGTTCGCGATCATCTCCCACCCCGACGCCGGCAAGACCACGCTCACCGAGAAGCTGCTGCTGTTCTCGGGCGCGATCCAGATCGCCGGCAGCGTGAAGGCACGCAAGGCCAGCCGCCACGCCACCAGCGACTGGATGGAGA
>JADYZZ010000002.1 GCA_020852865.1 Rubrivivax sp.
GCCGATTGCGCTGCCGATTGCGCTGCCGATTGCGCTGCCGATTGCGCTGCCGATTGCGCTGCCGATTGCGCTGCCGATTGCGCTGCCGATTGCGCTGCCGATTGCGCTGCCGATTGCGCTGCCGGCAGCGATCGGTGTTGCCTATCGCCGCGATTCAATAAATGTACACTAATGACATCAGTATTTCGATATAGTCATGCATCTCTTTGATCCACCCCGGCAACCCACCGAAAGGAGCCCCCATGTCCCTCGTCAACACCGCGGTCCAGCCGTTCAAGGCCCAGGCTTTCCACAACGGCAAGTTCATCGAGCTCACCGAGCAGGACCTCGAGGGCCATTGGTCGGCGCTGATCTTCATGCCGGCCGCCTTCACCTTCAACTGCCCGACCGAGGTCGAGGACGCGGCGCAGCACTACGACGAATTCCGCAAGATCGGCGCCGAGGTCTACGTCGTCACCACCGACACGCATTTCGCGCACAAGGTCTGGCACGAGACCTCGCCCGCGGTGGGCAAGGCGCAGTTTCCGCTCGTCGGCGATCCGGCGCACCGCCTCACGCGCGCCTTCGGCGTGCACATCGAGGACGAGGGCCTGGCGCTGCGCGGCACCTTCGTGATCGACCCCGAGGGCGTGATCAAGACTGCCGAAGTCCACGACAACGCCATCGCACGCGACGTCAAGGAGACGCTGCGCAAGCTCAAGGCCGCGCAGTACGTCGCCGCCCATCCCGGCCAGGTCTGCCCGGCCAAGTGGAACGAAGGCGCCCCGACGCTGGCGCCCTCGATCGACCTCGTGGGCAAGATCTGAACGCCCGCCAGTCCGATCGGCAAACCGAACGACTCAGGGAGGAATCGCCATGCTCGACGCCCAGATCCAGGCCCAGCTCGCCGGCTACCTCGAGCGCATCACGCAGCCGGTGGAACTGGTGGCCTCGCTCGACCAGAGCGAGGCGGCGGCGCGCATGCGCGAGCTGCTCGAACAGATCGCGGCACTCGGCCCGCGGGTGCGGGCGCGGTTCGACGGCACGGCGGCACGCCGCCCGTCGTTTCGCGTCACGCGCGCCGGTGCCCGGATGGGTGTCGAGTTCGCCGCCGTTCCGCTCGGGCACGAGTTCAGCTCGCTCGTGCTGGCGCTGCTGCAGGCCGGGGGACACCCGCCCAAGGTGGAACCGGGGCTGATCGAGCAGATCCGCGCGCTCGAGCCGGCCGAGGGCCAGGACGGGCTTGTCTTCGAGACCTGGATGAGCCTCGCCTGCCACAACTGCCCCGACGTCGTGCAGGCGCTCAACCTGATGGCGGTGCTCAACCCGCGCGTGCGCCATGTCGCCATCGACGGCGCGCTGTTCCAGCGCGAAGTCGAAGACCGCCAGATCATGGCCGTGCCGATGGTGTTCCTGAACGGCAAGCCGTTCGGCTCGGGACGCATGGAGCTGGCCGAGATCCTGGCCAGGCTCGACAGCAGCGCCGGGGCGCGCGAAGCGGCGCGGCTCGCCGCCAAGGACGCCTTCGACCTGCTGGTCGTCGGCGGCGGGCCGGCCGGCGCGGCGGCGGCGGTGTACGCGGCGCGCAAGGGCATCCGCACCGGGCTCGTGGCCGAGCGCATCGGCGGGCAGACGCTCGACACGCTCACGATCGAGAACTACATCTCGGTGCTCGAGACGCAGGGCCCGAAGTTCGCTGCCGCACTCGAAGCGCATGTGCGCGCCTACGAGGTCGACGTGATGGCGGGCCAGCGCGCGGCGGCGCTCGTGCCGGCCGCCGAGCCCGGCGGCGAAATCGGCGTGACGCTGGAAAACGGCGCCACGCTGCGCGCGCGCAGCGTGGTGCTGGCGCCCGGCGCGCGCTGGCGCAAGGTGGGCGTGCCCGGCGAAGCCGAGTACGCCAACAAGGGCGTGGCCTACTGTCCGCACTGCGACGGCCCGCTTTTCAAGGGCAAGCCGGTGGCCGTGATCGGCGGCGGCAACTCGGGCGTCGAGGCGGCCATCGATCTGGCCGGCATCGCCTCGCATGTCCGCGTGATCGAGTTCCTGCCCGAGCTCAAGGCGGATGCCGTGCTCGTGAGCAAGCTCGGCAGCCTGCGCAACGTCACCGTGCACGTGAACGCGCAGACCACCGAGATCCTGGGCGAGGGCGGCAAGGTCACCGGGCTCGCCTTCACGGACCGTGCCAGCGGCGCCCCGCAGCGCGTCGAGCTGGCCGGCGTGTTCGTGCAGATCGGGCTCGTGCCGCACACCGCATTCCTCGAAGGCGTGGTCGAGCGCAACCGCTACGGCGAGATCATCGTCGACGAGCGCGGCGCAACGAACCTGCCGGGCGTCTATGCCGCCGGCGACGCCACCACGGTGCCGTTCAAGCAGATCGTCATCGCCGCAGGCGAGGGCGCGAAGGCGGCGCTGGCGGCGTTCGAGTACCTGATGCGCACGCCGGCACCGATGCCGGGCCGGCAGGCCGTTGCCGCGTAGAAGCGGACGGGAGCGCCCGAGTACGACGGCTGCCGCGCGCCGGCGGCCGGGTCGGCCGACCGGTGCCTGCCGGCAGAGGAATTGCGCGCCTACGCGCCTTCGAGCGGAATCGGGTAGGGCGGCGCCAGGGTCTCGATCGGCGGGCCGTCGGCGCTGCCCAGATGCAGGTCGGCGCCGCGTTGTGCGGCGATCTTCAGTTCTGCCAGCGCGACATGCAGGCCGGCGTACGAGCCGGCCAGCGCCACCGTGCCGGCCGGTTGTCCCGGGTCGGCCGTGTCGAACAGCTCCTGTGCCGGCGCGAAGGGCACCGCGCCCGCCAGCAGGCAGCCCCGACGCTTGAGCGTGCCGCGGTACTGACTGCGCGCCACGACTTCCTGGCCCGGATAGCAGCCCTTCTGAAAGTCCACGCCGCCGACGAGTTCGAGGTTCACCGTCTGCGGCACGAAGCGCTCGACGGTGGCCGCGACGATTCGCGGAACGCCGCTCAGCACCTCGAGCCAGCACCAGGCATCGGCAGCGAGCGCGGGCAGCGCGGGCGCCGCGGCGCCGACAAACAGCGCGCGCGGCACACCGGTGTCCGCGACGCGCGCGGGCGGCAGCGCGATCGCGCGGCCGCCCGCGCGCCCGACATGACGCCAGGGTGTGCCGGGTGCGTCGACGGCAGCCATTGCCTGCGCACCGGCCAGACCCCAGAGCGGGAACTCCGCGCTTGCATCGTCGAGCCGGCACCTGGCGCGCAGCACATACATCGTCAGGCGCTTGAGCGTGGGCTCGAGCAGGTCGGCGCTGCAGGCCAGCAGCACCTCGCCGGCGTCACCCGGCCAGACGACGAAAGTCGCGAGCAGCCGGCCCTTGGGCGAGCAATAGCCCGCGAGGCGCGCCGCACCGGCGTCAAGCTGCTTGATGTCGCTCGTGAGCTGCGCGTGCAGGAAGCTCCTGGCGTCGTCGCCGCGCGCACGGATCACGCCCCAGTCGGCGAGTCGCAGGGCGCCGGTGGGCGGCTGCACGCTCGCGGCGGCGAGGGCGGCGGTGCAATGGATCGAAGGCGGCAACATGCCGCTGATTATCATGAGCGCCGATGGTTTCACGGTCCCGAGGGTCTCGGCTGCTGCGCGTGGCGCTGGCCCTGGCCGGCGGCGCGGCGCTGCTGCTGGCCGCAGCCGCTGCCTTCACCTGGTGGTGGCTCGAGCGGCCGCTGCCGCTTGCCGCGGAGCGCGCGGAGGTTTCGATCGAGGCCGGTACCAGCCCGCGCGACGTGGCCGATGCCTGGGTGGCCGCGGGCGTGCGCGTGCCGCCGCGCCTGCTCTACGAGTGGTTCCGCTGGTCGGGCCAGGCGCGGCGCATCCGTGCCGGCAGCTACGAGATCGACGCCGGCACCTCGCCGCGGCGGCTGCTGGCCAAGATGGTGCAGGGCGAGGAGACGCTCGAGCAGGTGCGCTTCACCGAAGGCTGGACGGTACGCCAGTTGCGCGCCGAGCTGGCCCGCGCACCGCATCTGCGGCCGACGACCGCGCGCATGTCCGACGCCGAATTGATGGCGGCGCTCGGCGCGCCGGGCGTTCCCGCCGAAGGACATTTCTTCCCCGACACCTACGCCTACAGCCGTGGCGTCAGTGACCTCACCGTGCTGCGCCGGGCGCTCGGCGCGATGGAGCACCAACTCGCCGCGGCCTGGGCCGCGCGCGCGCCCGACTCGCCGCTGCGCAGCCCCGAGCAGGCGCTGATCCTGGCCTCGATCGTCGAGAAGGAGACCGGCCGTGCCGCCGAGCGCGCGCTGGTGGCCGGCGTGTTCGCCAACCGGCTGCGCGCGGGCATGCCGCTGCAAACCGACCCGAGCGTGATCTACGGCCTGGGCGAAGCCTTCGACGGCAACCTGCGCAAGCGCGATCTGCTCGCCGACGGACCCTACAACACCTACACGCGCGCCGGCCTGCCGCCGACGCCGATCGCGCTGCCCGGACTGGCCGCGCTGCGCGCCGCGGTGCGGCCCGAGCCGACGCGGGCGCTGTACTTCGTGGCGCGCGGCGACGGCAGCAGCGCCTTCAGCGAGAACCTCGGCGACCATAATCGCGCGGTGAACCAGTTCCAGCGCCGGCAACGATGAGCGCTGACCGACCGCCGCCGTGGACCCTGCATCGCCTCTCATCCAAGATGGAAGGGAGGGCAGTCCAGTGAGCGCGCGCCGCGCGGCCGGCCGCTTCGTCACCTTCGAAGGCATCGACGGCGCCGGCAAGAGCTCGCACATCGATGCCCTGGCCGCGTGGCTGCGCGCGCGCGGCCACGAGGTGGTGCTCACGCGCGAGCCCGGCGGCACGCCGCTGGCCGAGGCGCTGCGCGAGCTCGTGCTGCAGCGGCCGATGGACGCACTGACCGAGGTCCTGCTCGTGTTCGCCGCGCGCCGTGACCACCTGCGCGGCGTCATCGAACCGGCCCTGGCGCGCGGCGCCACCGTACTGTGCGACCGCTTCACCGACGCCACCTTCGCCTACCAGGGTGCGGGGCGCGGCTTCGAGCGCGAGCCGCTCGCCGCGCTCGAGCGCTGGGTGCAGCAGGGGCGCGAGCCCGATCTCACGCTGTGGTTCGACGTCGACGCGGTGACCGCGGCAGCACGGCGCGCCGCCGTGCGCGCGCCCGACCGCTTCGAGGGCGAGGACCTGGCATTCTTCGAGCGCGTGCGCGCCGGCTATGCCGAGCGCGCGCGCGCGCCGCGCTTCGTGCGCCTGGACGCGGCGCGCACGCCGGCCGAGGTGCGGCGCGAGCTCGAGGCGGCGCTGGCGGCGCGCGGCTGGTGGTGAGGCGGCCGCGGCCATGACGGCGACAACGGCCGCGGCGGCGATCGGCGAGCCCGGCGTGCCGCCGCTGCCCTGGCTCGCCGGCGCCTTGCGCGAAACCCTCGCGCAGCAGCGCGGCCACGCCCTGCTGGTGCAGGCGGCGCCCGGAATCGGCGCGCTGCCCTTCGCGCTGGCGCTGGCGCAGAGCTGGCTGTGCGAGGCGCCCGGTGCCGACGCGCTCGCCTGTGCCCGCTGCCCGAGCTGCCGCGCGCTGCAAGCGCATGTGCACCCCGACCTTCGGGTGCTGCTGCCCGAGACGCTGCGCCGCGAGACCGGCTGGCTGCTCGCCGACGACAAGCCCGAAGGCGAGGAAGGCAAGCGCAAGCCGAGCCGGCAGATCCGAATCGACGAAGCACGTGCGGCCACCGACTGGGTGGGCCGCACCGGTGCGCGCGGACGAGGCAAGATCCTGGTGCTGCATCCGGTGGAGGCACTCAACGAGCACTCGGCCAGCGCGCTGCTCAAGACCGTCGAGGAGCCGCCGGCCGGCACGCGCGTGCTGCTCACCTGCAGCGACCCGCTCGCCATCCTGCCCACGGTGCGCAGCCGCTGCCAGATCGTGCGGCTGGCCGTGCCGGACGCCGACGCGGCAAGCCGCTGGCTGGCCGGGCAGGGCGTCGCCCGCGCCGAGGTCCTGCTGGCCGGCTGCGGCGGCCGCCCGCTCGATGCGCTCGCTCTGGCGCGCCAGGGCATCGATGCCCAGGCCTGGGAAGCGCTGCCGGCGGCCGTCGCGCGCGGCCAGCTCGACGCGCTCGCCGGCTGGCCCGTGCCGCGGGCACTGGATGCGCTGTTCAAGCTGTGCTGCGACGCGCTGGCGCGCTCGGCCGGCGCGCCGCCGCGCTATTTCGACGCCGCCCGCCTGCCCGCCGACGCCGACCCCGTGCGGCTGGCCGCCTGGGCCGCCGAGCTCGGGCGCATCGCCCGCCACGCCGATCATCCCTGGCACGAAGCGCTGATGGCCGAGGCGCTGGTGGCGCGTGCGCAGGCCGCGCTCGTGCCCAGGGCATCACGGCCGCGCGCAACCGGCTTGGATACACTGCGCGCATGAGCGAGCACATCACGACGCGCGCCGCCAACCTCGGCCCGCCGCAGCCGGCGGTGCCGACGCCGGCGCGGCCGAGCGTGATCCAGCTCGTGTTCCGCGAGAAGGGCGCGCTCTACGCCGCGTACATCCCGCTGTTCACCGAGGGTGGCCTGTTCGTTCCGACCACGCGCGAATACCGGCTCGGCGACGACATTTACCTGCTGCTGTCGCTGCCCGAGGATCCGCAGCGCTACCCGGTCGCCGGCAAGGTGGCGTGGATCACGCCCGCCAACGCCTCGGGCGGCCGCACGCAGGGCGTCGGTGTGCGCTTCCCCAACGACGAGAAGACGCGCCAGCTCAAGGTCAAGATCGAGGAACTGCTCGGCACCACGCTGCAGTCGTCCAAGCCGACGCAGACGATCTGAGCGCCCGGCGCCGCGGCCCGGCAACCGCCACGGCACGATGTACGTCGATTCCCACTGCCACCTCGGCTTCCCCGAACTGCACGGGCGCGTCGCCGAGATCCGCGCCGCGATGGCCGCGGCGCGCGTGTCGCGCGCGCTGTGCATCTGCACTTCGCTCGAGGAGTTCCCGCGCGTGCACGCGCTGGCGCTGGCGCACGACAACCTGTGGGCCACGGTAGGCGTGCACCCGGACGCCGAGGACGCCGCCGAGCCGCAGCGCGACGACCTGGTGGCGCGCGCGCGCTTGCCGCGCGTCGTCGGCATCGGCGAGACCGGACTCGACTACTACCGTCTGAACGGCCGCAGCCTGGCCGACATGGAGTGGCAGCGGGCGCGCTTCCGCACCCACATCGAGGCGGCCCGCGAGACCGGCCTGCCGCTCGTCGTGCACACGCGAAGCGCCAGCGACGACACGCTCGCCCTCCTGCGCGAGCAAGGCGGCAGCGCATTGCGCGGGGTGTTCCACTGCTTCACCGAGACGCTGGACGTGGCGCGCGCGGCGGTGGCGCTAGGGTTCTACGTCTCGTTCTCAGGCATCCTGACCTTCCGCAACGCCGACGCGCTGCGCGAAGTCGCGCGCTGGGTGCCGCTCGAACGCTGCCTGGTCGAGACCGACGCGCCCTACCTCGCACCGGTACCCTACCGCGGCAAGATCAACTCGCCGGCCTACGTGCCGCAGGTCGCGGCGGCGCTGGCGCAGGTCAAGAGGATGCCGGTGGAGGAGGTGGCGCGCGCCACCAGCACGAATTTCGAGACCCTTTTCAAGGTGCCGGCGCTCGCCGGCGAGGAGATCTGCCGATGACGCTGCGGCGACACGTATTGCCGGCGCTGGCCGGTGCGCTCGCGCTGGCCGCGGCGCCGGCCCGCGCCGGCGCCTACGACGACTTCTTCCGGGCCGTGCGCGGCAACGATGCGCGCACCCTGCGCGCGCTGTTCGAGCGCGGTTTCGATCCGAACACACCCGACGAGTCGGGCCAGGTGGCGCTGTATCTCGCGCTGCGCGAGGACGCGCCGGCAGTGACCGAGCTGCTGCTGGCGCAGCCCGACCTGAAGGTCGACGCCGCCAACGCCGCGGGCGAGACCCCGCTCATGATGGCCGCGCTGCGCGGCCAACAGGTATGGGTCGAGCGCTTGCTCGCGCGCGGCGCTTCGCTCGAGCGCGACGGCTGGACGCCGCTGCACTACGCCGCGAGCGGGCCCGCGCCCCAGATCGTCGCGTTGCTGCTCGACCGCGGTGCCGCGATCGAGGCCCGTTCGCCGAACGGCACGACGCCGCTGATGATGGCCGCGGGCTACGGCGCGATCGACAGCGCCGACCTGCTGCTGCGGCGTGGCGCCGACCCGAAGCTGCGCAACGCCAACGGTCTCACGGCCGCGGACTTCGCACGTCGCGCGGGCCGCGATGCCCTGGCCGCGCGGCTCGACAGCGGCGTGAAATAGTCGCGGCGCGCTGCCGGCGCGCTGCCGACGTACGTGTCGGATGTCATCGGACAAGGGCTTTGGCGGAGCGCCGGCTTGGGCATATGGCGCTCCGGGCCTACAGTTGCCGATATCGCATCGTCAAGCGACTCGCGGAGCATCGAAATGACCCAGCCGATCCCCACCGAGTACAACCCGTTCATGCTGCTGCTCGACCCCGCGGCGGTGCTGGCGGCGGTCGAGAAGTCCGAGCGCCTGGGCCGCTTGAATCGGCACCTGTGCCGGCCGCTCGACCGGCCGACATCGCTGTCGGCGCAACCCGCGGACGCAGCCGACGAGGGTGCCGATGCCTCTGTCGTCGGCGACGAAGCCGAGGGTATCGGCGAAGCCTTCGACGAACCCGGAATGTCGCCGACGCGCTGGTGAGATCGCGCCGGGCTTCGGCGCCACCCACCGGCAGCGACCCGGGTCGCTCTTGTTGCTCTCATCGCGCCTGCCTGCGCGTGCATGAGGCGCTCGGGCGGTGGCGGCTCGAGCCGCGGATGCGGCTGCTTGCTATGCACGACAATGTATATTATGTTGCCTTGATCATGGTCGGCCCGGAGCCGGGTACCGCCAGCGCCGGAACACGCTCCCCGTGACCCGGCCGCCGCAATGCGACCATCGCGTTAAGCTTGCCAAGATGTCCAAGCCGATCTCCGTGCTGCTCGCGGCGAGCGCCCTGATCGTCGCATGCTGGTCCGCACCCGCAGCAACGCCCGTGCACAAATGCACCGTGAGCGGGCGCGTGACGTATCAGCGCGATCCCTGTCCTTCTTCGCAGACACGCCAGGTTCCGACGATCGAGCACCTCAACTCCGAGCAGAGGAAGCGACGCGCCGCGCCAGCCCCGGAAACGGCTTGGCCGGCGACGGCGGGCGGCTCCGCTCGGGACGCCCAGAGCGTCGATCGCATGCCCGCCGCTTCGCCCGCTGCCGCAGCGCACACCGGCGCACGTGCGGATCGGCAGGCGGCGTCGGCGCAGGCCTTGCGCTGCGACGGACGGCGCTATTGCTCGCAGATGACGTCCTGTGCCGAAGCCAGGTTCTTCCTCGCCAACTGCCCCGACGCCGCGATGGACGGCAACCGCGACGGCATTCCGTGCGAGAGGCAGTGGTGCCGACGATGAGCGCTGCCGACGGGCCTGCGGCGCGCGCGCCCGATGTCGCGTTCGCGCCAGGCGACATCGCCGTCGCGCCGGTCGGCTCCGCGGCCGGTGCGCAAGCGTTGCCCGAGCCGCTGTGCCCGCTGTGCGGCAGCCCGAACGCGTGCCGGCCGGCCGCGACCGGGTCCCTCGGCGAGGCCTGCTGGTGCCGCGGCGTGACGTTCTCGCCCGAGCTTCTCGCGGCCGTGCCGGGGCCGAAGCGCTCCATCGCCTGCATCTGCCGCGCCTGCGCCGAAGCCGCATCGGCGAGCGTCGACCGAGCATGAAGTCCGCACCGTAGGCGACGCGGCGCCCGCTCAGGGTCCGTGAAGTCAGGAATCACGCCTGCGCCTCATGGTTTCACGGGCTTATTCGTACTGCGCAGCCGCGGCGCGCAGCCGATCCCGCACCGCCTTGCGCAGCGACGCCGGCTCGAGCACTTCGACTTCGTCGCCTTGGCGCAGGATGTCCATCACGAGCTCGGTCTCGCTGCCATAGGGCAGGCGCAGCTCGTAGCGGCCGTCGTCCAGCCAGTTGCCCTGCTGCTCGGGGTGCCATTGTTCGCGGCTGGCCCAGAGCGCCGCGTTGCAGTCGAAACGCAGCAGCGCCCAGCGGCGCTCGCGCCGCTGCCCGCCGAAGACGCCGTAGCCGGCGTCCATCGCCGCCTCGACTTCGGCCAGCGGCAGCTCCTGCGCCGCGCGCTCGAGCAGCGCCGCGTCCTCGATCGCGTCGAGCGCGAAGCGCCTGAGCCCTTCGGCGCGATGGCACCAGGCATCGAGGTACCAGGTGCCGCGGTGGTGCACCAGGCGCTGCGGCGAGACGTCGCGCTCGCCGCTTTCGCGCCGTGCGCGCGTGTGGTAGCGCAGATGCAGTCGCCTGCGCGTGAGCAGGGCCTCGGCCACGCGCTGGAAATGCCGGCTCGGCACGGGGCGGCTCATCGTGCCGAGCACGCGCACGCGCTGGTTCAAGGCCGCGCCCGCGGCGCTGCCGTCGCTGCTGCCCAGCAGTTCGTGGATGCGCGCGAGCAGCGGCTGCAGATGGCGCGCGAGCAGCCCTCCATCGTCCAGCCCGGCGAGCAGGCGATGCGCCATCAGCAGCGCGTACAGCTCGGCGTCGTCGAACCACAGGCCGGGCAGTTCGTGGCGCGGCCCGGCGCAGGCCTTGCCGAAGCGGTAGCCGTTGGCGGCGGCGTCGTATTCGATCGGCGCGCCCAGGCGGCTGCGCAGGTACTCGAGGTCGCGCTTGAGGGTGGCGCGCGAGACCTCGAGCTCGGCCATCAGCGCGGCCATGCCGACGACGCCCTTCTGGCGGATCAGCCGCTCGATGCGGTACAGGCGCTCGGTGTTGGCCAAGGACGTGCCCGACTGCCGCTCAGGCCAGGCCCGTGATGTGTCCGTCGGCGTCGACGTCCATGCGCTCGGCCGCGGGGACGGCGGGCAGGCCCGGCATCGTCATGATGTCGCCGCAGATGGCCACCACGAAACCGGCGCCGGCCGCCAGCCGCACCTCGCGCAGCTGGATCACGTGGCCGCTCGGCGCGCCGCGCAGCGCCGGGTCGGTCGCGAGGCTGTACTGGGTCTTGGCGATGCATACCGGCAGGCGCCCGTAGCCCGCGGCCTGCAGCTCGTCGACGCTGCGGCGCACGGCAGCCGGCGCCGCCACGTCGGCCGCCAGGTAGATGCGCCGGGCCACGGCGCGCAGCTTTTCCCACAGCGGCAGATCGTCCTCGTAGACGAAGCGCAGTACAGGCTGCGGCGCCGCCGCCTGCAGCACGGTGCGCGCCAGATCGAGCGCACCGGCGCCGCCTTCGGCCCAGTGGCGCGCCACGCAGACCGGCACGCCCTGCCCGCCGCCCCAGCGCTGCAGCAGCGCGTGCTCGGCATCGGTGTCGGCGCTGAAGTGGTTGGCCGCCACCACGCAGGGCACACCATAGACCTCACGCACGGTGCGTACATGGTGCTCGAGGTTGACGATACCGCGCTCGAGTGCGCTCAGGTCCTCGTGTTCGAGCGCGCCGAGGGCCGCGCCGCCGTGATACTTCAGCGCGCGTACCGTGGCCACGACGACTGCGACGCAGGGCACGAGGCCGGCCCGGCGGCACTTGATGTCGACGAACTTCTCGGCGCCCAGGTCGGCGCCGAAGCCGGCCTCGGTGACCACCCAGTCGGCCAGCCCGAGCGCGGCGCGCGTGGCCGCGATGGAGTTGCAGCCGTGCGCGATGTTGGCGAACGGCCCGCCGTGCAGCAACGCCGGTGTGCCTTCGAGCGTCTGCACCAGGTTGGGCGCGAATGCGTCCTTGAGCAGCACCGCCATCGCGCCGTGCACGCCGAGATCGCGCGCGCGCACCGGCCGGCGCTCGTGCGTCTGCGCGACGACGATCTCGCCCAGGCGCTGTTTGAGGTCGCCGAGCGACTCGGCCAGGCACAGGATCGCCATCACCTCCGAAGCAGCGACGATGTCGAAGCCGCCTTCGCGCGGCACGCCGTTGGCCGGACCGCCGAGGCCGACGACGATGGCGCGCAGCGCGCGGTCGTTCACGTCGAGCACGCGGCGCCAGCTCACGCGGCGCGCGTCGATGCCCAGCGCGTTGCCGTGCTGCAGATGGTTGTCGAGCACGGCCGCCAGCAGGTTGTGCGCCAGCGCCACGGCGGCGAAGTCGCCGGTGAAGTGCAGGTTGATGTCCTCCATCGGCACGACCTGCGCGTGGCCGCCGCCGGCGGCGCCGCCCTTGAGGCCGAACACCGGCCCGATGGAAGGCTCGCGCAGCGCCAGCACGACGCGCTCGCCCAGACGCGACAGCGCGTCGCCCAGGCCGATCGTCGTCGTGGTCTTGCCTTCGCCGGGCGGCGTCGGGCTTACCGCGGTGACGAGCACGAGCCGCCCGCGCGGGCGCGCGGCGAGCGTGTGCACCAGGGGCAATGCCAGCTTGGCCTTGTAGTGGCCGTAGGGCACGAGCTGGTCTTCGGCGAGCCCCAGGCGCTCGCGCGCGAGATCGACGATGCGGCGCGGGCGGGCACGCTGCGCGATTTCGAGGTCGCTCGGCAAGGTCGGGTTCTCCGGGGGATGCGGCAGCGGCATTCTCCACGCGCGCGGCGGGCGTGCCGGCTGACGGCACGCGCCGCGAGCCGGTTTGCTATGCTTGACAGATGGTTAGGGCATCGAAGCAATCGCCCGCCGCGGCCACGCCCGACGCGCCCGACGCGCCCGACGCGCCCGATGCGCCCGACGCGCCCGACGCGCTGAGCTGCGCACGCCACGTGATGGAGGTCGTGCCGTCGGTCATGGACACCTTGCGCGGCGCGATGCGCGCGCAGGTCGGCGAGCCGCTGTCGGTACCCCAGTTCCGCGCGCTCAGCTTCGTCGCCCGCCAGCCCGGCGGCACGGTCGGCGAGCTGGCGGCGTTCCTGGGGGTGACGATGGCCACCGCGTCGGCGCTCGTCGAGCGGCTGGCCCGCGCCGGCGCGCTGCAGCACGCGGAGGATCCGAGCGACCGCAGGCGCCAGCGCCTGCAGCTCACGGCGCCGGGGCGCGCCCTGCTCGGCGGCATTGCCAGCGGCGCGCGCCGCGAGCTCGCCGGACGCCTGGCCGCGTGTACGCACTCCGAGCTCGTCACGCTGCACGCCGGCCTGGCCGTGATGCGCCGGCTCTCGGATCCCCCCCAGGGCCGCGCTGCCGTGCGGCCGGTCCCCCGTGCGGGGCAGCCAACGCGCGAGCGGGCCGTGGTTCGCCGCGATCGAGAACCCGAAGCGCTGCGCGCCTTCGCCCCCAGCCCTTCACGCCAAGAAGCCCGAGCGAAAGGCCGCCGCACATGATTCCCCGTCCTTCCTGCGCCGCCCTCCTCTGGCTGCTGGGCGCACTCGCGCTGGCCGGCTGCGGCGGTGGACGCTCTGCCGGCGGCGCCAGCGCACCCGCCGCAGCGGCCCGTGCTGCGCCGACCGGTGCCGTCGCGGCATCCGGCCCGCCGATCAGCGTGACGGTGGTCGCCGCTCGCCAGCGCGACGTGCCGGTGCTGCTCGAGGCCCCCGGCACGGTGGCGCCCGTGAGCAGCGTCGACGTGCGGCCGCAAGTGACGAGCGTGGTCACGCGCGTGCATGTGCGCGAGGGGCAATTCGTCAAGGCCGGCGAACTGCTCTTCACGCTCGACTCGCGCAGTGACGAAGCCAACGTCGC
Organism: Rubrivivax sp.; assembly: GCA_020852865.1. Taxonomy (GTDB): domain Bacteria; phylum Pseudomonadota; class Gammaproteobacteria; order Burkholderiales; family Burkholderiaceae_C; genus Rubrivivax. Next base: position 13,552 of record JADYZZ010000002.1, read on the forward strand.
CAAGCTGCGTGCGCAGATGGCCAAGGACGAGGCGGCGCTGGCCGACGCGCAGCGCCAGCTCACGCGCAGCCGCGAGCTGCTGGCGCAGAACTTCATCAGTCAGGGCGCGGTCGACACGAACCAGACCCTGGTCGAATCGGCCACGGCCGTCCTCGCCGCCGACCGCGCCGCGCTCGACGCGGCGCGGCTGACGCTCGGCTACAGCCGCGTGGCCGCGCCCGGCGCGGGGCGCGTCGGCGTGATCAACGTCTTCGCCGGCACTTCCGTGGTGGCCAACCAGACGACGCTGGTGACGATCACGCAGCTCGATCCGATCGATGTGGCATTCGCGCTGCCCCAGCGTTACCTGGGAGATCTGCTCGCCGCGCTGCAGGCCCAGGCGCCGGTGACGGCACGGCTGCCCGGTGCGGCCGGCAGCGTGACCGGCAGGCTGCAGTTCGTCGACAACGCCGTCGACGCCGCCTCCGGCACGATCAAGGTCAAGGCGCGCTTCGACAACCGCCGGCTCGCACTGTGGCCCGGCGCCTACGTGGCAGCCTCGCTCACCTTGCGCACGATCGCCAACGCCGTCGTCGTGCCGCAGGCCGCCATCGCCCAGACCCCGCGCGGCAGCGTCGTCTTCGCGGTGGTCGAGGGCAAGGCAGTGGCGCGGCCGCTGCAGGTGGTGGCCACGCTCGGCGAGGAGGCCGCCGTGAGCGGTGTGGCGCCGGGCGAGCGCATCGTGCTCGACGGACGCCAGAACCTGCGGCCCGGCGCGACGGTCGCGGTGCGCCCGCGCGAAGGCGAGCGCGCGGCCGGACGCCCGGCATCCGCCGCCTCGGGGTCGACGGCCGCCGCATCGGGAGCGTCGCGATGAACATCTCCGAGCTCTTCATCCGCCGGCCGGTGACCACCGTGCTGCTCAATCTGGCCATCGTGCTGGCCGGCGTGATCGGCTACCGCAGCATCCCGGTGGCTGCCTTGCCCAGCTACGACACGCCCGTGATCAACGTCTGGGCCGTGCTTCCCGGCGCCGGCCCGGAGACGATGGCCAGCTCGGTGGCGCTGCCGCTGGAAAAGCAGTTCCAGACCATTCCCGGGCTGAACGTGATCAGCTCGACGAGCACGCTCGGCGTCACCTCGCTCACGCTGGAGTTCGACGAGGCGCGCAACATCGACGGCGCCTCGCTCGACGTGCAGGCGGCGCTGCTGCGCGCGCAGCGCTCGCTGCCGCAGGACATGACGGTGCCGCCCTCGTACCGCAAGGTCAATCCGGCCGATGCCCCGGTGCTGCTGATCTCGCTGCGATCACCCTCGCTGGCCCCGTCGGACCTGCAGGACTTCGCCGAACACCTGATCTCGCCCACGCTCTCGACGATCGACGGCGTGGCGCAGGTCAACGTCTACGGCGCCAAGCGCTACGCGGTGCGCGTGCGCGTGCGCCCCGACGCGCTCACGGCGCGCAACATCGGTCTGGACGAACTCGCCGGCGCGCTGCGCGCGGCCAACGTCAACACACCCGTCGGCACGCTCGACGGCCCGCGCCAGATGCTGACGCTGCAGGCCAACCGACAGTTGCGCAATGCGGCCGAGTTCGCCGAGCTCATCGTCAGCAACCGAGGCGGCAACCCGGTGCGCCTGCGCGACGTCGCGGAGGTCGAGGACAGCCTGGAGTCGATCAAGACGCACGGCACGCTCAACGGCGAACCCTCGATCACGCTGGCGATCCAGCGCCAGCCCGGCGCCAACACGGTGCGCGTGGTCGACGCGGTGCGCGCCGCCCTGCCGGCACTGCAGGCGCAGATGCCGCAGTCGGTGCAGATGACGCCCGTCAACGACCGCTCGATCTCGGTGCGCGAGGCGCTGCACGACGTGACGCTGACGCTCATGGGCACCATCGCCCTCGTCGTGCTGGTGATCTTCCTGTTCCTGCGCCGCTTCGTCGCCACCGTGATCCCGACGCTGTCGCTGCCGGTCTCGCTCGTCGGCGCGGTGGCGCTGCTGTGGGGCATGGCCTACAGCCTGGACAACATCTCGCTGCTCGGACTCACGCTGGCCGTCGGCCTGGTGGTCGACGACGCGATCGTCATGCTCGAGAACATCATCCGGCACGTCGAGGACGGCATGCCGCCGTTCCAGGCCGCGCTCCGGGGTTCGCGCGAAGTGGGCTTCACGATCATCTCGATCTCGAGTTCGCTGGTGGCGGTGTTCATCCCGATCTTCTTCATGCCCGGCGTCATCGGGCTGCTGTTCCACGAGTTCGCCGTCGTCGTCGGTCTGGCGATCATCGTCTCGGCCTTCGTCTCGCTGACGCTGGTGCCGATGCTGGCCAGCCGGCTGCTCAGCGACGAGGCGCACAAGAAGCAGCCGGGTGCCCTGGTGCGCAGCTTCGAGCGCGGCTTCGACGCGACCTTGGCCGCGTATGCGCGCACGCTGGACTTCGCGCTCGCCCACCGCGGCGTCGTGCTGCTGGTGGCGCTGGCCACGTTCGTGGCCACCGCCTGGCTGCTGTTCGTCATCCCCAAGGGCTTCTTCCCCGAGGAGGATATCGGCCAGATCACCGTCAGCACCGAGGCCGCCGAGGACGTGTCGTTCCCCGAGATGATCCGTCTGCAGGAGCGGGTGGCCGCGATCATGCGCGCCGACCCGAACGTCGCGGCCGTGAGCTCGTTCAACGGCGGCAGCGGTGCGCAAAACAACGGGCGCATGTTCATCACGCTCAAGCCGCGCGAGCAGCGCCAGGCGATGAAGCAAATCATCGAGAGCCTGCGCCGCAAGGTGCGCGAGGTGGCCGGCATCAGCGTGTTCATGCGCCCGATCCAGAACCTGCAGCTCGGCGGCCGTCCGAGCAAGGCGCAGTTCCAGTACATCCTGCAAAGCGTCAAGGCCGACGAGATCAACGACTGGGCCACGCGTCTGATGGAGCGCATGCGGCCCGATCCGATGTTCCGCGACGTCACCAGCGACGCGCAGCTGCGCAGCCTGGTGGCGCAGCTCGCGATCGACCGCGACCGCGCCAACACGCTCGGCGTCTCGATCGACGCCATCCGTACGGCGCTGTACAGCGCCTTCGGCGAGCGCCAGGTCAGCACGATCTACCTGCCCACCGACAGCTACCAGGTGATCATGGAGCTGGCGCCCGAGGCCAAGCGCGACGAGAACGCCTTCGGCAACATCTTCGTGCGCGCGTCGACCGGCGCGCTGGTGCCGCTGGCCGCGTTCGCGACGGTCGAGCGCAAGGTCGGTCCGACCTCGATCAACCACGTCGGACAGCTGCAGGCGGTGACGGTGAGCTTCAACCTCGCGCCGGGAGCGGCCCTGGGCGACGCGACCCGGCGCATCGAACAGCTGCGCCAGCAGCTGGCGATGCCCGATTCGGTGATCACGCGCTGGGGCGGCGACGCCGCCGTGTTCCAGAGCAGCCAGGGCAAGCAGGCGATCCTGATCGTCTCGGCGCTGCTCGTCATCTACGTGCTGCTCGGCGTGCTCTACGAGAGCTACATCCATCCGCTCACGATCCTCGCCGGGCTGCCTTCGGCGGCGGTCGGCGCGCTGGCCACGCTGATGCTCTTCGGCATGGATCTCACGTTGATCGCGACGATCGGCATCTTGCTGCTGATCGGCATCGTCAAGAAGAACGCGATCATGATGATCGACTTCGCGCTCGACGCCCAGCGCCACCACGGCATGGCGCCGGCGCAGGCGATCCGCGAGGCCTGCATCCTGCGCTTTAGGCCGATCATGATGACGACGCTGGCGGCGATGATGGGCGCCGTGCCGATCGCGCTCGGCATCGGCGCCGGCGCGGAGTTGCGCCAGCCGCTCGGCCTGGCGGTGGTCGGCGGCCTGGTGTTCAGTCAGGCGGTCACCCTCTACATCACGCCGGTGATCTACCTCGCGCTCGACCGCTTCAGCGGCAAGGGGCCGGTGACGACGCCCGAAGCCCGGCTGTCGACCTGAACCCGGCCGCCCGACGATTGGCCCGGATGCCGTCACGGGTATCCGGGCCGTACAGCGGCGCCGGCGCCGCGGCTCCGCCACACTGCCGGCCCGCACGCCACTTCGAGGAGGCCAGTCATGTACGGACCCGTCACGATCCCGTTCGGCGCCAAGATGCTGTTCAACCTCGTGCGGCTCAGACCGCAGTTCACGATCGACGACGTCGAGCTTGCGCTCGCCGAGATGTGCAACGTGGTCAAGGAGAACTACGGCGGCAGCAAGGGCGGCTTCTACGCCGGGCAGGTGTTCCGCCTGGCCGGCTTCGTCTCCGCCGAGGGTTCGCTCGGAGGCGGCGGCGGCGCCGGGACGGCAGAGCACGATCTGGCGATCGTCACCTACTGGCGCTCGTTCGAGGAGCACGAACGCTCGCACGCCGACGCCCTCTTCCGCGCCAAGTTCGGCGCCTTGACCGAGTTCTGCACCGATTCGCGCGAACTCGGCTACGAGATGATGTGGCAGGGCGCTTACGAGGAGCCGCAGCCCGCGGCGCAACGCGAGCACGCCTGAACAGGAGCGTCAGCGCGCGCCGCTGCCCCTCGGTTCGGGCCGCGCCGCGATCGCGGCCTTGAGTTGCGCGTGGAACCCGGCGTCGATCGGGTATTTCCACATCACCAGCATCGCCGCGATGCCGCCGGCCAAGGGCACCAGACACATGATCGCCAGCATCGCGTCGAGCGTCTGCGCGCCCTGCGGCTGATTGGCTGCGAAGCCCACGCGCGTCAGCAACTGCCCCAGGAGCAGTGCATTGATGGCGACCGCAACCTTCTGGGCGAACGCGGCGAAGCCGAAGATCGTGGCCTCGCTGCGAACCCCGCGTTTGAGCTGGTTGTACTCCACCGTGTCGGGCAGCATGCCCCAGAACATGATTGGCGCGGCGCTGCCGCCGATGGCGCCCACCACCAGCACCGCAGCGAGCAGCCCGGTGGCGTGCGGATTGAGGAAGTAGAACGCGAGCAGGGCCGCGAGGTTGATGCCCTGGCCGAGCCAGAAAGCGTCGCGCTTGGAGGTCCTGCGTGCGAACCAGTTCCACAGCGGGGCACAGGGCAGCAGCACCAGGGCCGGCAGCGGCAGGATCCACGCCATCGCCGCGGGCTGCTTCAGGTCGTAGGTGATCCAGTAGAGCAGCATCTTGCCGAACATGCCGCTGATGCCGCCGACGACGAGCGCGATGAACAGCAGTCGCAGCGGTCCGTTGTGGCGCAGCGTCGCCCAGAAGTCGATGACGTCGCGCACGACACCGGCGAGGATGCCGCCTTGCACCTTCGCCGGCTCGTCGTCCGCAGGTCCGTCCACGGCCTCGTGCGTCGCGAAGAAGGTCAGGACGAGGATGACGGTCGCGCCGATGCCCAGGCTGATGGCGGCCCAGAAGTAGGCCCGTTGCGGCTGATCGAACAAGGCCACGAACTTCGGCACCGTGAAGGCAACCACCAGCGCGCCGCTGGCCGCGAAGACGACGCGCAGGGCGGCGAGCACGCCGCGCTCGGTCGAGTCTTGCGTGAGCCGCGCCGACAGCGCCCCGAACGGAATGCCGACGACGGTGAGCAGCGTGCGCAGCAGGATGTGGGTCGCCATGGCATAGGCCACGAGCCAGGCCCCGGCCAGCGGTGGTGTCCAGTACATCAGCGCGAAGGCGACGGCGCAGGGCACGCTGCCGAAGAGGATCCAGGGTCGGAAGCGCCCCCAGCGACTGCGCGTGCGGTCGGCGATCGCGCCCATCACCGGGTCGGTGACCGCATCCCAGAACGACGCGACGGCGTAGGCGATCCCGGCCCAGAAGGGCGTGATGCCCATGACGTCGGTGTAGAAGAAGTACCCGAAGATGGTGATGCCTTGCCAGTAGAAATTGATGCCGAGGTCGCCCATGGCCCAGCCGATGCGTCGGGGCCACGACAGGCGTCCATGGGTTGCGTTGCCGGTCATGCGGGCTGTCCTCCGTTCAGGGTGGGGCCGCAGGCCCCGATCGATGCATCGACCTGCCGCCGCGTGGGCGCGTGCGATCGCGTGGCCTTGCGGCGTGCGGCGAGCGCGGCGGCGTGGCGGGCGAAGCGGGCGGCCTCGGGCAGTCTCCAGCCCTCGTGCAGGGTCGGCCGGTACAGAGCCGCCCGGAGCTCGCTCGCGGTCCGCGACGCCGCGGTTCCGACGCGCGCGAGCGCAGCCCTCTTGCTCTGGCCGGGGGCGAGGAAATGGGCGTCGGTGAAACGCCGGCCGGGAATCCCGGTCGCGTCGGCCGCGCCGGTGCTCGACTTCATGGCTGCGGCCCGCGCGCGTGGCCCCGCTGCATGGCCAGTCCCCAAATGGGGGTGCCGGTCCCGCGTCGTACCACGGCCTGGACGCGAGCGGCATCCCGTTGCCGCGCCGGGCGCAGGAACCCGCCTCCGGTGATCGCCTCCCGGGGCCGCCGCAGGCGCGGCCTCCGCGCTGATGCGCTGCGTGTTCGAGCCTGTCAAGACGTCGAGGTCAGCCATCGCCGGCCCCCCGGCTTGGCCCGGATGACGACGCGCACCGGTGCGGCTCGCGTGCAGTGGATTTCCACCCGCTGCGCGAGCGGATCGAACGACCATCGCAGCGGCGCATCGGCCGTGAGCTCGATGGCGCGGAACTGCCGCCGCGGCAGGAAGACGAGCGTCGGCGCGTCGATGGAGGGGTCGGCGTCGAGTTCGAACTCCAGCGTGGCCCGTGCATCGTCGCAGCGCATGGCGCGGAGCCGACCCTGCGCCGCCAGCACATAGGCGCGGCAGAAGCCGGCCAATGCGCGTGCGCCGCAGTCGGGATCATCGTCTGTCGTGTGCTGGTCGCGCGAGAAGATCGAGAGATCCTCCTGGTTCCAGTGATCGCCGATGCGCGCGTCGTTGCGATTGCTGGCGGTGTAGTTCCACAGCGTTCCCGAGGCGAGCAGCGCATCGAGCACGTCGTAGGCGGCAGCCAGCGGCGCGACATGCCCGTCCCAGATCTCCGGGCCGGTCTCGCCGGCCCGCCAGCGCCGGTAGGCGAGACCGCCGTCGAGATCGAACGGGATGCCGAACTCGCCCAGGAGCATCGGCGCCGGGATGGCATGCGCGACGCCGAGCTCGCGCAGGCCTTCCAGCTCGGGCCGGTAGCGCCGGGCGAGATCCGCGCGCGAAGCCGAAGGCGCGCGTTTGCTGCGCAGGCATTCGATGTCGTACCAGTGGCTCGCGTTGACCCAATGCGCGGGCATCTGCGACGGAAAGCGGGCACCGAGCGCGGTCGAGTACGGGTTGATCTCGGCGAACACCAGCCAGTCGGGGCGATGGCGCCGGATGGTGCGCGCCACGGCGTCGAAGAACGGCGCCATGGCATGGCGGCCGATGTCGAGCACCTCGCCGTCGAAGTTCTGGAAAAAGCGCTCGTCGAGCGCTTCACCCTCCCCGCCCGCCGGTCGCCATGCGCCGTGGGCCGCAAAGGGGTCGGCGATGCCCGGGCGCCAGATGCGCCGGCATCGCTCGTTGAAGACGCGTTCGCCATCGGATCTGAGCGCGCCGGTTGCGGCATCGCGCACGAGCACCGGGATGCGGACGCTCTGGCCATGGGCCAGCCGCAGGCCGTCGAGCGGTGTCCATTGCGGCCCGGGCCGCAATCCGGCAGGGCCTGCCGGACGCTGCGACAGACTCTGGCCGAGCCACCCCAATCCCGGCTCGTTCAGGGTGTCGAAGCCCACGACCGCCGGCAGATGGGCGACGCGTGCCGCAACCGCATCCATCGCCGCAAGGTACTGCTGCTGGAGGAAATGCTGGACGTTCTGCCCCGCGATCGTCCAGTCGGGCGTGAACGCCGCACCGGCGAAGAACGCGGTCCACATGATCGCGTTGGCAGGACGCTGGTAGTTGCCGGCCCAGCTCATCATCGGATAGCCCGGCTGGTGGTCCTGCGGGCTGCCGTAGTCGAAGGCCTGCTGCATCACGAGTGCGGCGCCGGCCGCGGCGAAGCTCGTGAAATCGAGGCCCAGCGCCTCGAACGTCCAGCCCGGCGCGCCGCTGCCGCCGCTCATCCGGCTCCAGACATCCTGATGGAAGTCGATGAAGACGGCCAGGCCGTGCGCCTGCGCGCGCTCGAGTACGCGCACGATGTAGTCGAGGTAGGCCTCGTCCCGGCTGCCCGGGCCCGCGTGCGCGACGGCCTCCCAGGTGACGAGGAAGCGCAGCACGTTGAAGCCCCAGTGGCGCAGGCGGCCGAGGTGTTCGTCGGCCTCGGCGAGCGGGAACGGGCGGCCCACGAACGAGACGTCGCGATGGTCGGCGAAGTCGGTCGGGACGTCGGTGCCGCCATCGGGGAACGGAACCTTGCAGTCGCCGCCCAGGTTCACCCCGCGCAGCAGCAGCTGGCGCCCGGCGTGGTCGACGAAGCGGACGCCATCGGTCCTGACCCAGGGCATGGCCTGTGCGGGTTGGGTCACGGCGACCACCTCAGTTGCGCGCCGCGGTGCGCGCGGCCTCGATGGCGTCGAGCCTGGTCGCCGCCAGCGCGCGCAGCGCAGGCCCATCCTGCCCGAACCAGAAGGCCATCGAGTCGCCGCGATAGACGGGCCAGCGCGGACGCCCGGCGCAGTTGGGATCGCCCGCCCGCGCGAACTGCGTCCAGTAGTCGAGCATGAGCGCGGACTGCGCTTCGTCGGCCGTCGTGGCCTGCGGCCACAGCCGTGTCAGGGTCGAGAAGACATAAGGCACGTCCGTGGCGTGGGCAGCCCCGTGCACGGCCGTACGCAAGCTCTCGACGACGTAGTCGAACACGTAGAGGAACGACGGCGCTCCGGCCGCAGCGCAAAGGGCCGCCACATGACGCGCCGGCTCGGCGAACGGGAAGTCGCTGACCAGCCCGCGGCTGAGGCCTTCGGCGCCGCCGTACAGCGCCTCGATGCGTTCGCGCGGCAGGTCGAGCAGCGCCAGGCAGCGCTGCACCATCATGTCGCGCAGTGGGGCGGGCAGATCGCCGAGTTCGTTGCTGGTGAAGCCGCTCAGGAGCGGGACCCTGGCGTGGTGCCCGGCCGCGAAAGCCTGCGCCGCCGGCCCCGTGACCAGCGTGCCGTCGATCATCGGACCCGAGTAGGTGTCCGGCTCCATGTTCACGAGGTCCAGCCCGCCGCGCAGCAATTCGGCAGGCAGGGCGCGCAGGGCCTCGGGCGTGGGCTCGCGCAGCCCGGCCTCGCGCGCGAAGCGCTCGCCGATCGCCTCGGCCGATGGTCGATGCGTGGCGCGCCTGAGGTGGGGCCACGGGTCGCGCCCGCCGGCCGATTGCGCGATGGCCTTGTGGAAAAGGCCGCGCGCCTGGTCGATCGCCATGAGCTGCAGCACCGAAGTACCGCCCGCGGAGTCGCCGAAGATCGTGATGTTGCCCGCATCCCCCCCGAACGCGCCGATGTTGCGCCGGACCCAGCGCAACGCCGCGATCTGGTCCATCAGTCCGTAGTTGCCGAGCGGCTCGTCGTGCTGCGCCGCAGACAGCACAGGATGGGCGAAGAAGCCGAAGCGGCCCAGCCGGTAGTTGAAGCTGACGACAACGATGCCGCGGCGGGCGATCGCGCTGCCGTCGAGCACCGGCGTGCCGGACGAACCCATGACGAAGCCGCCGCCGTGGATCCAGACCATGACGGGCAGCGCCGCTTCGGCGCGCTGCGCCGGCCGCCAGACATTGAGGTAGAGGCAGTCTTCGCCGAGCGGAAGGTCCGAACTCATGCGATCCCACTGCGGCCGGTTCTGCACGCAGTCGTTGCCGAATGCCACGGCCGCGCGCTGGCCAGGCCACGCGGCTGCGGGCTGCGGGGGGCGCCAGCGCAGCGGGCCCGACGGTGCGGCCGCGAAGGGGATGCCGAGGAAACGTTCGACGTCCGCACTGCGGGCCCCGGCGAGCGTGCCGGTCTCGACGGTGACGAGCGCGACCGCGCCGGCCGCAGCGGCATTCGGCTGCGGGCCCGCGGCCGCTCGATCGCGGCCCTGGTTCTCGATGCGATCCTCGTCCATGGTCGGATGCTTCCCTTCCTGCTGCGGCAACACCGGCGCGTCGCAAGACCCGTCGTCCTCGCGCAACCACCGGGTCGGTCGGCCTGGGCATCGCCTGCGGGCATGCTGCGGCCTCGTCGCGCTGCTCAGTCCGGTGCGCGCAGGCTCCTGTGCACCGCCAGGGTGCGGGCGGCGAGATCGGCGAAGCCGGCTCGCTCGATCCCGACCATCTGGGGCCGCACCGTGTCGTTGAGGCGCGGCACCAAGCTGCTGCCGAGGCGCTGGCAACCGAGCCTCGCCCCGGCGATCGAGCCCGCCGTCGCGCCATTGCTGTCGGTGTCGAGCCCCGCCATCACCGCGGTGGCGATGGTCCGGTCGAGCCCTCCGCCCCCGTAGTGCAGCGCCATGATCACGACGAGCGCGTTGTTGACCGCATGCGTCGGGTGCAGATGGCCGAACTCGCGTTCGTGCCGCTCCATGAAGTCCTCGAAGCCAGGGCACTCGTCCAGCCAGGCGAGTGCCATGTGCACGGCCTCGGCAAGGCGGCAGTGGCTCGGGATCTGCGCCAAGCCGACCTCCACCAGCCTGTGCAGATCGGACTCCACGAACGCGGCGGCGACCATGGCCGCGGTCATCATGGCGGCATAGATGCCGTTGGCCGTGTGTGTCCAGCTCGCGTCGCGCCATGCGAGGTCCGCCGCGCGTGCCGGATCGCCCGCGCAGGCGTAGCCCCAGACGTCGGCGCGGATCTGCGCGCCGATCCATTCGCGATAGGGGTTGTTGTGGCGCCGCGTGAACTCGGCCGCGACGGCGCCGCGGATCCCGCGCGCGATCTCCTTGCGCGCGCTGCGCAGGTTGTAGTTGAGGATGGCCTGCGTCTCGGCCGTGCAGATCGAGGCGTAGGGCAGCCGCTCGTTCCAGCTGTCGGCGATGTCCGCCCAGCCGAAGCGCTCGCCCAGGCGCTCGAGGACATCCAGGGCGATGAGGGAGTAGTGGATGTCGTCGTCGGCTTCCAGGAAGGCGATGTTCTCGCGCCACGACCGCGGGCAGAACAGCCCCGACTGCGCGGCGTCCGGCCCGCCGGCGAAGTAGTCGCGCAGCGGCCACTCGCCGCGTCGGAGCAGGAGGTCCTTGATGCAGGCGCGCCCGCGCCGCCCTGCGCTGCCGAACATGCCCAGCATCTCGACCGGCTTGCCCAGTGCGCAGCCGGCCGCACGCCCGGACCACGCGCCGTGGAAGCGGTCGAGGAGTGCGGCGTCGTCGGGCCGGCGCGGCAGGCCGGGCGCTGGCGGTGGGCACTGCGCCCGGATGGCTTCGAGTTCGTCGGGTTGCCGGTACGGAAAGGCGGGGTCCGGCGGCAGCGCCGCGAGCTCTGCCGCGATCCGCTGGATCGTCGCCAAGTCGTCGGCGCGGGTGGCGTCGATCGCGTCGAGGAGCGCCGGCGGCACGGGGCGCCCCTCATAGCCGCACTGCAGCGCCTCGGCACGGCACAAGCCAAGCGGCGTGTCCCAGCCGGCAACGAGCCATGGCGAGGTGCTCATCCGATTCCCACGCTGCAGGTGTGCATGCGGTCAGCCGCCGCAATCGGAACGGGGCCCGCGCCGAGGGGGCCCCGCCGCCGACGACTGCGCCCGGCGCCGCGGCTACAGCCTCACATTCAGCGTGAAGCCCACCGTGCGGAAGCCTTCGAGGCTCGGGAATTGCGAGTAACCGCCCGAATCGAACGGCGTCTCGAAGATCACCGTCGGGTAATGCTTGTTGAAGAGGTTGCGCACATAGAGCGAAACCCGCCAGCGATCGTCGACCGAACCGACGCCGACCGACCCTCCGAAGATGCCGTAACCGGCCAGCTCGGTGTTCGGGTTGGAGTTCATCGCGAAGTTCACGCGGTCGCGCCAGCTCCAGTTGGCCGCGGCGTAGCCGGTCAGACCGGCGGTCAGCGGGCGCTCGTATTCGCCGTACGCCGAGAGCGTCCACCTCGGCGTATTGGCGAGCCGCTGCCCCTTGGCGTCGAAGTGGCTGGCGTTGCAGCCCTGCGCAGCGCTCTGGCCGGGGTAGCAAGGGATCAGCCATGGACTATCGATGAACGCGTCGATGTAGGCCGCGCCGCCGCCGACGGTGAAGCCCTTGACGGGCCGCGCACGGAAATCGAACTCGAGGCCCTGCGTCACCACCTTGCCCGCGGACGTCACGCGGAAGATGTTGGGCGTCACCGTGGTGTCGTACACCTGCGCCTGGAAGTGATCGAAGTTCGTCCTGAAGAGCGCGACATTGGTGAGCATCCGGCCGTCGAGCCAGCTCTTCTTCACGCCGAGCTCATACGCGGTCGGGATTTCCGGCGGCACGAACGCGGTGCTCGCCGTGACCGAGTTGTCGGACAGGACGGCCACGCCCTTGAAGCCGCGTGCGACGCTGAAATAGACGTTGGTGGACAGCTCGGGGCGGTACTGGGCACCGAGCCGCCACGACCATTTCTCGGCGTGGTCGGAGGCCTGGAAGGCCAGCGGCGGGAACCACGAGATCTCGCTGGGCGGCGTCCCGCCCTTGCGGTCGTAGTCGAGCGCATAGCGCTCGCGCGTGTAGCGGGCGCCGGCGAACAGCCGCAGCTGCTCGGTGAGGTCGAAGTTCACCTGCCCGAAGGCCGCGGCGCTCCGAGTCCTGATGGTGTTCGAGGGGTGCGTGGCGAGGATCATGCCCGGCGGCAACCAGGCCTGCCCGAGCGTTCCGCCCTGGCTGTAGTTCCCGGTGAGATCGAGGTCGTACCAGAACAGGCCGGCCACCCAGTTGACCGGGTTCTTCGCGGGTGAGGCAAGCCGCAGCTCCTGCGAGAACTGCGAGACGTCGTTGTCGCCGTAGTTCAGGTCGAAGATCGGCAGCACCGACAGATCGGCGTCGTTGCCGTCGCGCTCCTTCCACTTGCGGTATGCGGTGATCGACGTCAGCGTATAGCCGTCTCGCGTCCAGTCCACCTGCGCCGACGCGCCGCTCGAGATCGTGCGGCTGAACAAGTCGCCGGAGAGCTTGACGCCCAGGTTGTCGGGCCCGGCCTGCACCTGCGGCCCCTGCATGAGCCCGATGAAGCCGCCCGGCGTGACCGAACGCGTCGTCCAGATGCAGCAGGGCACGTCGCGTTCGGAATAGTCGGCGCGCACGAGCAGCTTGAGATCGCGCGACGGCTCGACGAGCAGGCTGGCACGGGCACCCCATTCGTTGCGGCCGTTGTAGTCGCGGTCCTTCGCGTAGTCGTGGATGATGCCGTCGCGCTTGTTCCCGTAGCCCACGATGCGCAGCGCCGCGCTGCTGCCGAGCGGAACGTTGCCGACCGCCTGGTAGCGTTGCTCACCGTGCTCGCCGAGCGAGACGCGCATCCCCAGCGAGAGGTCGTGGAGTTCGGGTTGCCGCGTGGTGATGTTGATGAGGCCGGCCGAGGCGTTCTTGCCGAACAGCATGCCCTGCGGCCCGCGCAGCACCTCGATCTGGTCGATGTCCGCGAGATCGGCGATGCCCTGGCCCGGCCGGCCCAGGACGACGCCGTCGATCACGGTGCCGACGCTCTGCTCGACGCCGTCGCCGAAGGTCACCGTGCCGATGCCGCGCACCGCGAAACCGAGACCGCGCGACGTGTTCGAGTCGAGGAACTGCAGCGACGGCACCAGCGACACGAGGTTGATCGGACTGTTGAAGCCCTGTGCATCCAGCGTGTCGCCGGACAACACCGTCACCGCCACCGGCACGTCCTGCAGCTTCTCGGGACGCCTCTGGGCGGTGACGACGATCTCGAGCACGCCGGACGAGGCCTGTTGCTTCGCCGACCCCGCTTGATCCTGGGCCAGGGCCGGCAGCGCCGTCGCCAACGCCGCGAAACCGGCACCGAGAAGACCCCGAGATCGGATGGCACCTGCGTCAATGAACTTCATGATTGTCGTGATGGTTGCCTGCGCATGATTTGCAGATCGCAGGCTCAGGGTGATTGGGGGATGTCCGGATGGAGGAGATGTCACGACCTGTGTTTGACGGCAGCCGCCGAGGCCCTCGAGGCAGCGGCGCCGATCGGCCTTTCCCCCGGCGGCGCTCGTGCGATTCACCGGTACTGCCGCCCACGTGCCGGGGGCCCCGAGCGAGGCCTTGGTCGACGCGCAGCCGCCCGGCTCACGCGTGGTGTGGCCCGTATTGCCCGACGCTCCGACCAATCCAGGCAGCGCGAAAGCGACTTGCTCCGATCGCTTGCCGTTGCGCCCGCGATACGCGATCGAGCCCGGCGGGATCGTCCTCGTCTCGATCAAGTCGTTTCGCAGCCGGGCATCACGCCCGAGTCGTTTCGCACGACGTCAATGGACTCCCGGGATCCGCAGCGCCGGACCGACCTGCAGTCCGAGGCTCGCATCCCCGCGCAGGGCATCCGCCGGAACCGCGTCGACGGCGCGGACGAGTCCCGCCAGCATCGCGATCTGCCGCTCGGCGAGTGCCGCATCCAGCTTGCCGACATGGCCATCGGCGGCGGTGCCCAGGAGGTAGCTGGGCCCCGCGATGCAGCCCATGTGCGGGATGCCGGCCTGGTGGAAGGCGGCGCCGACCGTCACGCCGGGGCCGGGCTGCACGCCGTGCCAACGCAGGTCGTGGGACCGGATGCCCTCGATCACGAGGTCCATGAAGCGGCCGCGCGTGACGGCCATGTTCATGAATTCGCTGCGGCCGGTCGGGCTGTAGCCTCGGCCCGGAATCTCCTCCCATTCCGATGCGCCGAGATGTTCGATCGTGAGCGCTGCCGCCGCCCGCGCCATGAGGTCCGGATGCGCGTCGATCCACCCCCTGGCTTCGGGCAGGTCGCCCGCGAGGTGCCCGGGCCAGCCGGCGAAGACGAGGCCGCGGCGCAGGCAGCTGCCCTGCGGCAGTGAGGCGAAGTGCCGCGCGAGCTGCACCAGGGCGACGCCGCCGTTTTCCTGGACGAAGTTCAGACCGTCGGTGTGCGTGTCCAGGATGATCAGCTCCTCGCTTGCCCCCGGCAGGAAGGCGGTCACCGCGCGCACCGTGGCGTCGCGCCAGGCGGCGTCGAGCGTCAGCTTCGCCCGGGCGCCTGCCCGGGCCCGCGCGCGCAGCAGATCGCCTTCCTCGCGGCCGACGAAAAGCGCCGGCAGCGGCGGGTGGTAGGCGCTGTGGTGAGGGGAGAAGTTTCCGGCCACGATGTCGGACGAGAGGTCCAGGACGATGACGAGGCCGACGATGCCCGCCGCTGCGAGCTCCTCCATCGAAAATGCGGGCGTCAGCCAGGGCCGCCGGTACGGCCGCGTCATGTATGCCTCGCGCGATTCGCCCGGCAGGTGCACATAGGGCGCGCGGGTGCCGCGGCTCATCGACTCGAGCGTGACGGCGGGAAGCGAGGCATCGAATACCGCGATGGCCCCGCGCACGATCTCGCCAGGGGCGATCGGGTCGCCCGCGTTGATGCGCCCGCCGTAGGCCAGGGGCCCGCGCACACCGGCCGGCCCGGTGGGGCGTGAGCGCGCGTAGGGCGTATGCCTGCGGATCGCGCCCGGCCTGCCTTCGAGGTCGAGGCCGCAGGCGTGCAGATCCCAGCGCCTGCAGGTCTGGGGTTCGTCCGCGAGGATCTCGAGGCCGGCGCTGGCGAACCGGCCTTCGAGCCAGTCGACGAAACGCGCATGGTTGGGATGCCCCGGCAGCCGCGGCCCGAAGGCCAGCATCTGCTCGATGTCGTGCCTGATTCGAGTTGCCGAGGGCAGCGGCACGACCCCGGTGCGGACGCTGCGGATCGGCTTCGACACGGGGGGCTATGGCCTGGATCGCTGCGCGGCACGGACCTACAGGCCGAGCCGCGCGAACTGCGCCTGCGGAACGCCCATCTGCGCGAGCACCGCGCGCAGCTTCCCGGCCAGCGCCTCTTCCACGGCTGTCCCGGCCAGGTTCGCTTCCTCGGCCGGATCGGCGTCGAGGTCGTACACATGGTTGCCGCCGAAGCGCGCGCGTGCCCAGAACGGCACCGCATCGCCAGCCGCGTAGGGCTGGTGGATCACCGGCACCTCCGATCCGGGCATGCGGTCGAGGAACGCCCGTCCATCGGGCAGCGGCAGCGCGAGGTCACGATCCATCACGATGGTCGGCATGGTGGACCAGCGGTTCGACAGCATCGACAGCGGGGCATTGGCGGCCGCCGGCGCACGCACGTACTTGTGCCGCGGCGTGACGAGACAGACCTCGCGCCCCCAGACCCCGGTGAGCACATGGTCGCGCACCTGCGCCGCCTGCCCGCGCAGCACCGGCAGCAGCGAGACGCCATGCGTGCGCTGGCGGACCTCGACGCCGAAGACCTCGGCGATGGTCGCGAAGAGATCCACGCCCGTGCTGAGCGCGCTGCGTGCGCCGGGCGCAACCTCCGGGTGGTGCACCAGCAGCGGGATGTGCCCGAGCGGGTTGAAGACCGGCACTGCGGGCTTGCCCCAGATGTCCTTCTCGCCGAGATAGTGGCCGTGATCGGTGCAGACGATGAACAGCGTGTCGTCCCACAAGGCGTGACGGTCCATCGCGTCGAGGACGCGGCCGAACCAGTGGTCGATCATCGAAAGCTTCGCGCCGTAGCACGAGCGCAGCTGCCGCGCCTGGCGCGCGTCGAGCACGCCCTGCGCGACGGCGCCCTGCATATAGGGCGGCCAGACGAGATGCGGGCCCTCCCATTGCGGGTCGTACTTGCCGGCCCAGGGCTCGGGCGTGTCGAAGGGCTCGTGCGGGTCGAACTCGTCGACGAACAGCAAGAAGCGCTCGAAGGCGCCGGCATGGGCATCGAGCCAGTCGGCGGCGGCCTGCATCGTGCGCGGCCCGGGGAAATCGGCCTCGCCGCGGAAATGCCCGCGCGAGTTGTCGTAGGGCATGTGGCCGCGCCCGAACGAGGGGGCTCCCGCCCAGCTGGCGTCGGGCCGGAGTTTCCAGGCGTCGCTCTCGTGCCCGCGCTCGTACGCCCAGGCGCCGAAGTCGATGTGGTAGTTCTCGCCGCCGGCCTCGAACAGGTGCGGATGGTCCGAAATCAGCTGCGTGGCCACGCCCGCCTTGCGCAGCGCGTACGTGATGGCGTCTTCCCAGATCTCGACGCTGCCCCAGCAACGCCATGGGAAGTCCAGCGCGCCGCACAGGATGTCGTGCCGGGCCGGCATGCACGGCAGCGAGCCGGTGTAGTGGCGGTCGAAGCGCACCGCCCTGCGCGCAAACCGGTCGAGGTTCGGGGTCTCGAACTCGCGTCCGCCGTAGGCGCCGAGCATGTGGCGGTTCAGGCTGTCGAACAGCACGACCACGACGTTGCGCGGCAGCTTCATGCGGACCTGTCTCCGATCACGACGCCGTGCGCCCGTGCTGCCTGCCGGGCGACCGGCTGACGCGGCCCAAGGTGATCGCGTCAGCGCGGCGCGCATCCTTCGCGCCCGGGGGCGTCTTCGTCAGCACCGGTGTCCGGGCCTGCGCCGAACTGGCGGAGACGGAGGGATTCGAACCCTCGATGCAGGTTTTGCCCGCATACTCCCTTAGCAGGGGAGCACCTTCGGCCACTCGGTCACGTCTCCGGCGAAGTGGCGCGATTCTAGCCGCAGAGGCAGCCAGTCAGCGTGCCCGACCGGGCTCTCAGGCGTCGGCCCTGGGCGGCGTGTCGAGTTCGAACGCGCGGTGCAGCGCGCGCACGGCGAGCTCCATGTACTTCTCGTCGAGTACGACGCTGGTCTTGATCTCGCTCGTGGTGATCATCTGGATGTTGATGCCCTCTTCCGAGAGCGCCCGGAACATGCGCGCGGCCACGCCCGAATGGCTCTTCATGCCGATGCCGACGATCGAGACCTTGCAGATGCGCGGATCGCCGCGCACGTCGGCCGCGCCGATCGCCGGTTGCACCCGGCTCCTGAGCAGGTCCATCGCACGCAGGTACTCGTTGCGCGGCACCGTGAAGCTGAAGTCGGTGCGTCCGTCGTTCGCGATGTTCTGGATGATGACGTCGACGTCGATGTTGGCTTCGGCCACCGGCCCCAGGATCTGGAAGGCGATGCCCGGACGATCGGGAACGCCGAGCACGCTGATCTTCGCCTCGTCGCGGTTGAACGCGATGCCGGCCACGATGGCTTGTTCCATCTTCTCGTCTTCCTCGAAGGTGATCAGGGTGCCCGACGCCGCTTCCTCGTCGAGCGCGATGTCCCAGGGCGTGAAGCTGGAGAGCACGCGCAGCGGCACGCGGTACTTGCCGGCGAACTCCACCGAGCGGATCTGCAGCACCTTGCTGCCCAGGCTCGCCATCTCCAGCATCTCCTCGAAGCTGATGGTGTGCAGGCGGCGCGCCTCGGGCACGATGCGCGGGTCGGTGGTGTAGACGCCGTCGACGTCGGTGTAGATCAGGCATTCGTCGGCCTCGAGCGCTGCGGCCATGGCCACCGCCGAGGTGTCGCTGCCGCCGCGCCCGAGCGTGGTCACGTTGCCCTCGGCGTCGATGCCCTGGAAGCCCGTAACGATCACGACCTTGCCGGCAGCGAGGTCGGCCTGCACGCGCGCCTCGTCGATGCGGCGGATGCGCGCCTTCATGAAGGCCGAGTCGGTTTCGATCGGCACCTGCCAGCCGGCGTAGCTCACCGCCGGCACGCCTTCGGCCTGCAGCGCCAGCGCGAGCAGGCCGACCGAGACCTGCTCGCCGGTGGCGGCCACGGCGTCGAGCTCGCGCATGGCCTCGGGCGCGGCGGCGTGCGGCATCAGTTCCTTGGCCAGCCCGAGCAGGCGATTCGTCTCGCCGCTCATCGCCGAGGGCACGACCACCATCCGGTGGCCTGCGCGCCGCCACTTGGCCACGCGCTGCGCGACGCTGCGGATGCGCTCGGTCGAGCCCATCGACGTGCCGCCGTACTTGTGAACGATCAATGCCATCGTTGCGTCTTGTTCTGCTCCGGCAAACGGTCGTCCGGCAGCGGCGTCGATTCTAGGAGCGTGGGCGGCAGAAATCCGGCCCCGCGCCGTGGCGAGTCGCGGTGCCGGGCAAGGCGCGCGCGAGGCGCGTGGTGCGTGCCGCGCAACGAGCGTGCAACAGCGCCCGGCGCCGCGCATCGCCGCGGCCCGAAGGGTCGGCCCCGGCTGAGGGCCCATGCGGCGTTGCGCCGCTGGCCCGGGCGTCCGGCCCGGGCTGCGCGCCGCGCCTTGCCCGGGCCTTCAGCCGGGGCCGACGCGGGGCCGGATTTCTGCCGCCCATGCTCCTAGGTGGCCGCTGCCCTGTCGGCCCGAGGCGGCGCCGGCTCGAACTGCAGGCGGCCACGGCGCAGCCGCAGCCGGCCTCCCGGCGCCGGCCATTGCCCGTGCGCTGCCGCGGGCAATTCCGCCGCCAGACGCCGCACCAGCGTCTCGGGCACCGGCGCGTCGAGCACGCCGGCCAGCCAGATGCGCAGCGCGTTCGCGCGGCGTGCCGCAGAGAACTCGCGCCATGCCGACAGCGACAGCGCGCGCACATCGGCGCGCAGCGCCGCCGCATCGGCGGCGCCGATCTCGGCCAGCACCTCGGCTTCGGCCGCGGCGCGCTGCGCGGCGCGCGCGAACGTCGTCTCGGCATCGGGAAAGGCCTCGAGCAGCGGCGGCCAGACCAGCCGCCGCAGCCGGCTGCGCGCGTAGCGCAGCTCCTGGTTGCTGCTGTCGTCGACGCACGCGAGCCGGTGCCGCTGCAGATAGGCATCGATCGCCGCACGCGGCATCTCGAGCCAGGGGCGCGCCCAGGTGATGCCTTCGCGCAGCGCCAGTCGCGGCATCGCCGCCAGGCCCGCCGCGCCGCCGCCGCGCAGCGCCTGCAGCAAGAAGGTTTCGGCCTGGTCGCGCCGGTGGTGCGCCAGCAGCACCAGGCCGATGCCGCGCGCCCGCGCCATCGCGGCCAGCGCGCGGTAGCGGCCGCGGCGCGCCCAGGCTTCCACGCTGTCGCCCCGGGACGGCGCGCCGTCGAGCCGCGCCGCCGCGAACGGCAGACGCCAGCGACGGCACTGGCGCTCGACATGCATCTGCCAGGCGTCGGCCTGCGGCATCAGGCCGTGGTGCACGTGCAGCGCGTGCACCTCGATGCCGAGCACGGCGGCGGCGCGTGCGGTGCAATGCAGCAGCGCCGTCGAATCGCGCCCGCCGCTTGCAGCCACGGCCACGCGCCGCGGCGCTGCGGTGCCGGCGCAAGCGACCGCGTCGGCCCGCGCGGCAGTCACGCCTGCAGCCGCGCCGCAAGGCGCGAGTGAGCCCGGCGCGCCCGCGTTCATCGCCGCCGGCGCGTGGCGCGTCAGCGCTCCTTGGTGTCGCCGAAGCGCCCGTAGGCGCGCAACCGCTCGTAGCGGCGCGCGAGCAGTTCCTTGGGTTTCAGGTCGGCCGAGTGGCGCAGGCCGTCGGCCAGAGCCCGTTTGAGTTGCGCCGCCATCCACGGCATGTCGCGGTGCGCGCCGCCGACCGGTTCGCTCACGATCTTGTCGACCACGCCCAGCGCCTTGAGCCGATGCGCGGTGATGCCCAGGGCCTCGGCTGCGGCGCTGGCGCGCTCGGCGGTCTTCCAGAGGATGCTGGCGCAGCCCTCGGGCGAGATCACCGAGTAGATCGCGTATTGGAGCATCAGCACCTGGTCGGCCACGCTGATGGCGAGCGCGCCGCCCGAGCCGCCCTCGCCGATGATCGTGGCGACGATCGGCACTTCGAGCTGGGCCATCTCGAAGATGTTGCGGCCGATGGCTTCGCTCTGGCCGCGCTCCTCGGCGCCGATGCCCGGGTAGGCGCCCGGCGTGTCGACGAAGGTGAACACCGGCAGGCCGAACTTCTCGGCCAGCTTCATCAGCCGCAGCGCCTTGCGATAACCCTCGGGCTTGCTCATGCCGAAGTTGCGCTGCGTGCGCTCCTTCGTGTCGCGCCCCTTCTGATGGCCCAGCACCATGCAGGGCTGGCCGTTGAAGCGCGCCGGGCCGCCGACGATCGACTGGTCATCGGCGTAATGCCGGTCGCCGTGCAGCTCGTGGAAGTCGGTGAAGATCTGCGCCACGTAGTCGAGCGTGTACGGCCGCTGCGGGTGGCGCGCGATCTGCGTCACCTGCCAGGGCGTCAGGCTCGAATAGATGTCCTGCGTGAGCTGGCGGCTCTTGACCGACAGGCGTTCGATCTCGTCGGAGATGTCGACCGCGGACTCGTTCTGCACATAGCGCAGTTCCTCGATCTTCGACTCGAGGTCGGCGATCGGCTGCTCGAATTCGAGGAAGTGACGTTTGGACAATGCCGCGTCTCCCATACGCTGGCGTCGATGCGCTGCGCCCTGTCGGGCAGCCGCCGCAAAGACTCGCCCGCAAGGCGCGGGCTCAATACTCCACCGGCAGCGGATCGAGGCTGCGCCAAATATACCAAGTGGCCACCGAGCGGAACGGCGCCCAGGCTTCGCCGAGCTCGCGTGCCTCGGCGCGCGACACCGGCTCGCCGCTGAAGTAGTTGTGGCTGATGCCCCTGAGCAGCCCGACGTCGTCGAGCGGAAGCACGTCGGGGCGCAGCAGATGGAAGATCAGGAACATCTCGGCCGTCCAGCGGCCGATGCCGCGGATCGCCACCAGCTCCTCGATGATCGCCTCGTCGTCCATCCCGGCCCATTGCGCCACGTGCACGCGACCGCCGACGAAGTGCCCGGCCAGGTCGAGCAGGTACTCGCATTTGCGCGCCGACAACCCCGCGCCGCGCATGCGCTCCACCTTCAGCGCGGCGACGCGACCCGGCGCGAGGTGCGTGCTGCGCCCGCCGACGGCGGCGGCGAAGCGGTCCCAGACCGACTGCGCCGCCTTCACCGAGATCTGCTGGCCGACGATCGAGCGCGCCAGCGTGGTGAAGGCGTCGCCGCGGCTGGCCAGGCGCGTCTCGCCGAACTTCGGGATCAGCTTCTTCATCACGCGGTCGCGCCGTGCCAGGTGGCGACAGGCCTCGTCCCAGTATTGCGGCGTCGCCTCGATGGGCGCCGCCGCGCCCGGGGTGGACTTGGCCATGGCTCAGCCGCGCACCCAGGTGGTGCCCTGTGCGCTGTCCTTCAGCACGACGCCCTGTGCGCCCAGTTCATCGCGGATGCGGTCGGCAAGCGCGAAATCGCGCGCCTTCTTGGCCGCGGCGCGCGCGGCGATAAGCTCTTCGATCGCCGCGGCCTCGAGCGCGGCGCCCGGCACGCAGCCCTGCAGATACGCGCGCGGCTCCTGCTGCAGCACGCCCAGCACGCCGCCGAGTGCCCTGAGCAGCGCGGCGTCCTCGCGCCGGCCGCGGTTGACCTCGCCCGCCAGTTCGAACAGCACCGCCAGTGCCGCCGGCGTGTTGAAGTCGTCGTCCATTGCGGCCTTGAAGGCGGCGGCGCGCGGCTCGCTCCAGTCGACCGTGCCCGGCGCCGGCACCTCGCCGGCCGCCTGCAGCGTGCCATACAGGCGCCGCAGCGCCGTGCGCGCCTCCTCGAGGACCTGGTCGCTGAAATTGAACGGACTGCGGTAATGCGTGCGCAGCATGAAGAAGCGCAGCGCCTCCCCGTCGTACCGCTGCAGGATGTCGGCGATGGTGAAGAAGTTGCCGAGCGACTTCGACATCTTCTCGTTGTCGATGTTCAGGAAGCCGTTGTGCAGCCAGTAGCGCACGAAGCCCGGTCCTTCGGGCCCCTGGGCACCCTCGCTCTGCGCGATCTCGTTCTCGTGGTGCGGGAACTGCAGGTCCTGGCCGCCGCCGTGGATGTCGAAGGGCTCGCCGAGCAGCGCGCAGCTCATCGCCGAGCACTCGATGTGCCAGCCCGGACGCCCTTCGCCGAAGCGGCTGGGCCAGCGCGCGTCGGCCGGCTCGTCGGGCTTAGCCGCCTTCCACAGCACGAAGTCGAGGGGATCGTCCTTGTCGCCGGGCGTCGCCACGCGCTCGCCGGCGCGCAACTCGTCGAGGCTCTTGCCCGAGAGCCTGCCGTAGGGCGCAAAGCGCCGCACCGCGTAGTTCACGTCGCCGCCCGCCGCGCGGTAGGCCAGGCCGCGTTCCTCGAGCCGGTCGATGAGCGCGAGCATCTGCGGCACGTACTCGGTGGCGCGCGGCTCGTGCGTGGGCACGAGCAGGCCGAGCGCGCCCAGGTCGCGGTGCATGGCCGCGATCATCTCGTCGGTCAGGGTCCGGATCGCGACGCCGCGCTCGAGCGCGCGCTTGATGATCTTGTCGTCGATGTCGGTGATGTTGCGCACGTAGGTGACGCGCCAGCCGCTGGCCAGCAGCCAGCGGTAGATGACGTCGAACGCGAGCATCATGCGCGCGTGCCCGAGGTGGCACAGGTCGTAGACCGTGATGCCGCAGACGTACATGCGCACCTGCCCCGGCTCGAGCGGGACGAACTCCTCCAGACGACGCGTGAGTGTGTTGTGGATGCGTAGCGGCATGCGCGGCGCTGGAAGCGGCGTGCCGTCGATCCTCGATCCGCGGCACGCAGGGCATCGGTTGAATGCAGCGGGCAGTATAGCGGTGGGCCTCGGCCCCGCCCTCGCTGGGCACCGGCGTCGATGCCGGGCCAGGCCGCTTCGCAGCCGGGCGCCCGCGACGCCGCGAGAGCCCGTTAGACTGGCGGCCCCGCATTTTCCGGAACCCCTGCCCGTGACCCCCAAGTTCCCGAACTCCCGAATGCCGGGCACGCTGGCGGCCGCCGCGCTGGCCCTGGCGGCAGCGCTGCCGGCGGCAGCGCAGACCGTCCGCCTCGCCACCAGCGAGGGCGACATCGTCATCGAACTCGCGCGCGACAAGGCGCCCAAGACCGTCGACAACTTCCTCCAGTACGTCAGGAGCGGGCAGTACGACGGCACGATCTTCCACCGCGTGATCCCGGGCTTCATGATCCAGGGCGGCGGCATGAAGCCCGACATGAGCGAGAAGCCCACGCGCGCGCCGATCCCGCTCGAGAGCCGCAACGGCCTGAGCAACCTGCGCGGCAGCGTCGCGATGGCGCGCACGATGGCGGCCGACTCGGCCACCGCGCAGTTTTTCATCAACGTCGTCGACAACGCCTTCCTCGACCAGCCCGCCGCGCGCGACGGCAACGGCTACGCGGTGTTCGGCAAGGTCGTCTCCGGCATGGACGTGGTCGACAAGATCCGCGCCGTGCCGACCCAGACCAAGGGCATGCACCAGAACGTGCCGGTGCAGCCGGTGATCATCAAGCAAGCCAGCGTGGAGAAGTGACATGACCAGGACCGTGCAGCTCGACACCAGCAAGGGCTCGCTGCGCATCGAGCTCGACGAGGCGGCCGCGCCCGCCTCGGTGGCCAACTTCCTGGCCTACGTCGGCAAGGGCCACTACGACGGCACGGTGTTCCACCGCGTCATCAAGGGCTTCATGGTGCAGGGCGGCGGCTTCGAGCCCGGCATGAAGCAAAGGCCGACGGCGGCGCCGATCCGCAACGAGGCCGCCAACGGCCTGAAGAACCGGCGCTACACGCTGGCCATGGCGCGCACCGGCGACCCGCATTCGGCCACTGCCCAGTTCTTCGTCAACACCGTCGACAACGGCTTCCTCGACTTCCGCTCCGAGTCGCCGCAGCGCTGGGGCTACGCGGTGTTCGGCCGCGTCGTCGCCGGCACCGAGGTCGTCGACGCCATCGAGGGCGTGGCCACCGGGCGCAAGGGCATGCACGACGACGTGCCGCTCGAGGACGTGCGTATCGAGCGCGCCTTCGAAGTGCAGTGATCGTGCCGGCGCTGCCGGACTTCTTCGCATGCGACGCGCCGCCGGCCTGGCGCGCGCTCGATTTCATCTCCGACCTGCATCTGTCCGAGGCACTGCCGCGCACCTTCGCGGCCTGGCGGCAGCACCTGCTGGACACCGACGCGGACGCCGTCTTCATCCTCGGCGACCTGTTCGAGCTCTGGGTCGGCGACGACGCCCGCACCGAAGGCTTCGCGGCGCGCTGCGTGGCCGTGCTGACCGAGGCGGCACGCCGGCGCACGGTGGCCTTCATGGTCGGCAACCGCGACTTCCTGGTCGGTCAGGCGATGCGGCGCCAGGCCGGGTTCGTCGGCCTGCCCGACCCGACGCTGCTCGGCGCCTTCGGCCGCCGCATCGTGCTCACGCACGGCGACGCGCTGTGCCTGGCCGACCACGATTACCAGGCGTTCCGGCGCCAGGTGCGCTCGCCCGCCTGGCAGGCCGAGTTCCTTGCGCGGCCGCTCGCCGAGCGCTTCGAGACCGCCCGCGGGCTGCGGCAGGCGAGCGCGCAGCGACGGCGCTTCGACGGCGACGCGGCGCTCGACGTCGATGCCGCCGAGGCCCTGCGCTGGCTGCACGCCCGGGGTGCGGCCGCGATGGTGCACGGCCACACGCACCGGCCGCGCAGCCACGAGCTCGCCCCCGGAGTGCAGCGCCACGTGCTTTCGGACTGGGACCTCGACGACACGCAGGCGCCGCGCGCCGAGGTGCTCCGGCTCACCGCCGCCGGCTTCGCGCGCATGCTGCCGCACGGCGCCTGAACATGCTCGCCCGCTGGTGGCGCGGCTGGCAGGTGCGGCGCGACGACGCCGCCGCGGCGCGCCGCGCCGTGCCCGACGACCTCTGGCGCCGCACGCTCGTGCGCTACCCGTTCCTGCGCCGGCGCGATCGCGCCGACGAGGCTGCGCTGCGCCGCCTGGCCAGCCTCTTCCTCGACCGCAAGGAGTTCCACGCCGCCGGCGGCCTGCGCCTGGACAACGCGATGGTGGTGGCGATCGCGGCGCAGGCTGTGCTGCCCGTGCTGCGGCTGGGCCTGGCGCGCTACGACGGCTTCGTCGGCATCGTCGTGCATCCGGACCAGGTCGTGGCGCGGCGCGAGGTGGCCGACGACGACGGTCTGGTGCACGAGTACGACGAGGTGCTCGTGGGCGAAGCGATGGCGGGCGGCCCGCTGATGCTGTCGTGGCGCGACGTGCGCGGGGCGGGCCGCAGCGCCGCGCAGGGCTGCAACGTCGTCATCCACGAATTCGCGCATGTGCTCGACCTGGCGGACGGCGCGGCCGACGGCGTGCCGCTGCTGCCGTCGGGGCTGACGCGCAAGGCGTGGCTCGCGGTTCTCGAGCCCGACTACGAGCGCTTCTGCGCACGCACCGAGCGCGGCGAGGAGACCGCACTCGACCCCTACGGTGCGAGCGCCATCGACGAGTTCTTCGCGGTGGCGAGCGAAGCCTTCTTCGTCGCGCCGCAGGCAATGCGCAGCGAGCACGCGGCGCTGTACGCGCTGTTCGTGCGCTACTACGGCCAGGACCCGGAGCAGGATTCGGCCCCGCAGCGGGGCCGCTGACCCGTCGCCGCGCGCGCTCAGCCCGGCGTCGCTTCGGCCTTGGGCTTGTCGCTCTTCTTGATCGGCTGGATGTCGAGCAGGACCTCGCCCTGGTCGTCTAGGTCGACCGTCAGGCGACCGCCTTCGACCAGGCGGCCGAACAGCAGTTCGTCGGCCAGTGCACGCCGGATCACGTCCTGGATCAGGCGCTGCATCGGGCGCGCGCCCATGAGCGGATCGAAGCCCTTCTTGGCCAGGTGCCGGCGCAGCGCGTCGGTGAAGGTGACGTCGACCTTCTTCTCGGCGAGCTGGCCCTCGAGCTGCAGCAAGAATTTGTCGACCACGCGCAGGATGATCTCCTCGTCGAGCGCGCGGAAGCTCACGGTGGCGTCGAGCCGGTTGCGGAACTCGGGCGTGAACAGGCGCTTGATGTCGGCCATCTCGTCGCCCTGCTCGCGCTTGGAGGTGAAGCCGATCGTCGCCTTGTTCATCGTCTCGGCGCCGGCGTTCGTGGTCATGATGATGATCACGTTGCGGAAATCGGCCTTGCGCCCGTTGTTGTCGGTGAGCGTGCCGTGGTCCATCACCTGCAGCAGCACGTTGAAGACGTCCGGGTGTGCCTTCTCGATCTCGTCCATCAGCAGCACCGCGTGCGGCTTCTTGCTGACGGCTTCGGTCAGCAGGCCGCCCTGGTCGAAGCCGACATAGCCCGGCGGCGCGCCGATCAGCCGGCTCACCGCGTGGCGCTCCATGTACTCGCTCATGTCGAAGCGGATCAGGTCGATGCCCAGGATATAGGCCAGTTGCTTGGCGACCTCGGTCTTGCCGACGCCGGTGGGGCCGCTGAACAGGAAGCTGCCGATCGGCTTGTCGGGCTTGCCCAGGCCCGAGCGCGCCATCTTGATGGCGGCGGCGAGCGCCTCGATGGCCGGATCCTGGCCGAAGACGACGCTCTTCAAGTCGCGCTCGAGCGTGCGCAGCTTGTCGCGGTCGTCGCTCGAGACGCTGGCCGGCGGGATGCGGGCGATCTTGGCGACGATCTCCTCGACCTCGTTGCGCGTGATGGTCTTCTTGCGCCTGGTCGTCGGCAGGATGCGCTGCGCGGCGCCGGCCTCGTCGATGACGTCGATCGCCTTGTCGGGCAGGTGGCGGTCGTTGATGTACTTGGCCGAGAGCTCGGCCGCCGCCTGCAGCGCGCCGAGCGCGTACTTGACCTGGTGATGCTCCTCGAAGCGGCTCTTGAGGCCCTTCAGGATCTCGACCGTCTGCTCGACCGAGGGCTCGACGACGTCGACCTTCTGGAAGCGCCGCGACAGCGCCGCGTCCTTCTCGAAGATGCCGCGGTATTCGGTGAAGGTGGTGGCGCCGATGCACTTGAGCTGGCCGCTGCCGAGCGCCGGCTTGAGCAGGTTGCTCGCGTCGAGCGTGCCGCCGCTGGCCGCGCCCGCGCCGATCAGGGTGTGGATCTCGTCGATGAAGAGGATCGCGTGCGGCTGGTCCTTGAGCTGCTTGAGCACGCCCTTCAGGCGCTGCTCGAAATCGCCGCGGTACTTGGTGCCGGCCAGCAGCGCGCCCATGTCGAGCGTGTAGACGGTGGCGTCGGCCAGCACCTCGGGCACGTCCTTCTCGGTGATGCGCCAGGCCAGGCCCTCGGCGATCGCGGTCTTGCCGACGCCGGCCTCCCCCACCAGCAGCGGGTTGTTCTTGCGCCGGCGGCACAGCACCTGGATGACGCGCTCGACCTCGTGCTCGCGGCCGATGAGCGGATCGATCTTGCCCTCGCGCGCCAGCTGGTTGAGGTTCTGCGTGAACTGGTCGAGCGGCGAGCCCTTGCCGTCGGCCGCCGGCTCTTCCTTTTCGCCGCCCTCGCCGCCGCCGCCGCCCTCGCTGCCCTTGTGCGGCTCGGGCGGATCGCTCTTCTTGATGCCGTGCGCGATGTAGTTCACGACGTCCAGGCGCGTCACGCCCTGCTGGTGCAGGTAGTACACGGCGTGCGAATCCTTCTCGCCGAAGATCGCCACCAGCACATTGGCGCCGGTGACCTCCTTCTTGCCCGAGCCGGTGCTCTGCACGTGCATGATCGCGCGCTGGATCACGCGCTGGAAGCCCAGCGTGGGCTGCGTGTCGACCTCGTCGGAGCCGCCGACGGTGGGCGTGTTTTCCTTGATGAAGGTGGCCAGGCTCTTGCGCAGGTCGTCGATGTTGGCGGCGCAGGCACGCAGCACTTCGGCCGCCGACGGGTTGTCGAGCAGCGCCATCAGCAGATGCTCGACGGTGATGAATTCGTGCCGCTGCTGGCGCGCCTCGACGAACGCCATGTGCAGGCTGACCTCGAGTTCCTGGGCAATCATGCGGCCTCCATAATGCACTGCAGCGGGTGGCCGTCGCGCCGGGCGGCGGTCAACACCAGTTCGACCTTCGTCGCGGCGATGTCCTTCGGATAGACGCCGCACACGCCACGGCCCTCGTGGTGGATCTTCAGCATGATGTGTGTCGCGGTGTCGATGTCGCGCTGGAAGTACTGCTGCAGAACCAGGACGACGAACTCCATCGGCGTGTAGTCGTCGTTCAGCATGACCACCTGATACAGCGAAGGCGGCCGCGTGCGCGCCACGCGCCGTTCCGCCACGAGCGCGCCCGCGCTGCCGTCGCGCCGCGGCTTGACGGAGGGGCGCTTGGGCGGCGGTGACGGCGGCGACTCGTCGGCCA
Organism: Rubrivivax sp.; assembly: GCA_020852865.1. Taxonomy (GTDB): domain Bacteria; phylum Pseudomonadota; class Gammaproteobacteria; order Burkholderiales; family Burkholderiaceae_C; genus Rubrivivax. The sequence continues at coordinate 42,443 of JADYZZ010000002.1, forward strand.
TGATTCATTCTATCGAGTTGCCCTGCGCCTGCACGGAACCAGTCCACGGCGCGCCGCGGTGCGGCGCCGGTCGGCGCGGCCGTGCAGCACGTCTCATTGACGCGGCGTCGTCGCGCGGTCGAGAATCGGCACCCTCAGTGCGGCCCCGGGGTGGATCATGACAGTGGGCACCGTGAAGTGGTTCAACGACGCCAAGGGCTTCGGCTTCATCGCCCCCGAGGACGGCGGCGCCGAGGTATTCGCCCATTTCACCGCCGTGCAGATGGACGGATTTCGGACCCTGAAGCAGGGCAGCAAGGTCAGCTACGACCTGGTCAAGGGCCCCAAGGGCGACCTGGCCCAGAACATTCGCCCCGCCGACGGCGCCCAAGCGCCCGGCGCGCACGACCCGCGCCCGGCGCGCTGAACGCGCCGACACCGCGCCGCGGCGATCGGCGCAACGAGCAAGTCGTGCAACGACCGCAGACGCCGGCAGGCGTCCCGGGCCGCTCACATATGGTCGATCATCAC
>JADYZZ010000003.1 GCA_020852865.1 Rubrivivax sp.
CGCCGGCGTCTCGGCCAGGTTGGCGACGAGGTCCTGCAGCGCGGCGACGCGGCCCTGGTCCTTGCGCGCGATCACGAGCGCGGCGCCGCAGCGCGCGGCGATGACGGCGCTGTCGCTGCCGTAGCAGCCGGCGGGGGTGTCGACCACGACATGGTCGAACTTGGAGAGCAGCTCGCGCATGAGCAGGTTGAATGCCGGGCGCTCGACGAGTTCCAGCGGGTTGGGCGGGGTGGCGCCCACCGGCAGCAGGTACAGCCCGGGCACGCCGGGCGCGGGCTGGATGACCTTGGGCTCGACGCGCCCCGAGAGGATGCCCGACAGGCCCGCCGCGTTGTCGATGCCGAAGACCTCGTGCTGGCGCGGGTGGCGCAGGTCGGCGTCCATGAGCAGCGTGCGGCCGCCCACCTGGGCCAGCGCGACGGCCAGGTTGGCGGCGAAGAAGGTCTTGCCGTCGCCGCTGTCGGGGCTGACGACGGCCAGCGCGCGGCGCTCCTTGCCCTCGTTGGCCAGGCGCATGGAAAGCTGCGTGCGGATGGCGCGCAGGCTCTCGGCCTGCGCGCCGAACGGGCGGTTGAGCGTCACCAGCTCGGGGTTGGCCTTGCGGCGCTCTTCGGGCGCGTAGGGGTAGTGAAACTGCTGCGCCAGCGCGAACATGACGTCGTCGTTGCTGGCCATGCCCAGCGCGACGGCGGCCTCGCCGAAGCGGATGCCTTTCTCGCGCTGGTAGGCGAGGATGCGCTCGACTTGCTCGACGCTCAGGTGGCGCGTCTCGGCGATGATGGAGCCGATGGAGCGCTCGGGGCCGCTGCCCTCGCCCTCGGAGGCGGCGGTGACCGAGTCGTACATGGTGGAGGCGGTGAACTTGGCCATGGCTGGGTTTCAGGCCTCGCGGTAGGGGGCGGGCAGCGACACCACGCGCGGCGGCGTGGGCAAGGCGCGGTTGCCCGGAATGAAGCGCTTGGCGCGCGGCCCGGGCAGGGTGCCGAGCACCGGCAGGCCGAGCGCGGCGACGGCGTCTTCGGGGGCGCGCACGCGGCGGTCGGCCAGCTCGAGCAGCAGCGCCACGCCGACGGCCAGCAGCAGCCCCAGGAAGACCGCCAGCGCGGTGTTGAGCAGCAGCTTGGGGCTGGCCGGCTCGACCGGCGGCTGCGCCACGCTCAGCATGTTGGCGTAGCTCTGGTTGGACTGCGACTCGAGCGCCGACTGGTTGAGCCGCGCCACGAGGTTGTCGAACACGCGCTGGGCATTCTCGACCTCGCGCTGAAGCACGTTGCCCTCGTCGCGCACGGCCTTCATGCGCAGCACCTTGGCGCGCTGGGCGTCGAGCTCGCGGCGCACGCTGGCCTCGCGCTGGCGGTTGATGGTGTTGGTGACGCCCACGCCGCCGGTGACGCGGCGCGTCTCGGCGTCGAGCTTGCCGCGCAGCTCGGCGATGTTGGCCTTGGCCTCGATCACCTGCGGGTGGTTGTCGCCGTAGCGCGCGCCCAGCTCGTGCAGCCGCGCGTCGGCGCGCGCGAGGTCGGCCTTGAGGCTGCCGACCACGGGGTTGTTGAGCACTTCCTGCAGCCGGTCGGCCTGCGCGCCCTGGGCCTGGCCCTGGCGGCTGGCCGACTCGGCAGCGATGGCCTGCAGTTGCGTGAGCTGGCTGGAGAGCTCGTTCAGGCGCGCGTTCTCGACGTCGAGTCGCTCGTCGGTGGCGATGATGCCCTTTTGCTGCTGGTATGCCGAGAGCTTGCGCTGGGCGCGCTCGAGCGATTCGCGCGCGTCCTTGGTCTGCACGTCGAAGAACTTGCGGAAGTTCTGCGCCGGGTCGACGCGCAGCTCGAGCGTGGTGGCGATGTAGGCCTGGGCGAAGGCGTTGGCCAGCGCGGCGGCAAAGCGCGGATCCGGCGCCTTGTAGCCGATGGCGACGACGTTGCTCTCGCGCGAGGGCTTGACGTCGAGCTGCCTTTGCAGCGCGTCGGCCAGCCACTGCTCGAGCGTGCCGCGGCCCTGGGCTTCGTCCTGCCACTGCTGGCGGAGCTGCGGGTTGTCGGCGAGCTTGAGGTCGCGGATCACGCGCTGCGCGACGCGGTCGCTCGTGAGGATGTCGACCTGCGTGGCCATGAAGCTGGGCAGCACCGCGGCGGGGTTGCCCATCAGCGCGATCGGGTCGGGCTTGACGTCGATGACGACGCTGGCCTCGCCGCGGTACTGCTTGGGCAGCACCAGGCTCAGCACCACGGTGACGGCGACGACGAGCACGAACACCGCCAGCGCGGCCCACTTGCGCGCGCGCAGGATCGAGAGGAACTGCAGGAAGGTCATGGCGGCACGCGCTCCTTCAGAACAGGCTTTCGCGCACGAACACCACGTCGCCGTCGCGCACCTTGTCGTCCATCGTCGGCTGCAGCACCTGCACGCTGCCGTCGTCGGCCTTGCGGTGCACGCGGATGCCCTTTTCGGTGCCGCGCTGGGTGAGGCCGCCGCCGCTGGCCAGCGCCTGCATCACGGTCATGCCGCGCTCGAGGCGCATCGGGCCCGGGCGCTGCACCTCGCCGTAGATGTAGACGAGCGGCTGGCGGTCGACCCAGATCGTGTCGCCGTTCCTGAGCACGAGGTCGGCGGCGCCGCCGCCGGGAGCGAACAGGCGCGGCAGATCGACCTCCGCGCGCATCGGCCTGCCCTCGCGCTGGCCGGTGACGACGACGAGGTCGGAGCCGTTGGCGGCCACGCCGCCGGCGTTGGCCAGCATGTCGGTGAGGCGGGTGTCGGCGATCTCGATCGGGTAGCGGCCGGGCCGGTTGACCTGCCCGAGCACGCTCACCTGGCTGCCGCGCACCTGCAGCAGCACGAGCGTGACCTGCGGGTTCTTGACGAAGTTGCCGTTGCGCAGGCCGTCGGCGATGAGCTTCTCGGCCGCGCTCACGGTGAGCCCGCCCAGGCGCACCTGGCCGAGCAGCGGGTAGCTCACGAGGCCGGCGTCGGTGACGCGGGTCTCGAGCGAGAGATCGGGGTTCTGGAAGACGGTGATGCGCACCACGTCGCCCGAGCCGAGGCGGGTTTCGCCGGGCGCAGCGGCCGCGGCGGCCGGCGCCGCGCCCTGCGCCCGGGCCAGGCCGGGCAGCAGCGCGGCGGCCGCAAGCGCGGCCAGGGCGAGCGGCAGCGCGCGGGTGCGCAGGGCGCGCAGGGCGCGCAGGGTGCGCAGGGCACGCAGGGCACGCAGGGCGTGGCCGGCCGGGGCCGGGCGGGCCGGGCGGGCCGGGCGGGCCGGGCGGGCCGGTGCGTGGGCCGCCTTGGTGGCCGCGAGGGCAACGAGCGAGTGGGCGGCGGTGCTCATTTCTTCAGTCCCATGCCCTTGGTGATGTCGGTGTCGGTAAGCCCGCTGCTGGCCGCGGGCGCGGCGGGCGCGGCCGGCTGAGCCGCGGCGCCCGGCGCGTCGGCCGCCGGCGCCGAGGCGCCCGGATGCGGGCCTTCGGCGAACTTGCCCACGTACTCGATCCTGGCCGCGGCGCGCAGGGCCTTCAAGTCGTCTTGCAGCAGCCGCGCGCGGCGCTCGTTGAGCAGGAAGGCCTCGATCGCGGGCCGGGCCTGCTCTTCGCTCACCGGCTGCGTGGTCGAGCCGGCCAGCACCAGCACCTGCAGGCCGTTGGGCGTGGTGTTGACGATGGCCTGGCCGTCCTTGAGCTGCGCCAGCGCCTTGAGCGCGTTGAGCGGCAGCTGCTCGGCCGGACGCACGGCCTGGTTGCCGGCAAAGCGCAGGCCGCCGGCCTTGAGGAACTCGATGAACTCGTTGATGTTCTTGCTCGCGCCCAGCCGGTCGCGCAGCATCTGGTACTGCTCGGGCCTGGCTTCGACGGCCAGTTCCTGCAGCGTGTAGATGCGCCGCTGGCTGAACAGCGCCGGGTTGTCGTCGTAGTACTTCTTGATCTCCTCGGCGCTGGGCTTGGCGGCGCCCTCGCCCACCTTCTCGGCGTAGGCACGCGCGAGGATGTCGCGCCGCGCCGCCTCGAGCTGCTGCACGACGCGCGGGTCGCGGTCGAGCTTGAGGCCGTCGGCCTTCTCGAG
>JADYZZ010000004.1 GCA_020852865.1 Rubrivivax sp.
CTGCGGCCGCCGCCAGCGCTTGATCCGCCGCTGATTTCGAGGGGTCGGGCCCAGCGGCCTTGCCAATCCTGCCGATCGGCGGGAGGGATCAACTCGCTCTCAACGGGTTGGGCTTTCACGGTAACGTGAAATGGACTGCGGGCGCACTGGGACCGGAGTTCGTCTATGACACCTGCCTGCCATCGCGCTCCCCCTTTCGGCCGCCCTCGGTCGGCCACTTCCTGAGCCCCGCTTCCGGCTCACCGCGCACCCGCGATAGGCCGCCCAAATTCCGGCGGCACGAAGCTGCCGCCGTCTCCCGCCGCGCTCCTCGGCCGGGCTCCCTCGCCCCGCGTCGATTCTGCTTCGGCCGCCGGAACCGTCAAGATCGGTCCGCGCGATTCGGGGGCCGGGTCGGCCGGCTTCGGGGGTCGGGCGGCCGGCCGCGCCAGCAGCGGCCGCGGGCCGCCAACGCGCCCAGGTCGATGCGCTTCACGCCGGCGCTGCGCCGCTCGCGCTTGCGGTGCATTCGGCGTGCCGCGTCACGGCCGCATGGGCGGGGACGCGGCGGGCGGGCGCGTGGCGTCGGCCGCGGCGATGTGCGCCAGCAGTGCGTCGTTGAAGTGCAGGCCGCGCAGGGTGTCGGGCGGCGGCACGATCGGCGGCCCTTCGATCGGCACCGGCTGGATCGTCGGCGGCGCGTCGTCGTGCCCGCCCTGGCGCGCCAGCGCGTAGGCGATTTCCTTGCCCACCCATTCGGAGGCGCGCGCCGCGTTCGACCAGAACAGCAGGAAGACGTCGCAGCGGTCGATCTCGAGGTACAGACGCCGCTCCCAGCGCTCGCCGGGATCGAGGTCGAGCAGGTCCTGGAACACCGTGAGGCCGGCGATCTTTAACGCCTGCACGCGGCGCAGCACCTCGGCGCGGTCTTTCGATGCGTAGGAGACGAAGGCCCGCCGGTAGCGCTGCGCCTGGGCCTCGGTCGCGGCGGCCGCCGCGGCCGGCGCGCCGGCGCCGACGAGCGCCAACTGGAAGCGCATCGTACCCACCGGCACGCCGTCGATCGCGCAGCGCAGGCGGCCGAGCGCGTTGGCGCCCGGCGCGGCGTCGGCCGGCACGCCGACCTCGAACTGCGCGCCCAGCAGCCCGCCGCGTCGCCAGACGACATAGGCGTCGGGCTCGGCGACCGTGAGGCCGGGCATCTCGAGGTGCAGGTCGACGCGCGTGCCCGGCGCCAGTTCGAGCGGCAGCGACCATTGCTGGCGCCGCTCGGCCTCGGCGTCGGCCTCGCGCGCGCGTGCGGCCGCCTCGTCGGCACGCGGCGGCGCATACAGCGCCAACTGCACGAGGAAGCTGCTGCCGCAGGCGACGCGCGGCGGGCAGAACAGCGCAGCATCGACCGGTTCGGCCCCGGGCGCCGGCAGCGGCCGCGCCTGCGCCGGCGTGGGCAGGCTGCCGTCGGGCAGCGTCGAAAGGGCCGGCGCGGCCGCTGCCGATGCGGGCTCGGATGCGGACTCGGATGCGGACTCGGATGCGGACGCCGGCCCGGTGTCCGCAGCCGGCGGCGCGGCCCCCGTCGTGTCGGGGGCAACGCGGTCTGCCGGCGCCGCATCCATGCCCCCGCGCGACACCGCAGACGGCGGGGCCGCAGCAGGGGGCGCAGCAGGCGGCGCAGCAGGCGGCGCAGCAGGCGGCGCAGAAGAAGGCGCAGAAGAAGGCGGCGCGGGCGGCGGCGCGGGCGGCGGCGCGGGCGCCGGCGGGCCCGCCATTGCCGGCAGCGCCGGGGGCCTGGCGTGCTGGCGGGCCCCGGTGCGGGACGGAGGCTGGCGGCCGGCATGGGCGGCGAGTTGTTCGCACAGCCTGCCGGCGGCGGCGCGATCCGCGTCGCTGCCGCGCTCCAGCAGGGGGCCGAGCACGAGATCGGCCTGGTCGGCCACCGAGCTCCACCAGGCGGCGTTGTCCACGCGCGCATGCACGTCGGCCCAGGCGCCGGCGATTGCGCCCGCCTGCGCGGGCAGCCGGCCGGCGATCAGCGCGTCGTACAGCGCGAGCTCGACCCAGCCGACCTGGCTCCAGAAGTCGGGGTCGCGCTGCGACTTGTCGGCCAGGGCGGCGCGCGCTGCGTGGCGCGCTGCCCGCACCCCGCGCCCCGGGGCGCCGCGCCGCAGCACGAGCTCGAGCGCAAGGCAGTTCAACGCCGGGTAGAAGCGGTCGGCCACGCCGTCGCGGCGGCCCTGGCGCAAAGCGCGCCGGTAGGCCGCGAGTGCGGCGCGCAAGGCACGCTGCCCGGCGGCGTCGTCGCCGGCCCGGCGCAGGATCAAGGCATGCCGCTTGTGCGCCGAGCCCAGCAGGTTGAGCCGCTCGGCGCTGGGGCGGCGTTCGGCCAGCGCGGCGAGCGCGGCCAGCGCCCTGGTTGCGGCCCGCTCGAGCTGCGGCGTAGGCGCGGCGCCTTCGGCCTGCGCGGCGGCCTGCGCCCAGGCGCGGCGGGCGCGCAGGTTCTCGAGCGTCTCCTCGGCGCGCAGCGAGGCCGAGGCGTCGTTGGCGCGCACGGCCTGGTCGAGCCAGTCGATGGCCGCGTCGCGATCGCCCGCGGCCTCCCAGGCGACGCCGAAGGCCTCGGCGACGGCGCCGACGCTGCCCCAGACGCCGGCGAAGCGCGCTTCGAGCTGGCGCAACCGGCCTTGCTGCACGTCGGGCGGCTTGCCCATCAAGCGCGACTGCACGGCGAGCGTCTCGAGCACGAGCGCCAGCGCCGGCGGCGAGGCGACGGCGGAGAACTCGTCGCCCTCGGCGCGCGGCGCCTGGGCGTCGCCGCCGTCGCGGCGCAGCACCCAGTTCGGGTCGCCGTAGCACTGGTATGCGGCCCAGGTGTTGCCGCGCGGCGCGCGGCGCCAGCAGGCCTCGCGCGCTTCGCTCACCGCGTCGATGAAGCGCGTGCCCGGGCGCAGCAGGGCGCCGTACAGCGCCCGCGCGAAGGTCTGCGCCGGTTCGTCGTCGACGGCCCAGCCCGCGGCGACGACGCAGCGCACGCCGATCGCGATCAACTGGTCGGCGACGTTGGCGGCGAACGTGGCCGGATCGTCGCCGCGCAGCACCTGCTCGACGCCGAAGGCGCCGAGATGGCAGCAGTTGAGGAAGACCAGCTCGGGCACGGCGTCCATCGCCCGGATCTCGGCCGGCCCGAGGAAGCGGCCGTTGCTGAGCACGACGCCGCGCGCGCCGTCGGCGCGCGACTCGCCGTGACCGGCGATGTGCACGATGCGCCAGGGCCGCTCGAGCAACGCGCTCACCACGGTGGCGGCGTCGGGCTCGTCGACCAGGGCCAGCACCTGGCCCCAGGGCAGACCGCCGCCGGCGGTGAGCGCGTCCTGCACGGCGATTGCTTCATCGCGCGCGGCCGGCAGCGGGCCGTAGCCCGAGCCGGCATCGACCTTGGGCGCGCCGACCAGCAGCACATGCGCCTGGACGTCGGCGTCGCGCGGGGCGGCGCGAAACACCGACTTGCGCAGCCGGCGCAGCAGGCGCGCCCGCACGGCCCAGGGGCGCGCGTCGGCGCCGCCGGCGGCCTGGCCGGCGTCGAGCAGCTCCCAGGGCAGCGCCGCGGTCGACGCGTCCAGGTCGAGCACCATGCGGTCGGTGCCGCCGAGGAAGGGGCGCATCTCCAGCGGCACCAGCAGCTGGAACAGCGTGCGGCCGAGCGTGGCCGCGTCGCTGCGGTCGCCGGCCGCGCGCAGCACCAGGTCGCGCACGAGCCCGATCTGCGTGGGCTGCTCGCGCAGCTCGGAGCGCGCGCGCCGGCTGTCGAGCGCGAACTCGATCGTGCCCGCTTCGCGTGTGACGGCGGTGATGAGGTCGTAGTCGGCGCCACGGTAGCCGCCCGCGATCGGCTGGCGCAGCGCGCCGGTGCCGGCGCGGATGCGCGGTGCGAGCACGAAGGCCTCGGGGCTGGCCGCGGCCAGCACCTGCAGTCCCTGCCAGGCCTCGGTGGCACGGTCGAGGTACAGCTCGACGAACACCAGGCGCCCGATGCATGGCCAGCCCAGTGCGGCCAGGCGCAGGTTGGCCTCGAGCACGCCGCGCGCGATCGCGCGCGCCGCCGCGCCGGCCGAGATGCCCAGGCCGCCGCTGCCCAGCAGCGTGGCGGCGAGCGCCGTCGAGGCGGCCGAGCGCGCAGGCTCCTCGGCCAGGCGCTGGGCCCAGCCGAGCACGGCCTGGCAGGTGCCGGCGGCCAGATCCGATTCGCGCAGCGCGCCTTCGTCGCCCAGGCCGAGCACCACCGCGGCCTGCGGGCGCGGCAGCGCCCACGGGTTGGCCGGAGCGCGCCAGGCGTTGACGAATGCGCGATGCGCACCGCGCTCCTCGGGGTAGATGCCGGCAGCCAGCGCCGCGCTCATGCTGCCGCCGAGCAGCCGGTCGACCACCGCCTCGGTGCCGGTGAGCTCGGTGCTGCGGTAGTGGCCCAGCAGCAGCGGCTCGGCGACGAAGGCCAGGTTGCCGTTGAGCAGTTCGAGCTGCAGCGCGGCACCGCGCGCGGCGGCGGCCGGCGCCGCGGCCACCTCGGGCTCGACGCCGAACACCGTGTCGGGCGAGCGCGGCGGCAGCGTCGCCGCGCCCTGGCGCGAGGGGCGGCTGCGCTGCAAGGAGCCGGTCGGTGCTGCGCCGCGCGCAGCCGGCAGGCGCGCCAGCCGCTCGGTGCGGCCGCTTTCGAGCAGCTCGACGTAGGCATCGAACGCGCCCTTGGCGCTGGGCAGGCTGCCGTGTTCGCAGTCCAGGCTCCAGGTCGACACGCCGGGCAGCAGCGCGCTGGCGAGCGCCACGCGGCCGTCGCCGTCGCCCGAGTCGAGGTAGGCGAGGCCCGCGTCGGCGTCCACGGTGTACCCCACCGGCGTGCTGCGGGCGTGGCCGACGACGAGCGCGATGCGCTCGGCGAATGCCGGCAGCGCCTCGGCGCGCTGTGCGTCGAGACGGCGCCGCAGCGCCAGCGCCGCGTCGAGCACCGCCTGGGCGGGCACGCCCCAGCGGTAGGCCGGGTTCATGGCCTCGCCGGCCGAGCGGTGCCACCAGTTCTGCTGCTGCGTGCGCGCGTAGTCGTCGTCGGCCAGGCGCTGCCATGTCGCCTCGGCGCCCAGGCCGCGCGCCGGGTCGGTGAGGTCGGCCTGCAGCTGGATGAAGCCCGGCATCGCCGCCATCAGCGCGCGCGCGTGCTGGTCGCGCAGCGGCGAGCCGAACGCGGCGAGCAGGTTGCCGAAGGTGTCGTCGCCCGACAGCACCTGCATCGGCGCGTACGAGCCGCCGTTGGGCGTGCCGAGCATCAGCACGCGCGCGCCGGGCTGCGCCAGCATGCGCTGCCAAGTGGCGGGGCATTCGAGCGCGAGCGTGCGCGCCACGAGCCCGCCCATCGAATGCGCGAGCAGGCGCACCGGCTGGCGGCTGGCCGCGCGCGCGTCGAGCGCGGCGTCGACCTCGGCGCCCAGGCGCCGCGCTTCCTCCTCGATCGGGCGGCGCCAGTCGAAGGCGAAGGGCCGCACCTCGTGCGTCGCGCCCAGGTGTTCGATCAGCTTGCCGTAGACGAGCTGGATCGGGCCGTCGGGCGCCACGCCGTCGGCGCCGCCCGGTCGGTAGGCCAGCGCGTCGAGGTTGGCGAACAGCGCGACGGCGAGCCACACGCGCCGGCCGCCTTGCTGCAGGTTGCTGCCGAGGATGCCGGGCAGCACGAACACGGCGGGCTTGTCCGGGTCGCGCTCGCTGCCGCGCAGGCCGCCGGCGTCCTGGCCGGACCAGGACAGCGGCCCGATCGGCGCGAAGCCGGCGGGAGGCTCGGCCTGCATCAGCCCGTCGACGACGGCATCGGCCGTGGCCGCGTTGGCGAAGTAGGCGAAATGCGTCGTCCGGCCGCCGCGGTCGAGCAGGAAGCTCGCGCCGCCGGCGCGCGGCGCGCCGCCGTACATCGAGCGCGTCTGCACGACGATGTCGTTGTCGCACCAGTAGTAGGCGTCGGCCAGCAGCGTCTTGATCCAGCTGCCGACCGAATCGCCCTGCAGATCGCCGGCCACCACGCGCAGCTCGCCGGCGATCGCTTGCGGCGCGGCGTTGAGCCATTCGACCAGCGGCGTGCCCGGGATCATTGCTTCCAGACCCGGGATCTGCTCGGGCTCGGCGCGGCGGCGCGCCACCTCGGCGAGGAAGTCGACGCAGGCCGGCGCGAGCGGCACGCCGGTCGCTTCGAGCGACCATTTCAGCACCGAGAGGTAGGCGTCGAGCCGGCGCGAGGCAAGCAGCGTGCCGCGCGCCGGGCAGGCCACGCGCACCACGCGCTCGACCGTGATGCCCTTTTCCGCCACGAGCGCGACGAGCGCCTGCAGATCGGCGCGATGCTGCGCGTACGCGGGCGCGGCGAAGCAGGCCAGATCGGCCGCGTCGGCGGCCCGCGCGTGCGCCACGCGCGCCAGCACCTCGGCGACGAGGCCGCCGCGCGAATGCGTCGCCAGGTGCAGCCGCGCGCCCGCGGGCAGCGCCGTGACCAGGGTGAGCGCGTTGGCGATCGGGCTCCTGCCCAGCGTCTCGTGGTCGAGCGCGCAGACGCGGCCGCCGTAATGCGCGAAGAGCTGGCGCACGCGCTCGGGGTACAGCGCCCAGAGCTTGCCGAAGGTGCTCGCGGTTTCGACGAAGGTGCCGTGGATCAGCACCAGCAGCGGCGCGTCGGCCGGCGCCAGCGGCTGCGCGGGCGTGACCTTGCGGCCCGAGCCGGCCAGCGGCCCCAGCGCCTCGGGCGTGAGCCGGTAGAGGCCGGCGTCGACCTGGGCGTCGACATGCTGCACGACCCGGCTGGCGGCGAAGTCGGCGGCCTCGTCTTTGGCCAGGCCGGTCAGCACCTCGATCGCGGCGAGCACGACGTCGCCGAGCAGCCCGCGTGTCGGCGTGCCGGGCTCCTGGCCGCGCCAGCGCAGCGCCGCAGCCACCGAGACTTCGGCCGGCGGCGGCGCGGCGCCGACCCGCGGCGCGGGCGCGGCCTGGCCGCGCGTGGCGCCGGCCGCGGCCTGCGCGAGCAGCAGGTCGCGTGCGTTCGCCGGGTGCAGGTACAGCACCGGGCCGCCGGCCACGTGCAGCGCGACGATGTCCTCGCCCGGCACGGCGACGAGGCGCTGCAGGTCGGCCGCGCCGCGCAGCGCGGCCACGCGCACGGCCGCCTTCACCCGGCCCGGGCGCGCGGGGGGCTGCGTCAGCGCGCCGCGTGCGGCGGCCGCCGCATCCACGCCGCCGGGCAGCGCCTGGCCGGGGACGACGAAGGTGACGGGCTGCTGGTCGGCAGGATCGTGCGGATCGGGCATGGGACAGTCCTCCGTTGCGGCGAGCATCGGTGCAAAGTCCGCGCCCGGCAAGCCGCGGCGTGCATCGAGCTGGGGATGGGGCCACCCGTCGCTGAGCGGGCCGTGATGGTAAAGATGCCGTAAAAGCGGGAGCCGCGGTCAGCCCCGCTTGCGTCAAGGCGTTACAGGTGGGTCGGCAGGCCGGCACGGTCTGCCGCTCCATTGCCGGAGCCGCCCCAAGTGGACATCTCGAGACGCTGCCTGGCCGCCGCTCTGGGCGCAGCCGCCGCGGCCGGCCTGCTGGCCGGCTGCGCCACCCCGGCCGCACGGCCTGGCGCCGCTGCGGTTGAGCCGCGGCCGCCGCCGGCCGACGAGACGGCGCTCCTGCGCGCCGCCAACCGCCTGACCTGGGGCGCCGACTCCGAGGCCATGGCGCAGCTGCGCAGCGCCGGCCTCGAGCGCTGGCTCGACGCCCAGCTCCACCCGGCCCGGGCTGTTCTGCCCGGCGAGGTGCAGCAACGGATCGACGCGCTGACGATCAGCCGGCGGCCGCTGCTGGAGCTGGCGCGGCAGATGGCCGAGCAGCGCCGGCAGGCCGCGGCCCTGGCCGACGACGAGGCCAAGAAGGCCGCACTGGCCGAATGGCAGCGCGCGATGACGGGCCTGGCGCGCGAGGCGCAGGCGCGCGCGCTGCTGCGCGCGCTCTACTCGCCCAACCAGATCCAGGAGCAGATGACCTGGTTCTGGATGAACCACTTCAACGTCTTCCAGTTCAAGGGCGACATCCGCGCGACCGTGGGCGACTACGAGGAGCGTGCGATCCGCCCGCGCGCGCTCGGGCGCTTCCGCGCGCTGCTGGGGGCGGTCGCGCACCACCCGGCGATGCTGGTGTACCTGGACAACGTGCGCAACGCCGCCGGCCGCATCAACGAGAACTACGCGCGCGAGATCATGGAGCTGCACACGATGGGCGTCGGCTCGGGCTACACGCAGCAAGACGTGCAGCAGCTCGCGCGCATCATGACCGGCGTCGGCGTCGCGTACCGCGCCGAGGAGCCGCGTCTGCCGCCGCGCCTGGCGCCGTATTACGTGCGCCGCGGCGCCTTCGAGTTCGACCCGCGCCGGCACGACTTCGGGCCCAAGGTCTTTCTCGGCGCGCCGATCGAACGGCACGGCCTGGCCGAGTACGACGAGGCGCTCGACCGCATCGCGCGCGCGCCGGCCACCGCGCGCTTCATCGCCGGCAAGCTCGCGCTGTACTGGATGAGCGACAACCCGCCGCCGGCCCTCGTCGAGCGCATGGCGGCGACGTTCGCGCGCAGCGACGGCGACATCGCCGCCACGCTGCGCACGCTGCTCGCCGCGCCCGAGTTCGCGCAGGCTGCCGATGGCAAGTTCAAGGATCCGATGCGCTACGTCGTTTCGGCGGTGCGCCTGGCCTACGACGGCCGCACGATCCTGAACGCCGCGCCGATGATCAACTGGCTTGCGCGCATGGGCGAGCCGCTGTACGGCCGCCAGACGCCCGACGGCTACCCGCTCGCCGGGGCCGACTGGGCGAGTTCGGGGCAGATGCAGACGCGCTTCGAGATCGCGCGCACGCTGGGCGGCAGCGCGGCGGGCCTGTTCCGCGCCGAGGACGCGCAGCCGACCGAGCAAGGCGCGTTCCCGCAGCTGGGCGGCGCGCTGTACTACGAGGCGATGGTCCACACGCTTGGGCCGGCGACCCGCCAGGCGCTGGCGCAGGCCGCCTCGCCGCAGGAATGGAACATGCTGCTGCTCGCCAGCCCCGAGTTCATGCGGCGATAGGGGCGCGGGCACGCGCCGCAACCTGGAGATACCGCCATGCAACGCCGTCATCTGCTGCACGCCGTCGCCGCATTGCCGCTGGCCGGCGGTGCCGCGCGTCTGTTCGCCGCGCCGGCGGCAGGCTCGCGCCTGCTGCTCGTGTTCCTGCGTGGAGCCTACGACTGCTGCAGCCTGCTGGTGCCCACGTCGAGCAGCTTCTACTACGAAGTACGCCCCGACATCGCCGTGCCGCGCACCGGCGAGCAGGCGGCGCTGCCGCTCGATGCCGACTGGGGCCTGCATCCGGTGCTGCGCGAGACGCTCCACCCGATGTTCCGGCGCGGCGAGCTCGCCTTCGTCGCCTTCGCGGGCACCGAGGACAGCTCGCGCAGCCACTTCGAGACGCAAGACAGCATCGAGCTCGGGCAGGCCCTGGGCGCCGCGCGCGACTACCACAGCGGCTTTCTCAACCGCCTGGCCGGCGTGTGCCGCGGCGCCGCGCCGATGGCCTTCACCGCGCAGCTGCCGCTTTCGATGCAGGGCCGCGTGCCGGTGGCGAACATGGCGCTGGACCGCGTCGCCTCGGCTGCGGTCGACCCGCGCCAGAGTCGCCTCGTGGCCTCGATGTACCGCGGCAGCGCGCTCGCGACGCGCGTCGACGAGGGCTTCGAGCTGCGCGATCGCGTCGGACGCGAGCTGCGCTCGGAGATGCAGGCCGCGAGCCGCAATGCGATCTCGGCACGCGGCTTCGGCGCCCAGGCGCGCCGCATCGCGCGGCTGATGGCCGAGCACTACGACATCGGCTTCGTCGACGTCGGCGGCTGGGACACGCATGTCGGCCAGGGCGCCGCGGCGGGCTATCTGGCCAGCCGGCTGGACGATCTGGCCCGCGGCCTGGTGGCGTACGCCGAGGAGCTGGGCCCGGCCTGGCGCGACACCACGGTGGTCGTGATCAGCGAGTTCGGGCGCACCTTCCGCCAGAACGGCAACCGCGGCACCGACCACGGCCACGGCACGGTCTACTGGGTGCTGGGCGGCAGCGTGCGCGGCGGGCGCATTGCCGGCGAACAGGTTCGTGTCGAACGCGCAACGCTGTTCCAGGACCGCGACCTGCCGGTGCTGAACGAATACCGCGCCGTGCTCGCCGGTCTGTTTCGCCGACAGTTCGGCTTGGGGGGCGCACAGCTGGACCAGGTCTTCGGCGGCGTCGCTCCGCGCGACCTACAGCTGCTCTGAGCATTCCAAGCGCGCCAGCGGGCCCGGCGTACGCGAAGGAGCCGCTGCTTTCCGCCCTGCCGTGAGCGTTCGACATCCCTGTTTCCCAAGAGCGCGCCCGGCCGCCTCGCCGGGCCTGCGCGGTCGGGCGGCGGGGCCGCTGCGACCTGAACGCTGCGCGCGCTTCAGCGCCGCTCGAGCAGGTACGCGACGACGCCGATGCGGCTGTGCAGGCGCTCGGCCGCGGCCTGGGCTTCGGCGCGCGTGGCCCAGGGGCCGGCCTGGACCCGGAAGAGGCCTTCTTCCTCGCGCACCGCCGCCCACGGCAGGTCGGCCTCGAGCAGCGCGCGCTGCTGCAAGGCGGCGGCCGCGTCGCGGGCGCGGAACGCGCCGAGTTGCAGCCAGAAGCCGGCAGCCTGCAGCGGCCCGTCGGGCGCCGGAGAGTCGGGCAGCGACGCCGCGGTCGCAACCGCGTCCGTCACGGCGGCCGTCGCCGCCGAGGGCCCGGCCGCCGCTTCGGCCGCGGGCGCTGCCGCTGCTGCCGCAAGAATCTCGGCATTCGTGATGCGCCGCAGCTGCACCGGCGCCACGCCGCGCAGCAAGCCGAGCCTGAGCGCCGCCGTGTAGCTGAGATCGATGACGCGCCCGTCGACAAACGGGCCGCGGTCGTTGACGCGCACGACCACCTCGCTGCCGTTGGCCGGGTTGCGCACGCGCGCGTAGCTCGGCAGCGGCATCGTCGGGTGCGCCGCCGTCATCGCGTACATGTCGTAGGGCTCGCCGCTGGCGGTGCTGCGGCCGTGGTACTTGCGTCCGTACCAGGACGCCAGGCCGCTCTGGGCCATCGGCAGGTCGGCCAGCACCGGCACGTAGCTGCGCCCGAACGCCTCGTACGGCTTGTTCGGCCCGCTGCTGCGGATCGGCTCGATGCGCGGCACCGCGTCGGGGGTGCGCTCGAGGCCGGATGGCGGGCGCGCCTCGGGGCCGTCGGCGCCAGGGCGCGGCGCGCGTGTCGCGCAGCCCGCGAGCGCGAGCGTCGCGGCCAGCGCGGCCACGACGTGCGCTGCCCGCCGTCGGTGTTGCATAGGCGGGCCAGTGTAGCCATGCAGGTTGTCGTGCGCGTGCGCCTGCCCGCCGCTGCAAGCATCGCGTTGCAGCGTCGGCCCCACAGCCGGCCCCAACCCCGGGCAAGCCTGATTGCCTCAGCGGCCGCGAGCGTGGACGATCGCCCTGCGGAGGCGGGAGGGGCCGGGCGGTGGCGCCGGAGCCCGGCCTCGGTGGGGAAGCGACTCATGTCCGAGACGACCGGCGGCGAGGTCATCGCCCGCATGCTGCAGCGCGAAGGTGTCGAGCGCGTGTTCGGCATCATCGACGGCACCTACTTCGGCTTCTATTCGGCGCTGCACCGCCTGGGCATCGAGATCGTCACGCCGCGCCACGAGACGAGCGCCGCGCACATGGCCGGCACCTATGCGCGCCTGACCGGGCGCCTGGGTGTGTGCATGGCGAGCAACGGGCCGGGCGTGGCCAACCTGCTTCCGGGCCTGGTGGTCGAGCAGGCCGAAGGCAACCGCGTGCTCGCCATCACCAGCGCGCGCCGCCCGGGGATCATGTACCCCGACCGCGGCGGCGCCTACCAATGCTTCGACCAGGCCGGCGTCATCGGCCGCATCGGCAAGTGGAGCGCGGCGGCGTCGAGCTTCGATCGCGTGCCCGAGCTGATGCGCAAGGCGCTGCGCCGCAGCTGGGAGGGCCGGCCCGGCGTGGTGCACCTCGACGTGCCCGAGAACATCATGAACGGCAAGGTCAAGGCCGAGGTCGCGTACTGGGCGCCGCACCAGTACCGCGCCACGGCGCCGCTCGAGCCGAGCGAGGCCCAGGTGGACGCGGCGGCGCGCCTGCTGGCCGGCGCGCGCGCGCCGATGCTCCACGTCGGCAGCGGCGTCGTGCACGCGCTGGCCTTCGACGCGCTGGCGCGCGTGGCCGCTCTCCTGGCCGCGCCGGTGACGACGAGCTGGGCCGCGCGCGGCGCGTTGCCCGAGACCTCGCCGCTGGCGATCCCGATGCCGCACGTCAAGCTCAACCACAAGGTGCGCAACGAGGCCGACGTCGCGCTCGTCGTCGGCTCGCGCCTGGGCGAGACCGACTGGTGGGGTCGGCCGCCCTACTGGGCGCCGCCGGCGCAGCAGCAGACGATCCAGGTCGACGTCGACGCCGACATGCTCGGCCTGAACAAGCCGGCCGACCTCGCGATACAGGCCGACGCCGGGCGTTTCCTCGAGCGGCTGGCCGACGCGCTCGCGCCGATGGCTGCCGCGATGAACCTCGACGCGCGCCGCGCGCGCGTGGCCGGCTACGCCAAGGCGATGCACGACGACCGCGCCGGCTGGGACAAGGCGCTGGCCGACCAGGCCGTGCCGATGCACCCGGCGCACATCGCCGGCGTATGCGGCCGCGTGTTTCCCAAGGACAGCGTGCTCGTCGCCGACGGCGGCAACGCCACGATCTGGGCGATGTTCCACCACCGCGCCGAGCTGCCCAACCGCATCGTCTCGACCTTCAAGTTCGGCATGCTCGGCGCCGGCATGGCGCAGGCGGTGGGCGCGGCGCTGGCGCTGCCGGGCGCGCCGGTGTGCTGCATCACCGGCGACGGCGCCTTCGGCTTTCATCCGCAGGAGGTGGAGACGGCAGTGCGCAACAAGGCGCAGGTGATCTACATCGTGCTTGCCGACCGCCAGTGGGGCATGGTGAAGATGAACCAGCAGTTCATGCTGCGGCCGTTCAAGACGATGCTCTTCAAGCACCTCGACCCCGAGGAGACGATCAAGGCCGACCTGGGCGAGATCGCGTTCGACAAGCTCGGCGAGGCGATGGGCGCGCACGGCGAGCGCGTGGCCGAGCCGGGCCAGCTCGAGCCGGCGCTCAGACGCGCGCTGGCCTCGGGGCGCTGCGCGGTCGTGCATGTGGACGTCGATCCGGTCAAGCACATGTGGGCGCCCGGGCTGATCCACTTCAAGAAGATGCACGAGGAGCCCAAGGGCTGACCGACCCCGGATGAACGCGCCGCGCCCGCGCACCGGCGCGGCACAGCCGCGGCACCGCCATGACCGACATCGATCTCGTCCGCCTGAACTTCAACCCGCAGACGCTGCTGGCGCTCAACGTCGTGCTGGGCTTCGTCATGTTCGGCGTCTCGCTCGAGCTGAAGACGGCCGACTTCGCCGCGGCGCTGCGCACGCCGCGTGCGCTGGCGATCGGGCTGCTCGGCCATCACCTGGTGTTCCCGGCCTTCACCTTCTTGCTGGTGCTGCTGCTCGAGCCGCGGCCGAGCATCGCGCTGGGGATGATCCTCGTCTCGTCGTGCCCGGCGGGCAACATCTCCAATTTCCTCACCCACTACGCGCGCGGCAACACCGCGCTGTCGGTGTCGATCAGCACGCTGTCGACGCTGGCGGCGATCGTGATGACGCCGCTCAACATCGCCTTGTGGGGCGGGCTCTACGCGCCGGCGCAGCCCATCTTGCGCCAGGTGGCGGTGAATCCGTTCGAGATGCTGCTGCACGTGTTCCTGCTGCTCGGACTGCCGCTGGCGCTGGGCCTCATCGTCGCGCGCCGCTGGCCGCGCTTCACCGAGCGCGCGCGCCGGCCGATGAAGATCTTCTCGCTCGCCTTCTTCCTCGTCTTCGTGCTCGCGGCGCTGGGCGCGAACTGGAAGTACTTCGTGCTCTACGTCGGCATGGTGGTGGGCGTGGTGTTCGTGCACAACGCCTCGGCGCTGGCCACGGGCTACGCGCTCGCCTGGTCGGCACGCCTGAGCGAGGCCGACCGGCGCGCCGTCGCCATCGAGTGCGGCATCCAGAACTCGGGGCTCGGCCTGATCCTGATCTTCAACTTCTTCGACGGCCTGGGCGGCATGGCGGTGGTCACCGCCTGGTGGGGCATCTGGCACATCGTGGCCGGGCTCACGCTGGCCACCTGGTGGTCGCGCCGCGCGCCGGTGCTGCAAGCGGCATGAGTGCGCGCGTGCTCGTCACCGGCGCCGGCGGCTACCTGGGCACACAGCTCGTCGCGGCGCTGGCGGCCGGGCGCATCGAAGTCGAACGCGTCGTCGCCGCCGATGTGCGCGCGGTGCCCGCGCCGCAGCGCCTGGCCGGCGTCGTCTACGAGCAGGTCGACGTACGCGCGCCCGAGCTGGCCGAACTCATGCGGCGGCATGCGGTCGAGGTCGTCGTGCACCTGGCCTCGATCGTCACGCCGGGGCGCGGCAGCACGCGCGCGTTCGAGTACGCGGTCGATGTCGAAGGCAGCGCGAATGTGCTGCGCGCCTGCCTCGCGGCCGGGGTCGGCCGGATCGTCGTCAGCTCGAGCGGCGCGGCCTACGGCTACCACGCCGACAACCCCGAATGGCTGACCGAGGACTGCCCGCTGCGCGGCAACGAGGCCTTCGCGTATTCCTGGCACAAGCGCCTGGTGGAGGAGATGCTCGCGCGCTGGCGCCGCGAGCACCCAGAGCTGCAGCAGGTGGTGCTGCGCATCGGCACGATCCTGGGCGCCACGGTGCGAAACCAGATCACCGACCTGTTCGAAAAGCCCCGCCTGATCGCGATTCGCGGCGCGGCCAGCCCCTTCGTCTTCGTCTGGGACCAGGACGTCGTCGGCTGCCTGCTGCACGCCGTCGCCGACGGTCCGCCCGGCGTCTACAACGTCGCCGGCGACGGCGTGCTCACGCTGGCCGAGATCGCCGCGCGCCTGGGCAAGCGCCGGCTCGTGCTGCCGGCCGGGCTGCTGCGGCTGGCGCTGCGGGCGCTGAAGACGCTCGGCCTGACGCAATATGGCCCCGAGCAGCTCGACTTCCTGCGCTGGCGGCCGGTGCTCGACAACACCCGGCTCAAGACCGAGTTCGGCTACCGGCCGCGCCTCAGCTCGGCCGAGGTGTTCGAGCTGTACCGGCGCGCGCGCGGCCATGGCGCGTGACTTCGCGGGCCGCGTGGTCGTGGTCACCGGGGCCGCGGGCGGCCTGGGCCGCGCGCTCGTCGACGCCTTCGCCGCGGCCGGCGCGCAGGTCGCGGCCCTGGATCGCGACGCGGCGCTGCTGCGGCAGGCCGACTTCGCCGCCGCCGCGGTGCGGCGCCTGGTCTGCGACGTCGCCGACGAGGCCGACTGCCGGCGCGCCCTGGCCGAGGTGCGCGACGCCTGGGGCGGCATCGACGTGCTCGTCAACAACGCCGGCATCACGCACCGCAGCGCCTTCGCGGCCACGCGCCCGGAAGTGATCCGCCGCGTGATGGCGGTGAACTTCTTCGGCGCGCTGCACTGCACGCATGCGGCGCTCGACGACCTCGTTGCGCGCCGCGGCCTCGTCGTCGCGGTCTCCAGCGTCGCCGGCTTCGCGCCGCTCGTCGCGCGCACCGGCTACGCGGCGAGCAAGCATGCGCTGCACGGCTTCTTCGACAGCCTGCGCAGCGAGCTCGAGCCGCTGGGCGTCGAGGTGCTGCTGGTGTGCCCGGCGTTCATCCGCACCGGCATCGACAAGAACGCGCTGGGCGGCGACGGCACGCCGGTGCGCCATGCCCAGGCCATCGTCGGCCGGCGCGCCACGCCCGAGGCGGTGGCCGCGAAGATCGTGCGTGCCGCCGCGCGCGGCCGGCGCCTGCTGCTGCCCGATCGCGTATCGCGCCTGGCCTGGTGGGTGTCGCGCCTGGCGCCGCGCTGGTATGCGCGCCAGATGGCCAGGCGGCTGGGCGCGGAGCTGCGCGGCGGGGTGTAGGCGCCCGTGCTCCGCGGGTCGATATCGGCAGCCCTCGTTTTGCCAGGGATGCCGCGGCCGGCGCTTCGCAGCAGCGTGTCAGGCCGCGTCGACTCGCATGTCTTGCGGCAAGGCCTTGCGCCTGGCGCGGGCGGCGCGGCATGCCGGTGCCGCATCCATGCCCGATTTGCCGCTTTCGGCGCCTGATGCCGACCCACTCGGGCCCGCGTCCCGCCCGCCGAACCGGCGCCGCTGCGTCACGAGTGCGCGTAGAGCGGACGCAGGCGCTGTGTCGCCTTGCGGCTGTGCATGGACTCGCCCAGCGCGTCGGCGACGCGCTCGATGCCGGCGCGGATATGCGCTTCGCCGAGAGACGAGTAGCCGAGGAAGAGGGTGCGCTCGCTGTAGGCGCAGCCGCCGAAGTCGTGCGCGGCGCCCGCGTGCAGCGAGTAGATCCCCACTCCCCGATCGGCGGCCAGACGTTGCAGCTCGGGCGCGCGCGGCCAATGGCCCGGAAGGTGCCAGGCCAGGTGCATGCCCGATTCCGTACCGCTCAGGGCGACCGCGCCGAACCGGCTGCGCAGGCACTCGATCAGGCAGTCGCGGCGCGCGAGGTAGGTGCGTCGGATCTTGCGCAGGTGCGCGTCGTAGGCTCCGCTCGAAAGGAACTCGGCCAACACCGCCTGCTCGAGCCAGGGATGGCCGTTGTCGAGCAGCGCCTTGACCGTGCGCGCCGCTTCGACCAGGTGCGGCGGCAGCACGAGATAGCCCAGGCGCAGCCCGGCGCCGATCGATTTGGAGAAGGTCCCGACATAGATGACGCATTGCGCGTCGTCCAGGCCCATCAACGCCGTCAGCGGCGAGCCGCGGTAGCGGAAGTCGCTGTCGTAGTCGTCCTCGACGACGTAGGCGCCGTGGCGCCGTGCCCAATCCAGCAGACGGAGCCGCCGCTCGAGCGACAGCGTGAACCCCATCGGGTACTGATGCGACGGCGTCAGATAGACGAAGGCGGGGCCGCCGGGCGGCAAGGCGTCGACGCACAGCCCGTCCTCGTCCACCGGCACCGGCAGGATCTGCGCGCGCCAGCTCTCGAACAGATACGCCGCCCCCTGGTAGGACGGGTTCTCCATCGCAACGCATCCGCCCTCGCGCAGCAGCAGTCGCGCCACGATGTTGAGGCCCTCTTGCGAACCGGCGGCAACCACGATCTGCTCGGGGTCGACGCGCATGCCGCGCGCCAGCGCGAGGTGGTGCGCGATGGCGCGGCGCAGCTCGGGCGCGCCGGCCGGATCGCGGTACTCTGCGAATCGCCGCTCCGAGGTCTCGAGCACCCGGCGGGCGAGCCGGCACCAAGTGGCCAGCGGAAAGCAGCATGGATCGAGCTTGCCGAGCCAGAAGTCGATCTCCAGCCGCTCGCGGTTGACCACCGCCTGTGCCCGCCCTTGGAATGCAATCGGCGGCGCGGGTCGACGCAACTCGGCCGGCGCTGCGTGCGCGAGGGCAACGCCGGCCGGCTGCAGCGAGCGCTCGGGCAGATCGAAGCTGACGAAGGTGCCGAGCGCCGAGCGCGTCTGCAGATAGCCCTCGGCGCTCAGGCGCTCGTAGGCCAGCATCACGGTGTTGCGCGAGACGCCGAGCTGCCGAGCCAACGATCGGCTCGGCGGAAACGTCGTACCCGGCGCGAGTCCGGCGCCGAGAATCAGGCCGCGCAGTTGGTCGAACAACTGCCGCTGAAGCGAATGACGCCTCGACGGGTCCAGCGAGACCGGAAGCTCCATTGCGACCCCCGCAGTCCATCGGTTGGCACCAAGCGTACCGCGGCTCGCTGGCACTCCGCTAGTGCCAGCGCCGCCGTCGCTGATGGTGCCAGGCCGCTTCGTCACTCCTCCTTCAGCACCATCGTGCCGGTGGCCAGGCTCTTGCCCAGGTCGGTTTCCGCGACCGCCTTGTGCACCAGGTTCTGGTGGCAGTCGATGCAGGTGGCTTCGCCGGCAGCCAGGCGCTGGTGCTCGGCCTTGCCCTCGGGCGCCACCGGGCGCGGGTTGCGGTGGCAGCGGCGGCACGTGAGGCTGTCGGAGCGCTTCATCTCGAGACGCGCCTGATGCGCCATCTGCAGGCGGCGCGCGTTGAAGCGGGCGAGGTCGGAGTAGTCCAGCGTCAATTCGCGCCACAGATCGCGCGAGCCGTCGACCAGATGGGCCCTTATGGCCAGGTGCAGGTTCTCGATCCCCTGCGGTACATGGCAGTCCTTGCATTGCGGATCGGCGCCGACGCGGCCGTAGTGCGTCGACTTGGCCAGCTCCTGCGCCGGATAGCTCATCGAATGACAGCCGGTGCAGAACGCCTGCGTCGACAGCGCGGCTTCGCCGGCGAGCGCCAGCACGACGAGGAACAGGGTGATGGCCGCGCCGAGCAGCGCCGCCGCCTTCTTGCTGCGCATCGCGGCCCGCCCCGCCCTAACGAGCGTCCTTGCCGATCGGCCTGGCCGTCGCCTGGAACTGCTCGTGAAAGGGCGCGACCGGCGCGCCGGTGAAGACGCCGTCGAGCTTGAAATGCTCGTGCATCGCCTTCGCGTCACGCACGGCCTTGTCGAAGTCGAAGCGGTACTTCGCGTCGAGCGTCGGCGCGAAAGGGTTGTAAGGCGCCTGGGCGCCCTTCCACGGCGAGCCGCGGTAGTTCATGTGACAGGCGTTGCAGCGCTCGGCGAATGCGAAGTCCTGGCCGGCGTCGGCCAGACCCTGACGCGGCGTCGTGGCCTGCTTCTTCTCGAAGCGCTCCGCGGCTTCGCGATGAACAAGCTGGTAGCGGCCGCCGGGCCCGTGGCATGACTCGCAGCTCACGCCGACGCGATAGAGATCCGGATCGGCCGGGTCGTAGCCGCCCTCCTTGCCCAGGCCGGTGACGTGGCAGCCGAGGCAGTCCTTGTCGCTCGCGTAGTCCTTCGCCGGATCGAGCTTGGCGCGGCGCTTGGCTTCGCTGCGCACGCCCGGCTTGAGCAGATCGAGCGCCTTGGCATGGCCGGTCTTGCGCCAGGACTGGCTCTGGCTCTTGTGGCAGGAGGCGCATTTCTTGAACCCCTCGTAGGGCACTTCGGCCGCCGGCGCAGCGCCGGCGAGAGCGAGCGCGCCAGCCAAGAAAGCAGCGAGGGGCAGAGCCCCGGGATGGCCTGTCATCGCGCGTCACCCCTCCTCTTTCCTTGCGTGCCCGGCGGAGCCGGCGATCCGGTAGACCCAATACGGCCCTTGCTGGTGCAAGATGCGTGGCGCCTCCAGGCGAAACGGATTGGAGGTGCTGAAGGGCAGCAGCCGCGCGACGAGCGTGTCCTGCGACGGCGCGTCGGTGAGGAAGAAGACGCGCAGCACGGCCGGGTCGCGCGCGTCGATGGCATAGGAGCGGTGCCCCTGCGCGGCGAGCCAGGCCTTGACGCCGGCGATCGTGCCGTGCAGTTGCGTGCCGGGCGTGAAGTCGCGCCAGCCGATCGCGAAGCGTTCCGGGCGCATCACGCCGGCGCGATAGGCGTCGCTCAGCTGCACGATGAGATGGGCTGCGCCAGGTTCGATCAACGCGCGCAGAGCCGCCAGACCTTCGGCATACGGTGCAACCAGCGCGTCGACGTAGCGCGCAAAGCGCGCCGCAGCCTCGGCTCCGGATGATCCTTGCCAGAACCGGTGTTCGCTCGCTTCGATCGCGCGGCGCGCGCTGCGCCACGACGCCGGCAGCAGCAGCGGCGCGAGCAGCGGGGCGCTGTGGACGGCCTTGGTGCCGGCGAGCAGATCGAGCTGACGCGACGTGTCCGGCCACGCCAGCACGGTGGCGCCGGCCGGCACATGCTGCCGCACCGAACGTGCCAGCGCCGCGATTTCGCCGGCGCGCATGTCCGGGCGGAGCAGCGGCTCGGCGCCGCGGTTGTCCCAGCCCAGCAGGACAGGAGCCGCCCCCGGCGGCGCGGCGGCGTAGGCGAGGGCCGCCGCTGCCGTGGCGCCCTCGGGCAGCAGTTCGATCTTGCGCACCGGCAAGCGCGGATGCTCGTCGAGCCCGAGTTCGCGAAACCCTGCCGCCTCCGCCTCGGCGACGACGCGGTAGCGATAAGGCGTCGGGGCGTTCGCTGCGCGGCGTGCCACGAACTGACCCAAGGTCCCGAGTCCGGCCAGCGCAAGCGTTGCGCCGGCAATGCCGAGCGCGCGGCGACGCGCCGCGCGCGGCGGTGCGGCACGCCCCGCGGCGGGCGGGGGCCCCACGCGGGCGCGATTCATAGCTTCACAGGCGCTCAATCGTCGCGCCGTCCACGGCGGGAACGCCACAGCAGCGCGGCCCCGCCCAGCAGCATTGCGCCGCCGAAGCCGGCCGCCCACAGATCGCGCTCGTCGCGCTGCGGCGCGAACAGCGCGAGCAGCGTGCGCTCGGGCAGGCTCGATGTACTCCTGGGTTTGGCCGCCGCCGCGCGCTCGCGCAGTTGGGTGTCGTAGTCCATGATGCGGCTGTAGCCGGCGTTGATCTGTTCCCAGCTCTCGGTATAGGTCCAGCCGCCCGGATTGACGTGCGCGACGCCGACGAACAACTTGGGCAGCAGGTTCTCGGCCAGTACCTTGCCTTCCAGTTCGACGGCCGTCGGGTTGTTGCCCTTGCTCCACATGAGCTGGAAGAACTCCATCGGCGCGTCCTTCTCCGGTGCCGGCGGCGCCGGCCGGTTCGTCTTCTGTCCTGGCAGCAAGCCGTCGTCGTAGAGCTTCTGCACCACCGCCTGCGCCTCCTTGACCTTCTGCACGCCCTGCAGCGTGGCCTTGTCCATGAGTTCGAGATAGGCGCGTGCGAAGCGCTCGGAGTGGCACTGGGTGCAGGTTTTCACCCAGGCGCCGAGCCGTTGCCGGGACCAGTCCGAGTCGACGACGGCCTCGGCGATGCCAGGCACCATCGGGTAGTTGGCCCAGCGCACCTTGCGCACCACGTTGTGGCCGTACTTGCCGTTGAACTCCATGTGGCAGGTCTGACAGGTGGGCGCGGTCTGCCCGCCCTTGGTGAGCCCGTCCTTGAGCGGCACGTTCCAGTTCCAGCTCGAGCCGAGCGTGAGGTAATTGACCCCGTGCTTGGACGACAGGTAGTTCTCGATGTTGTTGTGGTCGATGCCGCTGTGGCAGGTGCCGCAGGCCTCGGGCTTGCGCGCTTCGACGAGCGAGAACGAATGCCGCGTGTGGCAGGTGTCGCACTTGTTCTGGTTCATGTGGCAGGCGGTGCAGCCCTCGGCGATCTCGCGCTGCGGCATGCCGGCCCAGATGCCGGTTTCGACGTTGTCCTGGTAGTCCAGCGCGTGCGAGGGCCGGCCTTTGGTGCGCTCGACGCCCTTCGGCCAGACTGCGGTGTCGCGTTCGCTCTCGCGCTCTGCGAATTCACTCAGGTGACAGGCGGCGCAGACCTCGGCCGTCGGCATGCGCAGGTCTTTTCGGTGGTCGGCCTTGCGCGCCAGGTTCACGTCGACGTGGCAGTCGATGCAGCCCACTTCCCTGAGCGCCTCGTTTGCGCCCAGCTTGCCCAGCGACCTGAGGTTGCGCTCGACCTCCTCGAGCTTGGCCTTCTGATAAAAGCGTACGTCGGAGGGCTCGAGGGCGCGGATCCGGCCGAGGTTGGCGTGCGCGCTCTGCTTCCACTGATGCACCCAACCCGGTGTCTCCTTGAGGTGGCATTCGACGCAATCGGCGCGCCCGGCGACCTCGGAGACCGTGCTCGGCGGCGCGTAGAAGCTGTGCGGGTCGAAGTACTTGCTGAACGGGATCGGCTGCCACAGGTCGGCGTACTTGCCCTTGCCGGCACCCTGTGCCGGGTCGCGGTAGCGCTTGACCAGGGCCTCGTACAGGAGCTTGGGCGACGCGTCGGAGCGCACGCCGATGCCCTCGTAGAGCTCCTTGGGGATGTCGGCCGCGGCGCCGCCCGCGATGCCGGCCAGGAACAGGAACACCAGGCCGAGCACCAAGGGCTGCAGGCGCGCGAGACAGGGGCGCAGATGCATGTCGATCTCCTCCGTCGTGCGGCCGTGGCGGGCGGCAGATACCGTCCGCGCGGCCTCGGGTTCAGGCGACGCGGGCATCTTGGTGCGCGCACCTGTCGCGGTAAAGCGCCGCGCGGGCGATTGGCCTTGGTGCCATTGGTGCCACGCGCGGCCCTGGAATCGGGCGGGCTGGCCCCAATGCGGCCGCTTGCGCCGTCGAGGCGCAAGGCCGTGACGATGCCCGGCGGCGCATGAGCGGAGACGGGAAGCCGTCGCGCGGGCCGGCCTGACGAGCGGCGGCGTTGGCCGCCGCCGCGCCGGCGCGCCGACCTCTTGACGTCAGCCGGACGAGCCGGGGCGGGCCGCGGCGACCAGCGTCCAGCGCGCATCGCCGCCGAGCAGCAGCCGGTGGCTGTGGAAGGCCTGCAGCGTGCTGCGGTGGCCGACGCTCACGACGATCGCCTCGGGCAGCTCGCGGCGCAGCAGGCCGTACATCGCATGCTCCAGCCCTTCGTCCAGCGCTGAGCTGGCCTCGTCGAGGTAGACGATGCGGGGCTTCTTCAGCAGGACTCGGGCGAACGCGGCGCGCTGCTGCTCACCCACCGAGAGCGTCCCGGACCAGTCGGCAGCTTCGTCGAGCCGCTCGCGCAGGTGGGCCAGCTGCACCTGCTCGAGGGCTGCGCGCAGGCGCGTGTCGTCAGCCTCGCGCTCGGGGTAGGCGAGCGCCGCCCGCAGGGTGCCCAGCGGCAGGTAGGGGCGCTGCGGCAGGAAGAGCGCATCGGCGCCGAGCGGCGCGCGCACGCGTCCGCGCGCGTAGGGCCACAGCCCGGCGAGCGCGCGCAGCAGCGTCGTCTTGCCCGCGCCCGAGGCACCCTGCACCAGCAACGCCTGGCCGGGCGCGAGCTGCAGCGAGAGGCCGCGCAGCAGCGCGCTGCCGTCCGGCCGGTCGACGTCCAGCGCGTCGAGGCGCAGCGCTGTCGCGTCCGCCTCGATCGCGATCGAGGGCAGTGCGCGCGCCTGCCCGGCCGCGCTGGTGAACCCGCTCAGGCGATCGAGCGCGGCGCGGTACTGGGCGAAGCCGTCGTACGAGAGGCGGAAGAACGACAGCGCGTCCTGCACCTGGCCGAAGGCCTGTGAGGTCTGCATCACGTCGCCGAGCTTGATCGCACCCGAGAAGAAGCGCTGCGCCTGCAGCAGGAACGGGAACACCACCGCCGCCTGGCTGACCGCGAGGTTGAAGCCGTCGAACTTCATCGAGCGAAACACCAGCGCCCAGAGGTTGCGGATGAAGGCGTCGAAGCGCTCGGCCAGGCCGCGCCGCTCGACCGCCTCGCCGCGGTAGAAGGCGATGTTCTCCGCGTACTCGCGCACGCGGATCAGCGCATAGCGGAAGTTGGCGGCGAGCTGCTCGCTGAGGAAGTTGAGCCCGATCAGCGGCCGGCCGAGCCGGAATGCGAACACGCTGGCGACGAGCACGTAGAGGTAGACGAGGAACACCATGGCGCGAGGCGCCTCGAGCGTTCCGAGCGTCAGCGGCCCCGACAGATCCCACAGGATCAGCGTGAAGCTGGCGAGCGAGACCACCGCCTCGATGGCGCCGATCGCGAGCGTGCGGCTCGCCGTGACGAAGCTGCCGATGTCGACCTGGATGCGCTGGTCGGGGTTGTCGACCGGATGCGCCAGGAAGCGCTCGCGATAGTAGGCGCTGCCGGCGAGCCAGTCCTCGGTCAGGCGTTCGTTCATCCAGGTGCGCCAGCGGATGTCCAGGGTCTGGCCGGCGAGGAAGGCGACCAGCACGCGCAGGACATGGATCGCCGCCAGCAGCGCGAACAGACGCATGAAGAACCAGAACCGGGCCGCATCGAGCGCCTGCAGCGCGTCGTAGAAGCCGTTGTTCCAGTACGACAGCAGGACATTGATGCGCACCCCGGCGACGGACAGCAGCACGACCGCAGCGGCAAGCGCGAGCGGCCGCCAGTCGCGCCGGGGCGTGAAGTACGGACCGGCGAAGCGCCAGAACTGCCGGCCCCAGCGGGTCAGCCGGACGAGCGCGGTGCCCGCCAGCGCACAGGCGAGCACGACGAGGACGTAGGTGCGCCCGATCCAGACCAGGCTGTCCTGCCATTGCTGCTGCCACTGCATGGCAATCCCGCGATCTGCCCTCGCTCGTGCCGTGCGCGTCGCGCCGCTGTCGGGTCAGCGCCGCGCGGCGAAGGGCGCGGGTGCAACCGGCCTGCCTGCGCAGACGCGGATCATCCGCTGTGCCGCGCGCGGCCCGGCGATGTGCGCAGCCAGCGGATGCAGTGTGTGCATCAGGGCATCGACGGCGGCGAAGACCGCAGCTGCGTCCGCGGCGCAAGTCGGGAAACGGGAACGATCCATCGATGCAGCAGCGCCGAGCGCCGGGGCGCAATGTAGCAGTCGGACGCGGCGCGCGCCCCGCACGACGCTGCGCCTCGAGGCCGCCGGCGCGCACCATCGCGACGGCGGCATGCCGCGCGCCCGAAGCGCGCCGGCAGGCGCATCATTGCGCCCCACACCGTCGCCGCTGCTGCCAAGCCGCCGCGGCCGATCGCTTCAACCCGCTTCGGAGATTCGCATGTCGTATTCGAATTACCACAAGAAGTCGATCCTCGACCGCGAGCTGCACCCCGAGACGCAGATGATGTCGTACGGCTACGACCCCTTCCTGTCGGAGGGCGCGGTCAAGCCGCCGGTGTTCCTGACCTCGACCTTCGCCTTTCGCAGTGCCGAGGACGGCGCCGCGTTTTTCGACGTCGTCGCCGGGCGCCGGCCGCCGCCGCAGGACGCCGGTGCCGGGCTCGTGTACAGCCGCTTCAACCATCCGAACCTCGAGATCGTCGAGGATCGCCTGGCGCTGCTCGACGGCGCCGAGGCGGCCGCGGTCACCGCCAGCGGCATGGCGGCGATCGGCATGCTGCTGCTCACGCTGCTGCGCCCGGGCGACCAGATCGTGCACTCGACGCCGCTCTATGGCGGCACCGAGACGCTGATCCGCAAGGTGCTGCCCGAGTGGGGCGTGGGCCACGAGTCCTTCGTCGACGGCCTGGCGCCGGCGCAGCTCGAAGCCGCGCTCGAGGCGGCGGCCGCGCGCGGCAAGGTGGCGCTGGTCTACATCGAGACGCCGGCCAATCCGACCAACGCGCTCGTCGACTTCGGTCTCGTCACGCGCGCGCTCGCTGCGTTCGAGCGTCGCCACGGCTACCGGCCGGTATCGGCCTGCGACAACACGATGCTGGGGCCGATCTTCCAGCACCCGCTGCGCGACGGCATCGATGTCGCCGTCTATTCGCTCACCAAGTACGTCGGCGGCCACAGCGATCTCGTGGCCGGCGGCGTGAGCGGGTCGGCCGAGCTGATCAAGCGCTTGAAGGCCACGCGCGGCGCCTTCGGCGCGCAGCTCGACCCGCATTCGTCGTGGATGATCGCGCGCTCGATGGAGACGCTGGTGCTGCGCATGCGCCGCGCCGCCGCCACCGCCAGCCGGGTTGCGCATTGGCTGGCGCGCAACCCGGTGCGCAAGCTCGAGGTGCTGCACCCGCAGCTCGAGGCGTCGCCCGCCTACCAGGAGGCCTACCGGCGCCAGTGCACCGGCGCCGGCTCGACCTTCTCCATCGTGCTGGCGGGCGGGCGCGAGACGGCGTTCCGCTTCATCAACGCGCTCGCGCTGTTCAAGTCGGCGGTGAGCCTGGGCGGCACCGAGTCGCTCGTGTGCCACCCGGCTTCGACCACGCACTCGGGCGTGCCGGCCGAGCTGCGCGCGCAGGTCGGCGTGTCGGAGGGGCTGGTACGGCTGTCGATCGGCCTCGAGCACGAGGACGATCTGATCGCGGATCTCGAGAACGCGTTGCGGCACTGCTGAGCGGCATGCCGCAGGACTGGCGCGACCGGCAAGAATCGAACTTGCGACGCGGCCTTCGGAGGGCCGCATGATATCCACTTCACCACGGTCGCCGCGCGTGGGGGCTGCATTCTAGTGCGCGGCTCGCGGCGGGCTGACCGGGCGCATCGCCGCGTACCCGCGCGCAGCCGCGCCTTGCCGCACGCAGCCGAGTCGTCCGCGCGGGCCTGGACAGAGGCCCGGGCGTGGCCGCACGCGGGGCCGGCTCGCCGTGCTGCCCCTAGAATTTCGCGCTTCGATCGGTGCGCAGCGAGCGCGCACGAGCATGCCGAGGACTTCCATGAGCCAAGCCGAGAATTCCGCCGCCGGGCCGCAGCAGGCGCCGCCCGAGGGCGAGCTCCACATGCCGGGGCGGTTGTTCGCGACGGCGGCCCTTGCGTTCTTGTTGCCGGTGTTCGTGATCTGGCTGCTCGCCAGCTTCGTGTTCGGCGGCAAGACGGTGGCGGGGGGCGAGTCGACGAGCGCGGAGGCCGTGGCGCGCCGTCTGCAGCGCGTGGGCACGATCGAGCTGCGCGAGGCGGCAAGCGCCGCCGCGCCGCGCACCGGCGAGGAGCTCTACACCGCGGTGTGCTCGGCCTGCCACGGCAGCGGCGCCGCGGGTGCGCCCAAGTTCGGCGACCAGGCCGCCTGGGCGCCGCGCATCAAGACGGGTTTCGACGCGCTGCTGCACTCGGCCTTGAACGGCAAGGGTGCGATGCCCAAGCAAGGCGGCGGTGCGTACAGCGACTACGAGATCGCGCGCGCCGTGGTCTACATGGCCGACAAGGGCGGCGCCAAGTTCGAAGAGCCCAAGCCGCCGGCCGACGCGGCGAGCGCGCCGAAGTGAGCGCCGCGCGCTGGTGTGCGGTCCGGGCGCCACACCGGGCCGCTGTCGAGGCGCCAGGCGGCGTGTGTACCGCAGGCGACGCGGGCCGCAGCCGCAAGCCCAAGCGCGCCGGGCGCAGCGCGTGCGCTCAATGCAGCGTCGAGGGCGCGTCGTCGGGGCCGGAGGGCTCGTGCACCGTGCCCGGGCTGGCGTGATGCGCGGCGAGGCGCCAGCCCTGCGCCGTCTTCAGGTAGACATTGCTGGCGAACACCCAGGCTTCGTGCACGCCGCCGCCTTCGGCCGGCACCACCACGCGCTCGACCAGATGGTGCAGCGCGCCGCCCGACCAGACCAGGCGGTGCACCTGCTCGGGAAGCACCGGGATGCCGCCGCGCGCGAAGATGGCCTCGAAGCTGGCGCGGATGGCCGCCGCGCCGATGACGCGCGCGCCGCCCGGATGCACGCAGACGATCTCGTCGTCGTCGGCCCAGACCGCCATCAGCCGCTCGAGGTCGGCGCGCTGCAGCGCCTCGTAGAACTCGGCTTCCACGTCGTCGGCGCTGCCGCTCACGGCGGGCGGCAGGCGGCGGCTCATCGGACGGTTCATCGGGCGACGGCGGCGCGGCCGCTCAGGGCCGGCAGAACTGCGTCAGCAACTGCGCGGCCGCCTGGCTCGCCTGCGCGCGGACCAGACTCGCGGCGATCGCCTCGACGTCGCTGCCGGCGTAGGAGTCGTCGCGCAGCACGCTGCTGGCCAGGCGCCGGCCGGCCGCGGAATCGATCGTCGCGGCGCTGCTGACGCTCACCTCGTTGACGCGCAGCAGCGCGTGCGGGCGGGCCTGCACGCTGAGCGTGCCGCGGACGACGTAGTCGCCCGTGCCCTGCACCTGCATGCCGGCTTGCTGCAGCGCCTTGGTCAGCGCGCCGGCGAAGGCGCCGCCCGGCGGCTCGTCGAGTTGCAGGCGCAGCCTGGCGCCGCGCCGCGCGGGCGGGCAGGCCAGCGCGGCGAGCTGCTGCGCGGCGCTGCGCTCGCGCCCCTGCGGCGAGGCCTCGTCCATCCTGGCTTCCTCGGCCGAGAAGCTGAAGCCGCCCGCCGCCGGCGCGCCCTGGCGCGCGAGACCGGCGGCGCGGCTCGCGTCACCGTCGGAGCGCGCGGCCAGCGAGCGCGCCTGCGGTGCGTGCTTGCCTTCGGGAAAGCGCTCCAGATACGCGCGGTAGGCCGAGGGCTGCGCCGTTCCGGCGACCATGTTCCACAGTTCGTCGTCGAGATCGGCGCCGGCCGTCGGGGCGGCGCCGGCGCTGCCGGGCTGGAAGTAGAAGTCGCCTTCGAGCGAGGTGCTCTCCCAGGGGATCTGGCGGCCCGCCGAGGCCTGCTTGACGGCCACGCGCGTGCGCTTGAAGACGTCCTCGACCTTGAGGCCGGGCGTCGTCATGAAGCGCAGCAGCTGGCTCGTGTACAGGCCGTTGCCGGCGGCGCCGTCGGCCGCCTCGGCGCCGGGCGCGGTGGCAAAGGCGACGATCGAGCCGGTGGGCGCGTCCATCTGCGCCAGGCCGCCGCTGCCGCCGCTGCGCGAGGCGCGCACGAAGGGGTTGTTGCGGCAGGCGTCGAGGATCACGATGTTGAGCGGGTTGTGCGCCGCCTCCATCTTGGCCAGCACCTGGCCGACGTCGAAGGCCTTGTACGGCACTTCGTCCTCGCGCTCGATGTCGGCGTCGACCGGCAGCAAGAAGTTGCGCCCCTTGACCTGCACGCCGTGGCCGGCGTAGTAGAAGAGCCCCACGCCGCGCTGCAGCGCATCGCCGAAGCGGCGCACGCCCTCGTTCATCTGCGCCAGCGAGGCGTTCTCCAGGCTGATGACGTCGAAGCCCATGCGGCGCAGCGCGTCGGCCATCGCGCGTGCGTCGTTCAACGGGTTGGCCAGCGGCGTGCTGCGGTAGCCGGCGTTGCCGATCACGAGCGCGACGCGCGGGCCGGCGGGCGCAGCCGCCGCAGCGGCGTTCGGCAGCAGCAGGCTGCCGCCGGCGACGAAGGCCGCGGCGAGCGCGCACAGGACGATCGACGCGACGATGGCGCGCAGCGCGTCGGGCGGGCGCCGCGCGAACCGCGTGCGCTGCGCGTGGAAGGCGTGGCGTCCGTGGGGGGCTTGCGCGGCGTCGGCCGCGTACGCCGCGTGCGATGCGTGCGATGCGTGCGATGCGTGCGCTGCGCGCGCCGCGTGCGCCGCCGACATCGCCGAAACGGCCCGGCGCAGCATGCTACTTGTAGCGCGCGTCGATCTCGGCCACGCTCTTTTGCACCAGCCGCTGCACGAGGCTGTCGAGCGTGAGCTGGCCGCTGGCGCGCTGGCTGACGCCCAGCACCGAGGTCGACGTGGCGCCGAGCTCCATCTTCTCCTCGAAGTAGCCGTTGGCCACCTGCTCGGCCGAGTTGGCGTTGAGGATCTTGTAGCGCAGGCCGATGTTCCAGACCTTGGCGTCCTCGCTCGTGCGCACCGAGTCGGCCACCGTCGAGCCGGCGGCGGCGGCCTTGCCGCTGCCGAAGATGCCGATCAGGCGCGCGGCGGCGCCGCCGTCGAAGCCGCCGCCCGAGGTGGCCACCGGTTCGGCCTTCAGGATGTCGAACTTGAGCACCCAGCGCGTGGTGGCGATGCTGCCCTTCTGGAAGGCGCGCTGTGCCTGTGCTGCGTTGCCCACGTTGTAGGCGAGCTCCATCTCGCGCAGCAGCGGCCCGAGCTGGTTGCGCTCGAGCACTGTGAAGTTGGCGCGCGTGAGCTCGATCTCGGCGAAGTCGGCGATGTTGTTGGCCGTCACGCGCTGCGTGAAGGTGGCGTTGTTGCTCTTGATCTCGCCGGGCAGCACGATGAGGCGCGGCCCCTTCTTGGCGGCGTTGGCGTATTCGACGGTCCTGGCCTGCGCCGTGTCGGCGCGCTGGTTGGCGTCGGTCGACGCGCGCCCGCCGGCGATCGGCGAAGGGTTGCCGTCCTGGCGCACGCCGCCGCCCATGGTGCCGCCGACGCAGGCGGCCAGGGCCGCTGCCGCGGCCGATGCGCCGGCGACGCGCCAGCCTGCGTGCCAAAGCGCTGCGAATCGTGCTTGCATGCTCGAACCCCTTGCGACGCAACCGAAGCCGCAAAGTGTAGGCATTCGCTGCCGCCGCGCAAGGCGGCCGCGCCCGCGCTCGCCCGGCGGGGAGGGAATATTTGCCGGACTCGGGCCCGGCCGCCTGGCCGCGCGCGGCCGCCTTCAGCCCGCGCGCGCCTGGCGCACCGCATGCTCCCAGTCGGCCATGCGGCGCGCGGCCTCGGCGCGCGCCATCGTCGGCTCGAAGCGGCGCTGCGGCTGCCACTGCGCGGCGATCTCGTCGCGCCCGGCGTACAGGCCGACGCCCAGACCGGCGAGGTAGGCCGCGCCGAGCGCGGTGGTCTCGGTGACCTCCGGGCGCACGACCGGGATGCCGAGCAGGTCGGCCTGGAACTGCATCAGCAGGTCGTTGACCGAGGCGCCGCCGTCGACGCGCAGCTCGCTCGGCGCGGCGCCGCCGGCCGCGGCCGCGTCGGCCGCCATCGCCTGCAGCAGCGCCGCGCTCTGGAACGCGATGCTCTCGAGCGCGGCACGCGCGATGTGCGCCAGCGTGCTGCCGCGCGTCAGGCCGACGATGGCGCCGCGCGCCTGCGCGTCCCAGTACGGCGCACCCAGGCCGGTGAAGGCCGGCACGAAGGCCACGCCGCCGGTGTCGGGCACGCTCTCGGCCAGCGCCTGCACCGCGGCGCTCGAGTCGATCGCGCGCAGGCCGTCGCGCAACCACTGCACGACCGCGCCGCCGATGAAGACGCTGCCTTCGAGCGCGTACTCGGGCGTCGGGCCGGGCTGCGCCGCCGCGGTCGCCACCAGCCCGTTGGCCGAATGCTCCAGGCGCCGGCCGGTGTGCATCAGCATGAAGCAGCCGGTGCCGTAGGTGTTCTTGGCCATGCCGGCGTCGAAGCAGGCCTGCCCGAACAGCGCGGCCTGCTGGTCGCCGGCGATGCCGGCCACCGGGATCGGAGCGCCGAACAGGCGCGTCTGGCCGTACACATGGCTGGAGGGGAACACGCGCGGCAGCACGCTCTCGGGGATGTGCAGCGCCGCCAGCAGCTCCTGGCTCCAGCAGTTGCGGCGGATGTCGAAGAGCATCGTGCGCGCGGCGTTGCTCACGTCGCTGGCGTGCACGCGGCCCTCGCACAGCTTCCACAGCAGCCAGCTGTCGACGGTGCCGAAGGCCAGCTGGCCGTGAGCGGCGGCGATGTGCGCGCCGCTCACGTGGTCGAGCAGCCAGCGCAGCTTGGTGCCGCTGAAGTAGGGGTCGATCACGAGCCCGGTGCTCGCGCGCACCGTCTCGGCCAGCCCTTGTGCGCGCAACTGCGCGCACAGCGGTTCGGTGCGCCGGTCCTGCCAGACGATGGCGTTGGCCAGCGGCCGGCCGCTGCCGCGCTGCCACAGCACCGTGGTCTCGCGCTGATTGGTGATGCCGATGGCGGCGATGTCGCCCGCGGCCAGCCCCGAGCGCGCGAGCGCCTCGCGGGCCACGTCGAACTGCGTCGCCCAGATCTCCTCGGGGTCGTGCTCGACCCACCCGGGTTGCGGGTAGATCTGGCCGAACTCGCGCTGCGCCAGCGCGACGATGCGCCCGCTGCGATGGAAGACGATCGCACGCGAGCTCGACGTGCCCTGGTCGAGTGCGAGCAGGTGGTCCTTGGCCATGACGGTGGTTTCTCCCGGAGGTGCGCGGCCGATGCGCGCAACGGGCGCCACGCCTGGCGTCGGATTCCAGGCCCGGCGCGCGCTGCGCGCTGCGCGGCCTGCACTGTGCCATGGCCGCGCCCGGCCGCTCCCAGGGCGGTTATCGTGGCGTCGATCGGCCGGCGCGCGCGCGTCGGTCGCGCTGCCCCGGCCGCCCGCCCGTCCCGCCCGCCTTGCCCGCCCGCTTCTGCCCCCGCCCGTTTCGCCCCGCCCGTTTCGCCCCGCCCCGCCCCGCCCTGCGACACCCCTTGCGGCCGCCCTCCCTGCGATGAGCCCTGCGCGAAAGAACCTGCTCGCCGGCACCGGCTTCGCGCTGGGCGCCGGGCTGATGTGGGGGCTGGTGTTCGTGGTGCCGCTGCTGCTGCCGCAGTATCCGGCGCCGCTGTTGTCGGCCGCGCGTTACCTGGCGTTCGGCCTCGTCGCGCTGCCGCTGGCCTGGTTCGACCGGCGCGCGCTCGGCGCGCTCACACGTGCCGACTGGCGCGCCGCGCTCGCC
The DNA here is from genome assembly GCA_020852865.1 of Rubrivivax sp. Taxonomy (GTDB): domain Bacteria; phylum Pseudomonadota; class Gammaproteobacteria; order Burkholderiales; family Burkholderiaceae_C; genus Rubrivivax. Next base: position 32,015 of record JADYZZ010000004.1, read on the forward strand.
CTGGGGGTGGTCGGCAACCTGCTGTACTACCTCTTCCTCGCCGCCGCGATCCAGCGCGCCGGCGCGCCGCTGCCGACGATGCTCATCGGCACGCTGCCGGTGGTGATCGCCGTCGTCTCCAACCTGCGCCAGCGCGGCGCCGCCACGGCGACGCACGCGGGCCGTCTGCGGTGGCGGCGGCTCGTGCCTTCGCTCGCGCTGATCGGCGCGGGCATCGCCCTGGTCCACCACGCAGAGCTGCTGCGCCTGCACGCCGATCCGGCGGCCGACCTCGAACGCTACGGCCTCGGAGCGCTGCTCGCCCTGGGCGCGGTGGCCTGCTGGACCTGGTACCCGATCCGCAACGCCGAGTGGCTGCGCGCGCACGCCGGGCGCTCGCCGCGCACCTGGGCTACCGCACAGGGCGTGGCGACGCTGCCGTTGGCCGCGCTCGGCTTCGGCGCGTTCTGGCTCTGGCAGGTCGCGGGCGCGCCGGGCGGTTCCTCGTTCGCGATGCCCTTCGGCCCGACTTCGGGGCGCTTCGTCGGCCTCATGCTCGCCATGGGCCTGCTCGCCTCATGGCTGGGCACGCTGTGCTGGAACGAGGCGAGCCAGCGTCTGCCGACGACGCTGGCCGGGCAGCTCATCGTCTTCGAGACGCTCGCCGCGCTTGCCTACGCACTGGCGCTGCGCGGCCAGGCACCGCCGGCAGCGACTCTGGCCGGCGCCGCGCTGCTCGTGGCCGGGGTGGCGTGGGCGTTGCGCGCGCCCCAGGCGCCGGCGCCGGCGATGCCGGCCTGAGAGCCGGTGAAGACATGAACCACGCCCGCGTGGGCCCCTGCAAAGGGCCCGATCTGGGCGCGAAGCCGAAGCTGGGGTTGGGCCCCAGTGAGACTTCGCATCGGCGAGGGGGCCCTTTGGCACCGCTGCGCGGGCGCGATTCGTCTCTTCAGGTCGGAGGCGTGACGGCGCAGGTCGATCGCCGGCCCGGCCGTGGTGCCCCGATGCTGGATGCCGCTTGCATCGCGAGGGCGTCTTGCGGCGGGCCCGGCTGCGGCGGCAAGTCACCTCGAGCGCCCGAGCCAGACCCTCGCCCGGGCCGTCGACGCAGGCCCTGTCCCCAGCTCGGACGAGGCGCCGGATCGTCGCGGCGCGCAGAATCGGCCGGCAAGGTCCGCCACGGGGAGCAGCGCATGCACTTCGCCGAGAGAACGTTTCGCGATGCGCTTGGGAATCTGGTCATTCAGAGCAGGCTGGGGCCTGCGGTCGGCCGAAGCGGGTTCGAAAAGCGGTTCTTCTCCGGGGTGGAGTTCGGCCTCGCGGGCTGGCAGCGCGCACACAGCCAAGGTGCGGGCACGGGCCACGAGAGCGCCGAAGGGATCAGATTCGCCCCGCCTGAGGTGAATCAGGCCTACCAGAATCACGGCATCGAGAGGTTCCTGCGCACGCTCGTCGTCGAGAACCCCACGCTCGAGCTCTGGCTGACTACCGTGACCAGTACCCACCCGAGGACGCTGCGTCTCGAGGAGATCCAGTACCGGGTCGACGCCGTGCACCACGGCACGTCGCGCTGCTTGCTCGAAGCGAGCATCGAGGTGAGCAACGACACGGAGCGACCGCGCATCACGGTGCACGCGAAGCTGCTGCCGCAGAGCAGGTGAGGCCCGAGCCGATGCGGGCGCTGCGCAGCGGCCATGTCATCGTGCCCCGCCGGGCGCGGCAAGCGACGGTGACGAGGCCTGCGATGCCGCCTGCCGCTGCGAGGCGCGCCCCCGCGCCTACGCCAGCGCCTCGTCCAGCACTTCGACCCAATGCCGCACCGGCGTCGCGGTGCCGGCCTGCAGATGCTGGATGCAGCCGATGTTGGCGCTGACGATGGCCTGAGGCTCGACGGCGGCCAGCTGCGCGAGCTTGCGCTCGCGCAGCTGCGTGGCCAGCTCGGGCTGCAGCAGGCTGTAGGTGCCGGCCGAGCCGCAGCACAGATGGCTTTCGGCCGGCAGGCTCACCTCGAAGCCGAGCGCACGCAGCCCCTGCTCGACCTGGCCGGCGAGCCGCTGGCCATGCTGCAGCGTGCACGGCGGGTGGTAGGCGAGCTTGCGCGTCCTGGGCCCGCGCAGCTTGCCGGCGAGCGCCGGCACGAGCGCGGGCAGCAACTCGCACAGATCCCGGGCCAGCGCGCTCACGCGTGCGGCACGGTCGGCGTACTCGGGGTCGTGCGCGAGCGCCTGCCCGTACTCCTTGACCGCCAGGCCGCAGGCCGAGGCGTTCATCACGATCGCCTCGACCTTGCCCTGAGCGGTGAGGCCCTGCACGAGCGGCCACCAGGCGTCGATGTTGCGCCGTGCGTCGGCCAGCCCGCCGGCGACATCGCCCAGGTGCGTGCGCAGCGCGCCGCAACAGCCGGCGGCGTCGGCCACGAGGGTCTGGATGCCGGCGGCGTCGAGCACGCGTGCGGTGGCGCTGTTGATGTTGGGCATCAGCGCCGGCTGCACGCAGCCCAGCAGCAGCAGCACCTTGCGCGCGTGCTCGCGCTGCGGCCAGCGGTGCGCGCGCGCGTCGCTGCGCGGCGGGACCTTGGCCGCGAGGGCTGCCGGCAGCAGCGCACGCACGCTCTGGCCGAGCGCCAGCGCGGGTTTGAACAGCGGCGAAGTGAGGCCGCCCCTGAGCGCACTGCGCACGACCTTGTCCGCAGGCGCGCGCGCGACGCGCTCCTCGACGATGCGCCGGCCGATGTCGAAGAGCCGGCCGTAGGCCACGCCGCTCGGACAGGTGGTCTCGCAGTTGCGGCAGGTCAGGCAGCGGTCCAGGTGCAGCTGCGTCTTGCGCGTGACCGCGGCGCCCTCGAGCACCTGCTTCATCAGGTAGATGCGTCCGCGCGGGCTGTCGAGCTCGTCGCCGAGCAGCAAGTAGGTGGGGCAGGTGGCCAGGCAGAAGCCGCAGTGCACGCATTGGCGCAGGATGGCTTCGGCTTCCTCGCCCTCGCGCGTGTTGCGGAATTCGGCGGCCAGTTGCGTCTGCATGGGGCAAGGCGTTGGAGGCGGCTGGGTACGGCGCACGGAGCCTGTGAAGATGAATCACGCGGGCGCGATTCACATTTTCACAGGCTCTCGGCCGAGCTCGTACTCGAGCGCCCAGTAATGCGTCCACGCGCGCCACTGCGGGCGGCGCGCGCGCGGGCCGAGCAGCGCCAGCGCCTCGTCGCGCGTCGGGAAGTTCTTCAGCACCTCGTAGGTGGAGCCGTCGTCGAGCCGGCGCAGCTGGTAGGTGTTGCCCTCGGCGTCGCGGCGCGCGATCGGCGTGCTGCTCCCGGGCACGTACGCATTGTCGATGAACACGACGCGCGCGCCGCGCTCCAGCCGCGCGTGCAGCCGCGCCAGCCACTCGGGCAGCCGGGCCAGCGGCACATGGCTCCACCAGCAGCCGGCGAAAGCGGCGTCGAACGGCTCGTCGACGAGCCCGGCCAGCGTGTAGGCATCGAGCCGCGCCAGGCGCACGCAGGCCGGCAGCGGCTTGGTCCGCGCGATGTCCAGCGTCTGCGGGTTGACGTCGCTGGCCAGCCACTCGCGCGCGTGGCGCGCGGCGTGCGGCGTCCACCAACCGGTGCCGCAGGCGATCTCGAGGACGCGGCGGCCGGCAAACGGGCCCTCGGGCCCGGCCAGCCAGGCCTGCATCGCATGCAGGTCGGCCTGGCGCTCGGGCTTGTGGTAAACGCGCTCGTACTGGGCCGCGCGCTGTGCGTAGTAGCGCTGCATGTCACGCACGACGTCGGTCATCGGCGCCGCCCTTCAGAGCCCCGGATACAGGCGGCTGCGGTCGAACACGCGGTCGGGATCGAAGGCCTCGACGACCCGGCGCTGGATGCGCGCCGCTGCCGGCGCCAGCGGCGTGAACACCCCGCAGGATTTGTCGCGGCCGCGGAACAGCGTCGCGTGGCCGCCGGCGCGCGCCGCGCTCTCGCGCAGCAGCGCCGCCGGGGCGCTGGTGCACAGCCAGCGCTGCGCGCCGCCCCATTCGACGAGCTGCTCGCCCGGCAGATCGAGCGGCGGCGCCGTGCACGGCAGCGCGAGCCGCCACAGGCCGGCGCCGCCTTGCACCGCCTTGGCGGCGCCGACGAAGAACTCGTCGCGGTGGTCGCGCAGGCCCTGCCAGAAGCCGGCGGCGAGCATCGGCTCGATGGCCTCGCCGCCGAGCTGTGCCCGCGCCGCCTGCACGGCCGCCGCGGCGCCGGCCAGCCGCACGACCAGCATGCCTTCCCACCAGGCGCTGGCGTTGAGCGGCAGCGGCCGGCCGCCCCACTCGTTGACGCGGCGCAGCGCCGCGGCCTGGTCGAGTTCGAAGCGCAGCGTCGCCTGTGCGGCCGGCAGCGGCAGCACCTTGAGCGAGACCTCGCAGATGACGCCCAGCACGCCCAGCGAGCCGGCCAGCACGCGCGCGATGTCGTAGCCGGCGACGTTCTTCATCACCTGGCCGCCGAAGGCCAGCAGCTCGCCGCGCCCGCTGATCATCGTCGCGCCGAGCAAGTAGTCGCGCACGCCGCCGGCGGCCGCGCGGGCCGGGCCGGCCAGCCCGGCGGCCACCATGCCGCCGACCGTGCCGCCGGGGGCGAAGCGCGGCGGCTCGAACGGCAGGCACTGGCCGCGTTCGGCCAGCGCCGCCTCGAGCGCATCCAGCGGGGTACCGGCACGCACGCTGACGACGAGCTCGCTCGGCGCGTAGGCGCCGATGCCGGCGAGGGCGCCCACGTCGAGCGGCTCGCCCTGCGCCGCCTCGCCGTAGAAGGCCTTGGTGCCGCCGCCGCGGATCGCGAGCCGGCGGCCCTCGGCGCGGGCCTTGCGCACCCGCTCGACGAGCTCGGCGAGCGCCGGCTCCATCAGAAGCGCTCCAGCTTCGGGAAGGCGAGCAGGCCGCGGCGCACCAGCATCTTGCCGCCCTCGATGCAGCGCTGCGGCGTCGGGATCACCTTGCCCGGGTTGAGCAGGCCCTTGGCGTCGAAGGCGCGCTTGAGCGCCTCCATCTGGGCGCGTTCCTCGGCACTGAACTGCACGCACATCGACCCGAGCTTCTCGACGCCCACGCCGTGCTCGCCGGTGATCGTGCCGCCGAGTGCGACGCTGGTCTCGAGGATGTCGGCGCCGAAGCGCTCGGCGCGCTCGAGCTGCCCGGGGTCGTTGGCGTCGAACAGGATCAGCGGGTGCAGGTTGCCGTCGCCGGCATGGAAGACGTTGCAGCAGCGCAGGCCGTACTTCGTCTCCATGGCCGCGATCGCTTCGAGGATGTCGCCCAGGCACCGGCGCGGAATGGTCGAGTCCATGCACATGTAATCGGGGCTGATGCGGCCCGAGGCCGGAAAGGCGTTCTTGCGCCCGCTCCAGAACTTCAGCCGCTGCGCCTCGTCGGCGCTCAGCTCCATGCGCGTGGCGCCGTGCGCCGCCAGCACCGCCCGCACGCGCTCGATCTCCTCGGCCACCTCCTCGGGCGTGCCGTCGCTCTCGCACAGCAAGATCGCGGCGGCATCGAGGTCGTAGCCGGCATGGACGAAGGCCTCGACCGCGGCGGTCATCGGCTTGTCCATCATCTCGAGCCCCGCCGGGATGATGCCGGCGGCAATGACGGCGGCCACCGCGTCGCCGGCGCGGCGCACGTCGTCGAAGCTGGCGACGATGCAGCGCGCCAGCGTCGGCCTGGGCGTGAGCTTGACAGTGACTTCGGTGACGACGGCCAGCATGCCCTCGCTGCCCACCACCAGCGGCAGCAGGTCCAGGCCGGGGGTGTCGGGCGCGGCCGAGCCGAACTCGAGCGGCTCGCCCGCGGCATCGAACCCGCGCACGCGCAGCACGTTGTGCAGCGTCAGACCGTACTTCAGGCAGTGCACGCCGCCGGAGTTCTCGGCCACGTTGCCGCCGATGGTGCAGGCGATCTGGCTGCTCGGGTCGGGCGCGTAGTACAGGCCGTGCGGCGCCGCGGCCTCGCTGACGGCGAGGTTGCGCACGCCGCATTGCACGGTGGCGGTGCGCGCGAGGCGGTCGATCATCACGATCTTGTCGAACCGGGCCAGCGAGAGCGTCACGCCCAGCGCGTGCGGCAGCGCGCCGCCCGACAGCCCGGTGCCGGCGCCGCGTGCCACCACCGGCACGTCCATGGCATGGCAGCAGCGCAGCACCGCCGCGACCTGCTGCTCGGTCTCAGGCAGGGCCACGGCGAGCGGGCGCTGGCGGTAGGCCGTGAGGCCGTCGCACTCGTAAGGCGTGGTGTCCTCGGTCTGCCAGAGCAGCGCGTGCGGCGGCAGCAACTCGGCCAGTGCCGCGACGACGCGGCTTTGCAGCTCGGCGCGCGCCGCGCTGCCGCAAGCGGCGGGCGCACGCGCGGAGTCGGGGGGCAAGGCGGCGGTCACGGCGTGGCGGCGGTGCAGCGACTCTACGCCACCGCGCGCGCGTTGCGCCGGCGGGCCGGGCAGCGCAGCGGCTTCAGCGGACCTGCGCGCGTCGCCGCGCCGCCGCCACGTGCTGCCGCGAATCGGCTCAGCCGCGTCGCCTGCGCGCCGCGGCCGATGCGACCCTCCTCGATGGTGTCGCCGCAGCCCAGACGCTGCTCAGCCGCGCCGCCTGCGCGCCGCGGCCGATGCGACGCCGGCCACGGCGCCGGCGGTGGCCGCGGCCGCCTTCACCGGTGCGGCCGCGGCCTTGCCGAGCACCTGTCCGGCGCTGTCGATCGATTGCCTGACGACGGCACCGGCGAGGTTGCGCGCCGCGTCGCCCGCGCTGTCGCGCATCGCCTTGGCGGCCAGCTCGGCGAACTGCTGCGTCAGCGCACCCCACCACTGCATCGGGTCGACGGCCGGCGGCGCGGCCGTCGCGGCGCCGGTGCGCGCGGACTTGCGCGCGCCGCTCCTGGCGCGCGCGGCCGGGGCCTGGTCCATCGGCTTGGCGGCAACGGCGGCGCCGGCTGCCGGCGTGGCGATCTTCAGTGCGTCGCGCAGGTCGGCCAGCGGCAGGTTCATCGTCTGCAGCGTCGAGAGCGTCATGCGCTGCACCTCGAGCGCCTGGATCGTGGTCGCCAACAGCTTGGCGTTCTGCTCGAGCCAGAACTGCACGGTGCGCAGCTCGTCGATGCGCTTGTCGATCTCCTGCGGGTTGAGCGTCGGCGCGATCCATTGGCTCATGCCGGGCAGCTGGGCTCCCGCGCTCTTCATCAGACCCTGCAGGAAGTCGAAGCCTGGAACCATCTTCGCGAAATCGGTGGCGCTGGTCATCTCGTCTCCTCGTCGATCGTCGCCGCGGCCGGCGCGTGGCATTGTGCGCCCGTCAGCGCGCGAACTCGACGCGCTCGACGCGAAAGCCGCGCGCGGCAAGCAGCGCGGGCAGCGCCTGGGTACCGGTCATGTGCAGCACGCCGACCGCGGCGAAGACGCGTCGGCCCTGGGCGTGCAGCGCCGCGATGCGTGCGGCGAGCTGCGGGTTGCGCGCGTCGTTGAGGCGGCGCAGGGCGGCGCGCTCGTCGTCGTTCGCGGCGCATTCGCACCATTCGGCGTAGCGCCCGAGCGTGGCGAGGTCGCCCCCTTGCCAGGCGGCGACGAGCCGCGCGAGCACGCGCCGGCTGCTCAGGTCCTCGAGCTGGGCGAGGTTCTGCTCGACCGTCGCGAGCACCTCGCGCGGGTCGTCGGGCACGAGCGCGGCCTTCTGCAGTTCGGCCGATTCGAGCGAGACGATGCGGCGGTGCGCCGCGTGCGCGCGTTCGGCCAGCAGCATCTCGGTCGAGAAGGCCGGGTCGAGCCCGAGCCAGCGCGCTTCGAGCATCGTGAGCGTGGTGGCCTGCAGCACCGGGTGCAGCGGCGCCAGCGCGGCCGCGGGCAGGCAGGCGCGCGCCATCGCCTGCGCGAGCCGCGCGCGCAGCGCGGCCGGCAGCGGCGGCCCTGGCGGATCGAGCAGCAGCGCGGCCATGATGGCGGGGTCGGTGGGATCGAGCTCGAGCGCGAGCAAGTCCGTGTCGCGCCAGGCCGCCGCCAGCCTGGGCCCGAGCGTGCGCCAGGCCGGCTTGCCGACGTGCAGGCTGCCGTAGACATAGGAATGGCGGCCGTCGCGCGTCAGGCGCCACAGGACGCCGCGGTCGCCGGGCGCGGAACCGTCGGCGCCGGGACCGATGGCGGGCGGGCAGACGATCGGCGCGTCGGCCGGTGCGACCGCTGGTGCGACGGCCGGTGCGACCGCTGGTGCGACCGCTGGTGCGACGGCTGGTGCGACGGCTGGTGCGACGGCTGGTGCGACGGCCGCGCTGGCGGAGGCCGGCGTCGCAGCGGCCGCCTCGAGCGGCGTCAGCGGCGCCGGAGCGGCGCCTTGCACCGCTGCCGCTGAGGCTGCTGCAGGCGCGGCGCTCGCCGCCGCGGGCGCTGCAGTGCTTGCTGACGCCGGGCGCGCCGCGAGCACCCATGCCGCGGCACAAGCGACGGCGCCGAGCAGCGCCAGCCAGGCCGCGCGGGCCGTTCGCGACGGCGTGGCGATGGGCATGGCTGCCGTTCGTTGCAGGCTCAGACTCAGGCGCCGGCCGGTGCCGTCACCCGCTGGTCGATGGCGCCGAAGACGCTCGTGCCGTCGGCGCCGGGCATCTCGATGCGGACGCGGTCGCCCGGGCCCATGTACGGCGTCGCGGGCGCGCCGCGCTCGATGGTCTCGATCGCGCGCTGCTCGGCGATGCACGACCAGCCGCGCGCGCGGTCGCGGTTGCTTACGGTGCCGCCGCCGACGATGCTGCCGCTGCGCAGCTTGCGCGTGCGCGCCAGGTGCGCGATCAACTGGCCGAAGTGGAAGTGCATCTCCGCGCCGGCGTCGCAATGGCCGACGCGTACGCCGTTCAAGGTGCAGTCGAGCGCGAGATGCACGCGCCCGCCGCGCCAGGCCGCGCCCAGTTCGTCGGGCGTCGCGGCCACCGGCGCGAACGCCGTTGCGGGCTTGCTCTGCACGAAGCCGAATCCCTTGGCCAGCTCGGCCGGTACGAGCGCACGCAGCGTCCAGTCGTTGGCCAGCATCAGCAGCCGCACGCCTTCGAGCGCCGCCTCGGGCGTGGCGCCCATCGGCACGTCGCCGGTGACGACCGCGACCTCGGCTTCGAAGTCGATGCCCCACTCGCGGTCGCTGCAGGGCAGGTCGTCGCAGGGGCCGAGGAAGTCGTCGCTGCCGCCCTGGTACATGAGCGGCTCATCGTGCAGGTCGGCCGGCGGTTCGGCGCCGCGTGCGCGGCGCACGAGCTCGACGTGGTTCAGGTAGGCCGAACCGTCGGCCCACTGGAAGGCGCGCGGCAGCGGTGCCATGCATTGGCGCGGGTCGAACGCGAAGGCGTGGCGCGCGCGGCCGGCGTTGAGTTCGGCGTACAGGTCCTCGAGCTGCGGGGCCAGAAAGTTCCAGTCGTCGAGCACGCGCTGCAGCGTGCCGGCGATGGCGCCGGCGTGGTGCGCCCGGCCGAGGTCGCGCGCGACGACGACGAGCTGGCCGTCGCGCGAGCCGTCCTTCAGGGAGGCGAGTTTCATCGGCGCATGGATCGGTTGGGCTCGTGAAGACATGAAACGGCGAAGCGACTCATGTCTTCACCGCCCCGTGCGATGGCACTATTGTCGGATGAGTCCTGCCGCAGCCGCATGCGCAATAGGCACGCTGCAGACGCTGCCGTGGCGCCGGCGTGGGGCGCTCGCCCTGCTCGTGCTGGCTGTGGCGGCCTTGCACGCCTGGGCGCTGCTGGGCTGGCCGAACGGGCGCGTCGACGGTGCGGTGCGCGGCGGCGTGCGGGCACTGCAGGTGCGGCAGATCGCGCCGCAGCCCGCTGCGGGGGCGGTCGGGCTTGCCGCGGCGGGTGCGCCGGCGGCGCCGGGCGCGGCGCCGCCGGCCCGGCGTGCGCCGGCGCCGCCCGCATCGGCCGCTGCCGTCGTGCCTCCGGTCCCGGCGCCGCCCGCGCCGCCCCAGGAGCCGTCGGCCCTCGCGCCGCCGGCCGGCGGCGTGGCGCCGCCGCGCTACGCCACCGCGCTGCCGCCGGCGGCAGCGCTCGGCTACGAGCTGCGCCGCGGTGCCGGCGTGGGCGACGGCGAGCTCGAATGGCGGCTCGAAGGCGATCGCTACGAGCTCGCGCTGCGCGGCGGCCGCGGCAGCGCCGAAGCCCTGGGCTGGACCAGCCGCGGCCGCGTCGACGCCGACGGTGTGGCGCCCGAGCGCTTCGTCGTGCGGCGCCGCGGCCGCGACGCGCTGGCGGTGAACTTCGAGCGCGACGACGCGGGCGGCGGGCGCATCCGGTTCTCGGGCCCGACGCTGCAGCTGCCGCTGCTGCCCGGCGCGCAGGACCGCGTGAGCTGGATGCTGCAGCTGGCGGCCATCGTGCAGGCCGACCCGACGCTGGGCACCGAAGGCGCGCGCGTGTCGATGTGGGTGGTGGGGCCGCGCGGCGAGGCCGATGTCTGGACCTTCACGGTGCAAGGGCGCGGCGGGGTCGATCTGCCCGAACGTCGCGTCGAGGACGCGCTGCACTGGGTGCGCGAGCCCGAACGCCCCTACGACACGCGCGTGCAGGTCTGGCTCGACCCGTCGCGCCACTACCTCCCGGTGCGGCTGCTGCTGCAGGCGCCGCCGGGCCGCGAGAGCACCGAATTCCTGCTGCGCACGCTGCGGCTGGAGTAGGCGCGGGCCGGCCCGCCGCCGCCTGCGGGCCGCCGCGGGGTGGGATGTCCGCCGTCCGCACTCCGGGGCATGCGCGGGCGCCGCGGCCGCCCGGCTTGAAAGCCGGCACGCGGCACCCATGTGGGTGGCATCCGGAATCGACCGCCATGCAACTGCTTTACAACTCGGACAGCTTTGCCGTCGTTCAGTTCGACCTGCCCGCGCCCGCAGGCAGCCGCGAGGATGCGGTGCGGCGCGGCGGCTACGAGATCGTCGACAAGTTCGCGCGCAAGGAGATCTTCCTCGAGGGTCTGCTCGCCGACCGCTTTGCCGCCGGCGTGAAGGAGCTCGTCGCGGGCATGCCCAGCGAAGAGCCCAACGTCGAGGCGCTCGACGAGTTCATCGCGGGCTACACCGCGCTGGCGCAACAGCCGCTCGTCGCGCACTGAAGCGGCCCGTCGTCCGCGGGGCCTCTTGTGTCCCGCGCGCGGCTGCGACAAGATGGCTGCACGCTCCGTCGCGCGCGCCTGGCGCGCGCCGGGCGGCGCCGATGCCCCGAATCCCGCACGCCGACGCACGCACGATCGCCAGCCCCGGCCTCACCGAGGCGCCGGTGCTGGATCTGCTGTGCTCGCACTTCGTCCTCACGCTCACGCTCGGCCAGGCGGCGCGCTTCAACCTGCGGCGCGACTGGAACAGCCTGCTGGCGATCGTCGGCCGCCATCTGGTCTGGCCGGCGCCGGTGCTCGCACGCCTGCGCGGTTACCTCGCGCAGCGCTGCAAGGGCAATCCGAACTGGCGCGGCCATGAGGCGCTGGCCGACGCCGCCTTCGTCGCGCGGCACGGCCCCTGGCGCGGCCCGTACGAGGAGGGCACGCTGTTCTTCTACCTCGACGAATACGTCAAGGACGCGCCCAAGGATCTGCTGGCGGTGCTCGACGCGAGCTGCGGCTGGCTGGCGCGGCGCCTGAAGACGCAGTCGACGCTGGTGCAGAAGAACATCGACGCGCTGGGCGGGCTGCTGCAGCTCAACCCGGCCGAGCGTGCATTGCTGCTGTACGGCACGCTGGCGCGCTGGCAGCGCGAGTTGCGCGGCGTGCTCGTCGAGTTCAAGGTCGGCAACGCGCACGAGGCCTACGCCGCCCTGGCCGCGGTGGCCGGCGTCGAGGCGAGCGAAGTGGCCGACGCGCTGCGCGCCGGCTCGCGCCTCGAGCGCATCGGCATGGTCGAGAACCTGATCGGCGAGCACAACATCACCGATCTGGCCGACCTGATGAAGGTGAGCGAGCAGCTGCCGCCGGTGCTCATGCGCGAGTACCGCGCGCCCGGCGAACTGATGGCGGTGTTCACGCGGCCGGCCGCGCCGAGCGAGCTGGCACCGGCCGACTTCGGCTTCGTGGCCGACGACGCCGCGGTGCTGACGGCGCTGCTCGCGAACGCCGCCGCGTGCAAGGCCGGCGGCGTGAACGTGCTGCTGTACGGCCCTCCGGGCACCGGCAAGACCGAGCTGGCCAAGGTCTGCGCCGCCGCCGCCGGGCTGGCGCTGTACGAGGTGGAGTACGCCGACCGCGACGGCAACAGCCTGTCCGGGCGCGACCGCTACCGCAGCCTGCAGATCAGCCAGGCCTTCCTCAAGGGCAGCGACAAGGTCGCGCTGCTGTTCGACGAGGTCGAGGACGTGTTCCCGCCGATCTCGAACGAGGCCGCGCAGCTCATCGCGCGCCTGGACAGCTCCGACGCGCCCGCTTCGGGCAGCGTGAGCGGCAAGGCCTGGGTCAACCAGATCCTCGAGACCAACCCGGTGCCGGTGATCTGGATCACCAACCGCATCGAGCAGATCGACCCGGCCTTCCGGCGCCGCTTCCAGTACCACCTGCTGCTCGGCAGCCCGCCGCCGGGGGCGCGCGCCGCGCTGGTGCGGCGCGCACTTGCCGGCGCCGCGGTCGGCGCACCGTTCGCCGCGCGCCTGGCCGAGCGGCGCGGCCTGACGCCGGCGCAGATCCGTACCGCGGTGCGCTTCGCGCAGCTGGCGCACCCGGCGGCGCGCGGCGACGAGCACGCGCCGCACGCCGCCGAGGCGACCGAGGCCGCGCTGGAAGCGCTGATCCAGCGCCAGCTCGCCAATGCCGACAAGGCGCTGGGCGGCGCCGCGCGCGAGCGCGGCGCACGGACGGTGGTCACGCGCTACGAGCTCGGGCTGCTCAACGTCGAATGCCGCTTCGAGGTGCCGCGCATCGTCGAGGCGCTGGCGCGGCGCGGCCACGGCACGCTGTGCTTCCACGGCGCGCCGGGCACCGGCAAGACGGCGCTGGCCGAGCACATCGCGGCGAGCCTCGAGCGGCCGCTGATGGTGCGCCAGGCGAGCGACATCGCGAGCAAGTACGTCGGCGAGACCGAACAGAACATGGCGCGCATGTTCGACGAGGCCGGCGCCGAGGGTGCGGTGCTGCTGCTCGACGAGGCCGACAGCTTCCTGCGCAGCCGCCGCCTGGCCGAGCGCCGCTACGAGGTGAGCGAGGTCAACGAGATGCTGCAGGGCATGGAGCGTTTCGCCGGCATCTTCGTCTGCACGACCAACCTGTTCGACGATCTGGACGAGGCGGCGCTGCGCCGCTTCACCTTCAAGATCCGCTTCCTCGCGCTGCGTCCCGAGCAGCGCGAACGCATGTTCGTGGCCGAGGCGCTGGGCGGCGACGCGGCGCGGCTCGGCGCCGAGCAGCGTGCGCGGCTGGCTGCGCTCGACGCGCTCGTGCCGGGCGACTTCGCCGCCGTGCGCCGGCAGATCGAGATCCTGGGCGCGGCCTTCGAGCCCGACGAGTTCCTGAGCCAGCTCGAGGGCGAGCACCGCGTCAAACCCGAGGTGCGGCAACGCCGTGCCATGGGCTTCCTCGCTTCCTGAGCGGGGTGCGCCGCGCGGACGCCGACGCGCCGGTGATGGTGCCGGCGCTGGTGCCGGCGCTGGTGCCGGCGCGGGTGTCGGCGCTGGCGGGCCGCGTTTCCTAGAATCGCACCAATGACTGCAGCCACCCCCGCCTACACGCGCGGCGCCGCGCTCGCCCGGCTGCTGCACGAGCGCATCGTCGTCATCGACGGCGCCATGGGCACGATGCTCCAGGGCCTCGCGCTCGGCGAAGCCGACTTCCGCGGCGAGCGCTTCAAGGACCATCCGAAGGACCTCGGAGGCAACAACGACCTGCTGTCGCTGACGCGCCCCGAGGCGGTGGCGTCGGTCCACGCCGCCTACCTCGAGGCGGGCGCCGACATCATCGAGACCAACACCTTCGGCGCCACCTCGATCGCGCAGGAGGACTATGGCCTGGCGCCGCTGGCGCGCGAGATGAACGTGGCGGCGGCGCGCATCGCGCGGCGCGAGGCCGAGCGCTTCGCCGCACCCGCGCGACCGCGCTTCGTCGCCGGCGCGATCGGTCCGACGCCACGCACGGCCAGCATCAGCCCCGACGTCGCCGACCCGGGCGCGCGCAACATCCGCTTCGACCAGCTGCGCGACGCCTACCGCGAGCAGGCCGAGGGCCTGCTCGAAGGCGGCTGCGACCTCTACATCGTCGAGACGATCTTCGACACGCTCAACGCTAAGGCGGCGATCTTCGCGCTCGACGAGCTGATGGAGGCCAGCGGCGAGCGGCTGCCGGTGATCGTCTCGGGCACCGTCACCGACGCCTCGGGCCGCATCCTGAGCGGCCAGACGGTGGCCGCGTTCTGGCACAGCGTGCGCCACGCGCGGCCGCTGGCGGTGGGCCTGAACTGCGCGCTCGGCGCGGCGATGATGCGGCCCTACATCGAGGAGCTGGGCAAGGCGGCGGCCGACACCTGGGTGAGTTGCTACCCCAACGCCGGCCTGCCCAACCCGATGAGCGAGACCGGTTTCGACGAGACGCCCGAAGTCACCGGCGCGCTGCTCGAGGAGTTCGCCCGAAGCGGGCTGCTCAACATCGCGGGCGGCTGCTGCGGCACGACGCCGGCGCACATCGCCGAGATCGCGCGCCGCGTCTCGCCGTACCGGCCGCGCCGGCGCGGCGAGCCGATCCTCACTTCGCTGCTGGCGGCCTGAGCGGCACGGGCGGCGGCCGCCGCCCTCCATGTCCGTTCGGGCCGACCGGGTGCGCGGGGCGTGCATCGGCGCGTGCATCGGCGCGTGCCGCCGCTCCGGGCGCTGCGGTCCGCAGCGGGCGCAGGCGCAGGCTCAGCGCAGATTGCCGGTGTGCCCGAGCGAATAGCGCCCGGGCAGCGGCCAGACGGCCAGGCCGTGCGGCTCGGCGCCGACCTTGACCTGGCGCACCGCGCCGCCGGCGGTGTCGAAGCGGTAGACGACGTCGTCGTAGCGGCCGGCCAGCCACAGGTAGCGGCCGTCGGCGCTGACATTGCCCATGTCCGGGCTGCCGCCGCCCGGGATGCCCCAGCGCGCGACCACCTTCTCGCTCGCGAAGTCGATCACCGCGACGCCGCCCGAGCCGTTGCGCGCGCCGTGGATGCGGTGCGTGCCGCGGTTGATCGCGTACAGCCGGCGCCCGTCGCGGCTCGGGTACAGGCCATGCGTGCCGATGCCTGCGGCGATGAAGCCGACCTGGGTGAACGAGGCCGCGTCGATGACATGCACGCCGTCGGCGTGCATGTCGGCGATGTAGAAGCGCCGGCCGTCGGGTGCGATGCGCACGTCCTGCGGCATGCCCTTGGCCGCCGTGCACAGCTCGGTCGGTCCCGGTTCCCACACCTTGCCGGGCGCCAGCCGCGGGCCTTCCTTGAAGCGCGTGTCGGGCATCCTGAGCCGCAGGTAGCCGGCCACCTTGCGCCCGGCCAGATCGATCTTGGCGACGCTGCCGCTGAACTCGCAGGTGAAGACCGCGTAGCTGCCGTCGGCCGCGAAGTCGGCGTGGTTGATGCCGGCGCAGCCGGGAACCTCGATCGCGTACTGCAGCGCCATCGTCTTCGGATCGCGGAAGTCGAGCCGCTTGCGCGCCTCGGCGACGACGATGGCCGACTTGCCGTCGGGCGTGAAGTACAGGTTGTACGGGTCATCGACCGCAACCGCCGCACCCGGCTTGCCGCTGCGCGGGTCGATCGGCGTCAGGCTGCCGTCGGTGCGGCCCTCGGCGTTGTTGGTCACCCACAGCGTGCGCAGATCCCAGGAAGGGACGATGTGCTGCGGGCTGCGGCCGACCTTGAAACGGTCGACGACCTTCATGGTCGCCGGGTCGACGACGCTCACGTCGTTGGAGCGCAGGTTGGGCACGTAGACGCGCTCGAGGTCGCCCTTGACGGCGTCGGCGAGCTGGTTGGCGCCGGCAGCCGAGTAGACGTCGAGCGGCGCCTGCGCGCCGGCCGCTGCGGCCAGCGCAAGGCCGAGTGCCGCGATGGCGACGACGGAAGGGTTCGATGGCATGGGTCGAAGCTTCGAGTGAAGGAGGATCGGGGGCCGCGACAACGGGATGCATCCCATCGGCATTTCAGCGGCGCACCTGCGTGCGGATCGCCTGGACCGAGGCGGCGACGATGCGCGCGACGCCTGCGGCGCCGAGCTCGGCGCTGGCCTGCGTCGGATCGCCGCGCACGCCGTCGCGCTCGCCCTGGAGCGGGATGCGCGCCAGCAGCTCGCGCCGCACCAGCGTCGGGTCGACCGCCAGCGCGAGCGAGGTGTCGAGCAAGCCTGCGTGCTCGCCGATCGCCGCCGCGGCGTAGCCCTGCGTCTTCAGCCATGCGGCGAATTCGCCCTGGCCGGCGCGGTAGTACGCGTCCAGCGCATGCACGCGCGCGCCGCCGCGCGCCGCCCGGCTGCGGTTGAAGCGCGCGGCCACGCGCGCGAGCGCGGCCTGGTAGCCGCCGTGGTCGCCGAGCAGGAAGATGTCGCGCAGTCCGTGCCGCGCCAGGCTGGCGGCCGTGCCTTCGAGCACCGCCTCGAACGCCGCTTCGGGCACCGAGAGCGTGCCGGCCCAGCGCATGTGCCCGGCCGGCGGATCGATCGCGCCCTCGGGCACGTAGGCGAGCGTCGGCGCGACCACGGCGTTGCCCAGTTCGTGCGCGATGCGTTCGGCCAGTACCTGCACGCGCCGGTTGTGCTTGCCCAGCACCATGTGCGCGCCGTTCTGCTCGGTGCCGCCGATCGGGATCAGCGCCGTCGTCGTGCCGGCGGCGACGGCGGCGCGCAGCTCCGGCGAGGTCATGCGCTCGAGCTCGACCTCGGCGCCTGCGGCACAGGTCGCGGCCAGTGCCAGCACGAGGCCGAGGCAGCACGAGCGGTTGGTCATCGGATTCGGTTGCGCGGCGTCCGGGCCCGTCGGCGGCACGCGCGCCGGCCGGGCTGCACAGGCTCTCAGGCCAGAGCCCGTGAGAGTATGAATCACGCCCGGGATTCATATTTCCACAGGCGCTCAGATCTCGAGCTTGGTGCCGAGCTCGACGATGCGGTTGGTGGGCAGGTGCAGGAAGTCGGCCGCCGCGGCGGCGTTGCGGTGCATGCTGGCGAAGAGCTTCTCGCGCCACATCGCCATGCCGCCGCCGAAGGTGGGCACCACCGTATCGCGGCTGAGGAAGTAGCTCGTCTCCATCGCGTCGAGCTTGACGCCGCGGCCGGCCAGCAGCGCCAGCGCCTCGGGCACGTCGGGCTCGTTCTTGAAGCCGAAATGCAGCGTCACCTGCCAGCAGTCGTGGCCGAGCGGCTCGATCTCGATGCGCTTGTCGAAGCCGATCCACGGCACCTCGTGCTGCATCACGGTGACGAACAGGTTCTGCTCGTGCAGCACCTTGTTGTGCTTGAGGTTGTGCAGCAGCGCGAACGGCGTCGAGCCGCGCTCGCTGTGCAGGAAGACGGCGGTGCCGGCCACGCGCTGCGGCGGGCTGACGAAGATCGCCTCGAGGAAGCTGGCCAGGTCGATCGACTCGCTGCGCAGGCGCTCGCGCATCAGGCGTCGGCCCTGCTTCCAGGTCAGCATCAGCGTGAACAGGGCGCCGCCGATGGCCACCGGGAACCAGCCGCCTTCGAACAGCTTGACGGCGTTGGCGGCGAAGAAGGAGAAGTCGACGACGAAGAACAGACCCGTCGCGGCCAGGCCGAACGCGAGCGGCAGGCGCCAGGCGTAGCGCACGACGAAGAAGGTCATGATGGTGGTGATCGTCATGTCGATCGTCACCGCGATGCCGTAGGCCGAGGCGAGCGCGCCCGACGAGCCGAACATCACGACGGCAAAGACGACGAAGGCATACAGCGTCCAGTTGACCAGCGGCATGTAGATCTGGCCGGTCTCGCGCACCGAGGTGTGCGTGACGCGCAGCCGCGGCAGGTAGCCCAGCTGCACCACCTGTTTGGTCACCGAGTAGGCCGCCGAGATGAGCGCCTGCGAGGCGATGACCGAGGCCGCGGTCGCCAGCGCCACAAGCGGGAAGCGCGCCCAGGCCGGCGCCATCTCGAAGAACGGATTGCGCACGTTCTCGGGCTGCGCCAGCAGCATCGCGCCCTGGCCGAAGTAGTTCAGCAGCAGGGCCGGCAGCACGACCGCGAACCAGGCCGCGCGGATCGGGCGCTTGCCGAAGTGGCCGAGGTCGGCGTACAACGCCTCGGCACCGGTGACGCACAGCACCACCGCGCCCAGCGCCAGGAAGCCGATGCCCGGGTGCCGCAGCATGAAGCCGAGTGCGTGGTGCGGCAGCAGAGCGGCCAGCACCTGCGGCTGGCGCAGCAGGTGCGGCACGCCGAGCGCGGCGATGGCCACGAACCAGGCCAGCATCAGCGGTCCGAAGAAGCGCCCGACGGTGCCCGAGCCGAAGCGCTGCGCCGCGAACAGCGCCGTGATCACCGCCAGCGTGACCGGCACGACGAAGCGGTGCAGGCCCGGTGCGGCGACTTCCAGGCCCTCGATCGCCGACAGCACCGTGATGGCCGGCGTGATCACGCCGTCGCCGTAGAAGATCGCGGTGCCGAAGATGCCCAGCAGCAGCAGCCGCCGGCGCAGCGCCGGGCGTTCACGCACGGCGCCGGCGGCCAGCGCCAGCATCGCCACCAGGCCGCCCTCGCCGTTGTTGTCGGCGCGCAGGATCAGCGTCACGTACTTCAGGCTGACGATGATGGTCAGCGTCCAGAACACGAGCGACAGGATGCCCAGCACGTTGTCGGGCGTGAGCGGCACGCGGTCGCGCGCGAACACCTCCTTGAGCGCGTACAGCACGCTCGTGCCGATGTCGCCGTACACGACCCCGATCGCGCCGAGCGCCAGGGCGGCCAGCGCACGCCCGCGGGGCGCGGCAGCGCGGCTCACTCGTAGCTCTCGGCGTCGGGGTCGGTGGCTTCGAGCTCGTAGGCCGCGGCCAGCATCGCGAGGCGGCCGACGACGCCGTACATGTAGAAGCGGTTGGGCGCGCTCGCGCCGGGCTTGACGCCGCGGCGCGGCAGGTGGTGGCTCTCGGCGAAGGCCAGCGGCACGAAGTCCGAGCCCGGCGCGGCCAGGTTCTCGTCGGCACGGCGCCCGGCGTGCACGCGGTAGTAGCCGCCGATCACGTAGCGGTCGATCATGCACACCACCGGCTCGGCGACGGCGTCGTGGATGCGCTCGTGCGTCGGTACGCCCTCCTGCGCCAGCATCTCGCGCGCCGTCTGCCCGTCGGCGAAGAGCTGCGCGCGCAGCGCCTGCGCGTCCAGTTCGGCCGCATCGCGCAGCGCGACGATGTTCTGGCCGTCGCGCCCGGCGTCGGCCTTCAGCACCACGTAGGGCTTGTCGCCGATGCCGTACTCCTTGTGCTTGCGCCGCAGCTTGGCGAGCAGGGCGTCGGCGCTGGCCGCGAGCGCATCGAGGCCGGTGCCGTCGGCCGCGACGCGGCAGCCGGCGCCCGTCAGCGGCGTGATCAGCCAGGGGTCCATGCCGAGCAGCTTGGCGAACTTCTTGGCCACTTCCTCGTAGCTCTGGAAGTGGCGCGACTTGCGCCGCACCTCGCAGCCGGCGTGCAGCGGCGGCAGCAGGTACTGCTCGTGCAGGCCGCGCAGCGCCGGCGGCACGCCGCCGGCGAGTGGGTCGTTCAGCAGCACGGTGCAGGGATCGAAGTTCGCCAGCCCGAGCCGGCGCCGGCGCCGCACCAGCGGCTCGAGCTCGAGCGCCTCGCCGTCGGGCAGGATCAGCTGGCGCGGCGCCTTCAGCGCCGGATCGAGCGCGCCGAGCCGCACGTTCAGGCCGGCGAGCGTGAAGATGCGCACCAGCCGCTGCAGGTGCGCCAGATAGAAGCTGTGGCGGCATTCGGCCGGGATCAGCAGCAGGTTCTTCGCTTCGGGGCAGATCTTCTCGATGGCGGCCATCGCCGCCTGCACCGCCAGCGGCAGCATCGCCTCGGTCAGATGGTGAAAGCCGTGCGGGAACAGCTCGGTGTCCACCGGCGCGAGCTTGAAGCCCGCGTTGCGCAGATCGACCGAGGTGTAGAAGGGCGGCGTGTGCTCCATCCACTCGAGGCGGAACCAGCGTTCGATCGCAGGCATCGATTCGAGGATGCGCGCCTCGAGCTCGTTGATCGGACCGGTGAGCGCGGTGATCAGGTGCGGGACCATCGGCGCATTCTAGGAGCCCGCCGCCCGCGCAGGCCGCCGGCGGCGCCCGGCGCGGGCGGAGCGCGGTGCGCCGCGGGCGACGTCCCGCCGCTGCGGCTTCAGCGGTTGTAGGCCGTTTCGCCGTGCGCCGCGATGTCCAGGCCCTGGCGCTCCTCCTCTGCCGACACGCGCAGGCCGACGGTGAGGTCGACGATCTTGTACGCGAGCGCTGCCACGACGCCGGACCAGACGACGGTCAGCAGCACGCCCTTGCCCTGCAGCAGCAACTGCTCGAACACGCCGCGGCTGCCCACCGCGGCCGTGACCCAGTCGGTGACGAGGCCGGGGCCGCCGAGCCCCTGGTTGTTGAACACGCCGGTCAGCAGCGCGCCGACGATGCCGCCCACGCCGTGCACGCCGAAGACGTCGAGCGAGTCGTCGGCACCGAGGAGGCGCTTCAGGCCATTGACGCCCCACAGGCACAGCAGCCCGGCCGCGGTGCCGATGACCAGGGCGCCGACGATGCCGACGTTGCCGGCGGCCGGCGTGATGGCGACGAGGCCGGCCACGGCGCCCGAGGCGGCGCCCAGCATCGAGGCCTTGCCGCGTGCGAGCGCCTCGCCGGCGCACCAGGCCAGCACCGCCGCGGCCGGCGCCGACAGCGTGTTGAGGAAGGCGAGGGCGGCGCTGCCGCCGGCCTCGAGCGCCGAGCCGGCGTTGAAGCCGAACCAGCCCACCCACAGCAGCGAGGCGCCGACCATCGTGAGCGGCAGGCTGTGCGGCGCCATCGCCTCCTTGCCGTAGCCGATGCGCTGGCCCGACAGGTACGCACCCACGAGGCCGGCCACGGCGGCGTTGATGTGCACCACGGTGCCGCCGGCGAAGTCGAGCACGCCCCACTGCCACACCAGGCCGGCCCGGGCGTCCAGAGCGGCGGCGACCTCGCGTCCGGTGTAGGCGTCGGGGCCGGCCCAGAACCACACCATGTGCGCCAGCGGCAGGTAGGCGAACGTGAACCACAGGACCATGAACAGCAGCACCGCGCCGAAGCGGATGCGCTCGGCGAAGGCGCCGACGATCAGCGCACAGGTGAGGGCCGCGAAAGTGCCCTGGAAGGCGACGAACACGAGCTCCGGGATGACCACGCCCTTGCTGAAGGTGGCGGCGTTGGCGAAGGTGCCGCTTGCCGGGTCGAACAGGCCCGCGAGGAAGAGCCGCCCGAAACCGCCGACGAAGGCATTGCCCTCGCTGAACGCCAGGCTGTAGCCGTAGACGATCCACAGCACGACGACGAGCGCGAAGGTGACGAACACCTGCATCAGCACCGACAGCATGTTCTTGCTGCGCACGAGGCCGCCGTAAAACAGCGCCAGGCCGGGCAGGGCCATCATGATGACCAGCAGCGTCGACAGCAGCATCCAGCTGACGTCGCCCTTGTGGGGCACGGGGGTGGAGGCAGCCGCGACGGCAGGCGATGCAGCGCTTGCGGCCGGCGTCGCGGCGGGTGTGGCCTCGGCGGGTGTGGCCTCGGCGGGTGTGGCCGCGGCGGCCGCTGCGGAGCTCTGGGCCAGCGCGTGCGCGCCCGGGCCCAGCAGCGCCAACCCGAGCGCGACAAGGGTGAGGAGTCTGTTCATGAAAGGGCTCGCGGGAGGAAGGCCTGACGGGGGGTGTCGCTGCGGGCGCAGGCCCGCCGGCACGCGCTCACAGGGCGTCCTTGCCGGTCTCGCCGGTGCGGATGCGCACCACCTGATCGAGCGGGCTGACGAGGATCTTTCCGTCGCCGATCCGGCCGGTGCGCGCCGAGGCCGCGATGGCCTCGACGGCACGCTCGACGAGGGCGTCGTCGACCGCGACCTCGACCTTGATCTTGGGCAGGAGGTCCACGACGTACTCGGCGCCGCGGTACAGCTCGGTGTGGCCCTTCTGGCGCCCGAAGCCCCTGACCTCGGTCACCGTGATGCCCCGCACGCCGATGTCGCACAGGGCCTGGCGGACTTCGTCGAGCTTGAACGGCTTGACGATGGCGGTCACCATCTTCATCGCTGCACCTCCCGATCAGGCATTGCTCTCGGCGCCGCCGCCGCCCCTGACCCACCTGATCGGCGAGGCCCCGACACCGGCGTCGACGCCGCCGCGGCTGTCGTCGATGCCGCTGTGGACGCCGGGCTTCGGGCGCGACTGCCAGAGGCCGCGGCAGCGGTGGTGGGAGACCGCGCCGACGTTGGGCGCGAGGGCGGCCCGCGCGACGCCCGGCAGTGGGGTGAGGGTGGTGGCGAGCGCGCGGCCGAAGAACGGTCGGTTCACGACGAGGGCTCCTTCGAATCGGGGGCGAGACGGTTCGGAGCCTGCATACGCAGCTTCCATGCCATCTGCGATGAGGCGCACGAAGAGCGTGTCTGCCTCGGGCGCCGGGCTTGTCGCGGCGTCGTGCCGGCGCACCAATCGGGTGATTCGCGATCGGCCGCACCAGCGTGGTGCGGGCGCGCGCGTGCGCGGCGCCTGCAAGGGGCGGGCAGAATCGGCATCCAGGGAGGTCCGTGGCATGGCGCTGGCAGTGGTGCGAAGCCGCTCGCTCGACGGCCTGGAGGCGCCGACGGTTCACGTCGAGGTGCAACTGGCCAACGGGCTGCCGAGCTTCACGCTGGTGGGGCTCGCCGACACCGAAGTGAAGGAGTCGCGCGAGCGCGTGCGCGCGGCGCTGCAGCAAAGCGGCTTCGCCTTCCCGCACAACAAGCGCATCACGGTCAATCTGGCGCCGGCCGAGCTGCCCAAGGAATCGGGGCGCTTCGATCTGCCGATCGCGCTCGGGCTGCTGGCTGCCGACGGCCAACTCGACGCGGCGCGGCTGGCCGAGGCCGAGTTCGCCGGCGAGCTGTCGCTGGCCGGCGAGTTGCGTCCGGTGCGCGGCGCGCTGGCGCTGGCGCTGGCCGCGCGGCGCGACCGCGATGCGCGCATGCTGGTGCTGCCGCGTGCGAGCGCGGCCGTGGCGGCGCAGGTGCAGGGTCTGGACGTGCGCGGCGCCGACACGCTGGCGCAGGTCGTGGCCGCGCTCTGCGCGGGCGCCGCGGCGCAGCCGCTGCCGCCGGCCCGCCCCGGGCCGCGCGTCGGCGCACATCACGACGCGGGCGACCTGCGCGACGTCAAGGGCCAGAGCGCGGCCAAGCGTGCGCTCGAGATCGCGGCAGCCGGCGCGCACAGCCTGCTGCTCGTCGGTCCGCCCGGCACCGGCAAGTCGATGCTCGCGCAGCGCCTGGCCGGGCTGTTGCCGCCCTTGTCAGAGGACGAAGCGCTGGAGAGCGCCGCGCTGCTCGGCCTGGCGGCCGACGACGTCGCCTTCGGCGCGCGGCCGCTGCGCACGCCGCACCACACTGCGAGCGCGGTCGCGCTGGTGGGCGGCGGCGCGCCGCCGCGGCCGGGCGAGATCTCGCTGGCGCACGGCGGGGTGCTCTTCCTCGACGAGGTGCCGGAGTTCCCGCGCGCGGCGCTGGAGGCGCTGCGCGAGCCGCTCGAGAGCGGCTGCATCACGATCGCGCGGGCCGCGCGCCGGGCCACGTTTCCGGCGCGCTTCCAGCTCGTGGCGGCGATGAATCCCTGTCCCTGCGGCTGGCTCGGCGCGCCGCCGGCGACCGGCCGCTCCTGCCGCTGCACGCCCGAAGCCGTGGCCCGCTATCAGGGCCGGCTGTCGGGGCCGCTGCTCGATCGCATCGACTTGCAGGTCGAGGTGCTGGCGGCGCGTCCGGACGAACTGCTGGCCGCGCCGCAGGGCGAACCGAGCGCGGTGGTGGCCGAGCGCGTCGCGCAGGCCCGTGCGCGCCAGCTGGCGCGTCAGGGCACGACCAACGCCGCGCTCGACGCCGCCGGCGTCGACGCGCAGGCGGCGCTCGATGCCGCCGCCGTGGACTTCGTGCGCCAGGCCGCGGCGCGGCTGGGCTGGTCGGGCCGACGCCTGCACCGCGCGTTGAAGGTGGCGCGCACGATCGCCGACCTGGCCGGCGCGGATCGCGTCAGCGTCGCGCACATCGCCGAAGCCTTGCAGTCGCAGCGCGTGCTCGGCGCTTGATCGGCGCGGCCTGCCCGGCGCGCGCACGCTGGCGAGGCGGGCAGGGTTGTCGGGCGATGCATCGGGCGATCGGTCGGGCGCGGGGCGCTGCGCGCGTTCGCGCGCGCCGCGTCAGATCGCGATCGGATCGACGTCGACCGCCCAGCGCAGCAGGCCCTTGTGGCGCGCCCGCAGCGCGCCGAGCTGCGGCAGCCAGGCCGCAAGCGCGCGCTGCAACGCGCCGCGCGAGCGCGCTTCGAGCAGCATCTGCACGCGCTCGACGTCGGCCACGCGCGGCACCGGCGGCGGCACCGGCGCGTACACGGTGACCGCGGCGTCGTCGAGCAGGGCGGCCGCTTCGCGCAGGAAGGCGCTGGCCAGCGCCGCCTGCCTGGCCTCGGCGCGCAGCAGCGCCAGGCTGGAAAAGGGCGGCAGCCCGGCGGCCCGGCGTTCGGCCAGCTGGGCCGCCGCGAACGCCTCGTAGTCGTGCGCGCGCAGCGCGGCGTACAGGGCGTGGCGCGGGTGCCAGGTCTGCACCCACATCTCGGCCCCGGCGGCGTGCGCGGCGTCGCGCCCGGCGCGCCCGGCGGCCTGCATCAGGAGTGCGAACAGCCGCTCGGGCGCGCGGAAGTCGCTGCTGAACAGCGCGCCGTCCGGGTTGACCGCGGCCACCAGCGTGACGCGGCGGAAGTCGTGCCCCTTGGCCAGGATCTGCGTGCCCACCAGGACGTCCACCTCGCCGGCATGCGCCTCGGCGAGCTGCTGCTCGAGCCGACCGGCGCCGCGCGTGCTGTCGGCGTCGATGCGCGCGATGCGGGCGCCGGGCAGCAGCGCGGCGAGCTGTTCCTCGAGCTTCTCGGTGCCGCGCCCGACCGGCGCGATGTCCAGATTGCCGCATTCGGGGCAGGCGCGCGGCACGCGCTCGGCCAGGCCGCAGTGGTGACAGCGCAGCGTGCGGTCGGCCTTGTGGAATACGCGCCAGGCGCTGCAGTGCGGGCAGGCGCTCTTCCAGCCGCAGGCGCCGCAGTGCAGCACCGGCGCGTAGCCGCGACGGTTCAGCAGCACGAGGCTCTGCTCGCCGCGCCCGAGCCGCTCGCGCAGCGCATCGGCGAGCGCCGGCGCGACCGCCAGCTCGCTGCCCTGGCTGCGCGGCACGGTCGACATGTCGACCAGCCGTACGCGCGGCAGCGTGCCGCCGCCCACGCGCAGCGGCAGCGGCAGGCGCCGGTAGCGGCCCTCGCGCGTGTTCTGCCAGGTCTCGAGCGAAGGCGTGGCCGAGCCGAGCAGCACCGGGATGCCGAGCTGGCGTGCGCGCCACACCGCCAGGTCGCGCGCCGAGTAACGCGCGCCCTCCTGCTGCTTGAACGACGGGTCGTGCTCCTCGTCGACGATGATCAGCCCCAGGCGCGGCAGCGAGGCGAAGACCGCCAGCCGCGTGCCGAGCACGAGGTCGGCGCGCCCGTAGTGCGCGAGCAGCCAGTGGCGCAGGCGTGCCGCCGGCGTGAGCGCGCTGTGCAGGCTCGCCAGCGTGCGGCCGGCAAAGCGCGCGGCGAAGCGCGCTTCGAGCTGGGGCGTGAGGTTGATCTCGGGCACCAGCACCAGCACCTGGCGCCCGGCCGCGAGCGCGGCCGCTGCGGCCTGCAGATAGACCTCGGTCTTGCCGCTGCCGGTGACGCCGTGCAGCAGCGCCGGGCGCCCGGCATCGTCTGGTGCGGCCAGCGCGGCCAGCGCGGCGGCCTGCTCGTCGCTGAGCGGCGGCGCCGCGCTCGCATCCGCCGCGGCGGGGGTGCTGTCGCCGCGCGCGCCGGCGCTGCGCGCGAGCCGCGCGAGGCGCCGCGCGAGCTGCGCGTCGTCGAGCCGGCGCAACTCGGGCGGCAGCACGGCAAGCGCCAGCTCGCCGATGCCGCGCTGGTAATAGCCGGCGGCGAAGGCCACGAGTGCGCGCCACTCCTCCGACAGCGCCGGCAGCGCCGTGAACGCATGTGCTACCGGTCGTAACGCGGCCGGGGCGGCATCGTTGCCCGCGCTCGGCCCCCAGGCGATGCCGCAGACCACACGCCGTCCCAACGGCACGCGCAGCAACAAGCCCGGCGCGAGTGGTTGCTCACTGGTGTAGTCGAGCAGGCCGCCGACGGCCGAGTGGCGCGGTGTTTCCACGGCCACCGCCAGCCGTACCGGAGACGTCGTCACGGGCTCCGTCCCCAGCCGGTTCGCAACCGAGGATTCACCTTCATTTCTGGCCGCAACCCACTGATCACAAAGCACTTTTGGCGCTGTCGACGATTTCTGTGGATAACATTGTGGGCAGCCTGCGGCAAGCGCCGCCAAGTCCTTGATTTCGCTCGCGCACCGGCTTTCTGCTCATCGCCGCCGCATCGAAGGTACTTGATATGAATCAATGACTTAGCGCTGCCGCCCGCCGGCGTGCCGCGGCAATACCCGGGCTGATCGTGCGTTCGTCCCGCAACTACTTTGTTGGGGATAAGTCAAGCCCTGAGCGCTCACTTACCCGCTTGCGTCGGCTTGGTCGCGACCTCGTGCTCAGGTCGCCCTTCGCAGTGCGCGCGAGTGCGCATGAACGGCCTCGACGAGTGCCGTCACATGCTCGGGCGGCGTGTGCTGGTTGATGCCGTGCCCGAGGTTGAAGACGTGGCCGCCCCAGCGGCCGTCGGCGCGTCGTGGCGAGCCGAAGCCGTCGAGCACGGCACGCGCCTGGGCAGCCACGACCGTCGGCGGCGCGAACAGCACGGCCGGGTCGAGGTTGCCCTGCAGCGCGACGCGGTCGTCGACGCGCTGGCGCGCCCGGCCCAGGTTGGCGGTCCAGTCCAGGCCGACGACGTCGGCGCCGCAGGCGGCGATCTCCTCGAGCCAGGGCGCGCCGCCCTTGGTGAAGACGATGCAGGGCACGCGCTCGCCCTCGTGCTCGCGCATGAGCGCATGCACGACGCGGCGCGTGTATTCGAGGCTGAACCGCTGGAACGCGCCGTCGGCGAGCACGCCACCCCAGGAGTCGAACAGCATCACGGCCTGTGCGCCGGCGGCGATCTGTGCGTTGAGGTAAGCCGCCACCGCCTGCGCGTTGACTTCGAGGATGCGGTGCATCAGGTCGGGCCGCGCGTACAGCATGCTCTTGACGAGGCGGTAGTCGTCGCTGCCGGCGCCCTCGACCATGTAGCAGGCGAGCGTCCACGGGCTGCCGGCGAAGCCGATGAGCGGCACGCTGTCGGCGAGCGCGCGGCGGATCGAGCGCACCGCGTCGAACACATAACGCAGCCGCTCGAGATCGGGCACGCGCAGCGCCGCCACTGCCGCCTCGTCGCGCAGCGGGCTGGCAAAGCGCGGGCCCTCGCCGGCGGCGAAGGTGAGGCCCAGACCCATCGCGTCGGGCACGGTGAGGATGTCGGAGAACAGGATCGCCGCGTCGAGCGCATAGCGCGCGAGCGGCTGCAGCGTCACCTCGGTGGCGTAGTCCGGGTTCGTCGCCAGGCCCATGAAGCTGCCGGCGCGGGCGCGCGTGGCGTTGTACTCGGGCAGGTAGCGGCCGGCCTGGCGCATCAACCACAGCGGGGTGTAGTCGGTGGGCTCGCGCAGGCAGGCGCGCAGGAAGGTGTCGTTGCGCGGACGTGGCATGGCGGCATTATCGTGGGCGGTGTGCCTGCGCGGCCGCACCGGCCGCAGCCCGGGGGCACTTGAAGCGCTGGCGCTGCGCCGCATCTGCTGCGCAGTTCACCGTCGCGCGCCGGCGTCGGCGCGGGTTGCGTGTTGGGAGGAAATCCGATGTCGATCGCCCGCCGTCTCGTCCTTGCCCTGGCTCTTGCCGCCACCTTCGCGCTGGGCGGCTGCGGCTACAACGAGTTCCAGCGCCTGGACGAGCAGACCAAGGCGGCCTGGAGCGAGGTGCTCAACCAGTACCAGCGGCGCGCCGATCTGGTGCCCAACCTCGTGGCCACCGTCAAGGGCGAGGCCGGCTTCGAGCAGGAGACGCTCACCAGGGTGGTCGAGGCGCGCGCCCGCGCCACCGGCATCCAGGCGACGCCCGAGCTGCTCGCCAACCCCGAGGCCTTCGCCCGCTTCCAGCAGGCGCAGGGCGAGCTCTCGGGTGCGCTGGCGCGGCTGCTCGTCGTCGCCGAGAACTATCCCAGCCTCCAGGCCAACCAGGGCTTCCAGGATCTGCGCGTGCAGCTCGAAGGCACCGAGAACCGCATCACGGTCGCGCGCAACCGCTACATCAAGGCGGTGCAGGAGTACAACGTGCTTGTGCGCCAGTTCCCGAGCAACCTGACGGCGATGGCCTTCCGCTACGACGTCAAGCCCTCCTTCACGGTGCGCGACGAGACGCAGCTGGCCACGCCGCCGACGGTCGACTTCGGCAAGGCGCCGGCCCCGGCGGCGTCGCGCTAGCGAGCGCGCGATGCGCGCCATGCGCCGGCCGCTGCACGTCGGGCTCGCTCTGCTCGCGGCGCTGTGGTTCGCGCTGGGCGCCCTTGCGGCGCCCGCGGCGCGCGCGCAGGAGCTGCAGCCGGTGCCCGCGCTCGACGCGCGCGTCATCGACCGCACCGGCACGCTGAGTGCGGCCGCGCGCGACGCGCTCGAAGCCAAGCTCGCCGCCTTCGAGGCGCGCTCGGGGCCGCAGATCGTGGTGCTGCTGGTGGCGACGACGCAGCCCGAGGACATCGCCGCCTACGCGCAGCGCGTGGCCGATGCGTGGAAGATCGGCCGGCGCGACGTGGGCGACGGCCTGCTGCTCGTGCTGGCGCGCGACGATCGCCGCGTGCGCATCGAGGTGGCCAAGGCGCTGGAGGGCGCCGTTCCCGACCTCGCGGCGCGCCAGATTATCGATCGCGCGCTCGTGCCGGCCCTGCGCGCCGGCGACTACGCCGGCGGGATCGACGCCGCGCTCGACGCGCTCACCGCGCGTATCCAGGGCGAAGGACTGCCTGCGCCCGACGCGCGCCCGCCAGCGCGGCACGGGTTGCAGCTCGACGAGATCGGGATCTTCCTGTTCGTCCTCGTCCCCATCGTCGGCGCCGTGCTGACCGGGCTGTTCGGCCGCAGGCTCGGCGCCGTGCTCACGGCCGGTGCCGCCGGCGGCCTGGGCTGGTGGTTCACCGCGAGCGTGCTGGCCGCTGCCGGTGCCGCGCTCGTTGCCCTGGTGCTGGTCGGGTTCTTGGGCGTCGGCGCCGCGGCGCGCCGCGGCAGCCTGCCGCGCGGCTGGGGCGGCGGGAGCCCGGGCGGGGGCGGGGGGGGCGGCGGCTTCGGCTCGGGTGGCGGCGGTTTCAGCTCGGGCGGCGGCGGCGACTTCGGCGGCGGCGGCGCCTCGGGCAGATGGTGAGTTCAGAGGCGCAGATGGGCAGGCTCGCGCGCATCCTCAGGCACCGCTGGCACGACGAGACCGATGCCGCCCGCGCGCTCGACGCCCCCGCGCTGGCGCGGCTGACCGAGCGCGTCGCGGCCAGCGAGAGGCATCACAGCGGCGAGATCCGCATCTGCGTCGAGGCCGGGCTCCCGCTGGCCTACCTTTGGCGGCACGCCCGTGCACGCGAGCGTGCGATCGCGCTGTTCGGCGAGCTGCGTGTGTGGGACACCGAGCACGACAACGGCGTGCTGATCTACCTGCTGCTGGCCGAGCGCGCGATCGAGATCGTCGCCGACCGCGGGCTGCAGCGGCACGTGGCGGCGGCGCAATGGCGCGGCCTCGCCGACGCGCTGGCAACCGCCTTGCGTGCCGGCCGCTTCGAGCAGGGACTGGCCGAGGCGGTGGCGGGCGTCGACGCGCTGCTCGTGCGCCACTTCCCGCTCGCGGCGGGCGCGCCCAATCCGAACGAACTGCCCGACCGGCCGGTGCAGCGGCGCTGACCGCGCGGCGCGCCGCTACTTCTTGCGCAGCTTCTGGATCGCCGCGATCTGCGCGGCCATCGCCGCGAACTCGCTCTGCGCCTTGGCCAGGTCGATGTCGCTCTTGGCGTTGCGCATCGCCTCCTCGGCCAGCCTCTTGGCCTCGCTGGCCTTGGCCTCGTCGAGGTCGCGGCCGCGGATCGCGGTGTCGGCGAGCACCGTCACGCAGTCGGGCTGAACCTCGAGGATGCCGCCGGCGACGAAGACGAACTCCTCCTCGCCGCTGTCGGCGCGCTCGATGCGCACGGCGCCCGGCTTGATGCGCGTGATGAGCGGCGTGTGGCGCGGCAGGATGCCGAGCTCGCCGCTCTCGCCGGGCAGGGCGACGAACCGGGCCTCGCCGCTGAAGATGTTCTCCTCGGCGCTGACCACGTCGACGTGGATGGTGGCCATCGTGGCTCCTGAATGCGGTTATTGGATCGTCTTGGCCTTCTCGAAGGCGTCGTCGATCGTGCCGACCATGTAGAAAGCCTGCTCGGGCAGGTGGTCGCACTCGCCGGCGACGATCATCTTGAAGCCGCGGATCGTCTCCTTCAGCGGAACGTACTTGCCCGGGCTGCCGGTGAACACCTCGGCCACGTGGAAGGGCTGGCTGAGGAAGCGCTGGATCTTGCGTGCGCGCGCTACCGCCAGCTTGTCCTCGGGGCTGAGCTCGTCCATGCCGAGGATGGCGATGATGTCGCGCAGCTCCTTGTAGCGCTGCAGCACCGCCTGCACCGAACGTGTGGTGCTGTAGTGCTCCTCGCCGACGACGTTCGGGTCGACCTGGCGGCTGGTGCTGTCCAGCGGATCGACCGCCGGATAGATGCCGAGCGCGGCGATGTCGCGCGAGAGCACGACGGTGGCGTCGAGGTGGGCGAAGGTGGTGGCCGGCGACGGGTCGGTCAGGTCGTCGGCCGGCACGTA
>JADYZZ010000005.1 GCA_020852865.1 Rubrivivax sp.
ACTAGCGATGCCGGTCTGGAAATGCAAGCGAGTGGTTTTCCGGATCCCGCGCCGGGCGGACACGGCAGCCTCGAGCGTGCGGCCGGAGAAGGCAGACGCTGCTCGCATGGAAGACGGACAGCCGGCAGAACGCCGATTTGGCTTGCGTATCGCAAGGGTATCGGCTAGGCTGCCTCCTCGTCGGTGCCGCCAGGACCCCAAGGCCGCGACGCCGCGTTCCGTCCAGGGCCGGTTGCCATGGTCCGCCAGCCGTCCGCGCAGCCGACCATCAGGGCTGGCGCCGTTTCGGCCCGGTGCAATGCAACCCAGCAGGAGGCAAGATGACTAAGCTGCCGCGCGACAGGAACAACGACTACACGCGGGACATGGCCAAGGCGCGCCGCGATGTCGTCGCGGCCGAGACCGGCGCCGCGCTCACGCATGTCGGCAGTTACTCGTTCGACCCGGCCGTGCTGCCCGGGAACATCGAGAACTTCGTCGGCGTCGCGCAGGTGCCGATCGGGCTGGCCGGCCCCATGCTCGTGCACGGCGAACATGCCCAAGGGGACTTCTACGTGCCCATGGCCACCACCGAGGGCACGCTGGTGGCGAGCTACTCGCGCGGCATGCGTCTGTGCCGCGAGGCCGGCGGCATCCGCACCACGGTGCTCGACGACGCGATGCAGCGCGCGCCTCTGTTCGTGTTTGCCGACCCGCGTGCCTCGCGCGCCTTCGGCGAGTGGGTGACGGCGAATTTCGCCGCCATCAAGGCCAAGGCCGAGGAGACGACGTCCAGCGGCAAGCTGCGCGACATCGAGCAATACACGATCGGCAAGATGCGCTGGCTGCGCTTCAACTACACCACCGGCGACGCCGCCGGACAGAACATGGTGACGCGGGCGACGCGCCATGCCTGCCTGTGGATGAAGGAGCAGGGCATCCCGGGCCTCGAGCATTTCACCCTGGCCGCGCAGATGGAGACCGACAAGAAGCATTCGCTGCTCAACACCCTGCGCACGCGCGGCAAGCGCGTGGTGGCCGAGGTCACGCTGCCGGCCGCGCTCATGCGCGAGGTGATGCACACCAGCGGTGCGGCGATCCACCGCCAGCGGCAGTTGTCCAACATGGGCGCGTATCTGTCGGGCGCGACGAGCAACTGCACGCACGCGGGCAACGGCATCACCGCGGTCTTCATCGCCTGCGGGCAGGACGTGGCCGACGTCTCCGAATCGTCGATCTGCTTCGTCTACGGCGAGCTCATGGACAATGGCGACTACTACTATTCGGCGACGATCCCGGCGCTCATCGTCGCCACCCACGGCGGCGGCACCGCGCTGCCGACCCAGCGCGAGTGCCTCGAACTGCTGGGCTGCGTGGGCAGGGGCAAGGCCTTGAAGTTCGCCGAGATCGTCGCCGCGACGGTGCTGTGCGGCGAGTTGTCGCTCGCCTCGGCCGTGGTCTCCGACGAGTGGGTATCCAGCCACGAGCAGTACGGCCGCAACCGATGAGGCCGGCGCCGCGCCGCCACCTGCGGCGGCCGGCGGCGATCAACCCCCTGCAGGCCCCGGGGCAGGGCCGCCCGCGCCTCGAGTCGGCGATGCGGACGCGGCGGCCTCGCGCTCCTGCAGCACGCGCCACAACACCTTGCCGGCCGCGCTCTTGGGCAGCGTGTCGACGAACTCGACGACGCGCGGCACCTTGTAGGCGGCCATGTGGGCGCGCGCCCAGTCGATCACCTGCTCGGCGCTCACCGAGGCGCGCACGTCGGCACGCGGCACGACCAGGGCCTTGACCGTCTCGCCGCGGTAGGCGTCGCGCGTGCCGACGACGCAGGCCTCCTGCACCAGCGGGCAGTCGAACAGCAGCAGTTCCACCTCGCTCGGCCAGACCTTGAAGCCGCTGGCGTTGATCATGCGCTTGAGGCGATCGGCCAGGAAGAAATAGCCTTCCTCGTCGCGCCGGCCGAGGTCGCCGGTGCGAAAGAACGCCTTGCCGTCGATCTGCACGAAGGCCTCCTCGGTGGCCTGCGGCTGGCGCCAGTAACCCATGAACACCATCGGGCCGTGGGTGACGATCTCGCCGACCTCGCCGGGGCCGAGCTCGCGCAGCGTGTCGGGGTCGATGATGCGGCTGTCGACGCCGAAGAACGGGATGCCCAGGCATTGCAGCTTGGCGCGGCCGGGGGGGTTGATGTGGGTCGCCGTGGCGGTTTCCGTGAGGCCGTAGCCCTCGACGAAGCCGATGCCGTATTCGCGCTCGAGCCGCTCGGCCAGCGCCTGCGGCATGGCCGCGCCGCCGCCGCCCAGATGGCGCAGGCTGTGCAGGTCGAACTGCGCGTAGTTCGGACTCGCCAGCATGTCGACGATCATCGTCGGCACGCAGGTCCAGTGGGTGACGCGCCGGCGCGCGATCAGGCGCGCGGCCAGTTCGCAGTCCCAGCGCGGCAGCAGCACCTGCGTGCTGCCGAGATAGACGCCGCCGATGACGCTGCCGATCAGGCCGGTCATATGGAACATCGGCGTCACCGCCAGCGCCACCGTCTCGACGGTGGCACGAAACCACAGGCCGTTGCCGGCGACATGGCCCATCAACGTGCGGTGGCTGTGCATGCAGCCCTTGGGCAGCCCGGTGGTGCCCGCGGTGTAGGGCAGCAGCGCCAGGTCGTCGGGCTGCGCCATGCACGGCCCGGGCAGGCAGCCGGCCTCGACGGCCTCGGTCCAGTGCACGCCGCGCGGCGGCAGCCGCACCTCGGTGCGCAGCCATTCGAGCACCGCCGGCGCCGGCGTCTCCTCGGGCACGAGCTCGGCCGGCAGGGCGTCGGCCAGCCGCGCCACGACGATCTGCGTCAGCCCTTGCGCGGCGGGCAGTTGTGCGTCGGCTTCGGCCACGACGGCGGCCAGATCGGCGCTCGTGATCGCGACCCGCGCCCCGGCGTCGACGATGCAGTGGCCCAGCTCCGCGGCCTTGTACATCGGATTGACCGGCACCACCACGGCATCGGCGCGCTGGATGGCGTAGAAGGCGACGACGAACTGCGGGCAGTTCTGCATGAACAGCAGCACGCGCTCGCCGCGCTGCACGCCGGCGCGCTGCAGCCAGCCGGCCAGCGCCTCGGCCCGGCGGTGCAATTCGCCGAAGCCGAGCGCCTGGCCGCAGAAGATGTACGCCGCCTTGCGCGGATAGCGTCGCGCCGTCACCTCGAGGTTGAACCACAGCGTGGTCTCGGGAATCGTGAGGGTGCGCGGCAGGTAGGGCGGCCAGAAGGCAGCATGCGGCGCGCGCTCGGGGTCGCTGCACGCCGTCTCGGGCGGCGCCTGCGCGGCCATCCGTCGTGCGGCCTCGTCCTCTGGTGCGCGCACCGAAGAGGCGCAGGGCTGCGGAGTTCGTTGCGTCGTCATTCGTGCTCCATGCAGATGAAGAAGTGGGACCGTCCGCCACGGCTGCGGCGGGCCCGGCCGTCGCGGCCCCGCCGCCTGGCGGCCAGTCGGGCGCGCAGCCTCGCCGGAGCCCGGGCGGACCTGCCTGCGCTGCGCGACGGAGCCCGTCGCGCATCGGTACCGCGACCCCATCGGCGCCTGGAAGCGGCGCTCGGCGGGCTTTCATGCCGCGCAGGCCACCCGTGCATTTGCCGCCGCGCGCAAACAAAGGCCGCGCCCTTCGTCGCGCGCTTCCGATGGGTCCGGGGTGCACGCCACGCGAAGCGGCCGGGCAACCTGACCCTGCCTACACTAGCGATGATGGTCTGCAAGTGCAAGCGAGTGCTTTCCCGCTTCGACCCGGGCGGCGCGCCGATCGGCGCGGACGCGGTCGGACAAGAGGACAAGGGGTCGCCGGGCAGCACGCGGATCGCCTGCCGCAGGCCGGTGTTGCTTGCATATCGCAAGGATATCGGCTAGGCTCGGCCGTCTTTGTCTTCGCAGGAGGTCTCGTCCATGTTCGATCTGAAGGGCCAGGTCGCCGTCGTCACCGGGTCGAGTCGCGGCATCGGCCGCTCGATCGCAACGCTGATGGCGCGCGCCGGTGCGCGCGTGGTGATCTCCAGCCGCAAGCAAGCGGCCTGCGACGAGGTGGTCGGCGCGCTGCACGCCGAGGGTCACGAAGCGATCGCCGTGCCGTGCAACATCTCCGACAAGGCCGAACTCGCCGCCCTGGTCGACAAGACCATGGCGCAATGGGGGCGGCTCGACATCCTGGTGTGCAACGCGGCCGTCAACCCGTACTTCGGCCCGATGGCCACCATGCCGGAGGACGCCTACGACAAGGTGATGAACTGCAACGTCAAAGCCAACTTCCTGCTCGCCAACATGGCCGCCGCGAAGATGGCCGCCGGCGGCGGCGGCTCGATCATCATCGTGTCGTCGATCGGCGGCAATCAGGGCAGCGCCACGCTGGCCGCCTACGGCATGTCCAAGGCGGCGGACTACGCGCTCACGAAGAACCTTGCCATCGAGTGGGGCCCGCAGGGCGTGCGTGCCAACTGCATCGCCCCGGGCCTGATCAAGACCGACTTCTCGCGTGCCTTGTGGCAGAACGCCGAACTGCTGGCGCGCGTCGAGTCCGGCACGCCGGTGCGGCGCATCGGCATGCCCGACGACATCGGCGGCGTGGCGGTGTTCCTCGCCTCGCGCGCCGCGGCCTACATCACCGGCCAGACTCTCGTCGTCGACGGCGGCATCACCGTCAAGGAGCCTGCCTAGAGCGAAAGCTCACCTCGTGCCGATGGAGCGCGCCGCCGCAATGGCCGCATACGACCACCGGCTCGAGTTCGGCGCCGCAGCGTACATGCGTGAGCAGCATCGGCTTGCCGGCGGGGCCGGCGAGCCACTTGTCGCCCCACTGGGTGAGCGTGAGCACGGTCGGATAGATGTCCATCGCGCGCGCCGTGAGCACGTATTCGCTGCGCTCGGGGTTGATGCTGTACAGGCGCCGCTCGAGCATGCCGTTGGCGACCAGCAGCTTCAAGCGGTCGGCCAGGATGTTGGTCGCGATATGCCAGCGTCCGCGGATCTGCTCGTAGCGGCGCTCGCCGAGAAAGAACGACGCGAGCACGAGCTGGGTCCAGCGGTCGCCGATCGCGTCGACCGCATTGCCCATCAGCATGTCCGTGGCCGCGCCGTCTTCGGGCGCTGCGATCGCGCGTCGGCTCGTGCGGGGCATCGGCAGGTGCTCCATGCCGGCGCCGGGGCCGTCGGCGAAGCGCACCTCGCGGGCAAAGGCGGGCGCGCGGCAATGCGCACAGACGATCGCCGGGATCATCGAGCGGCCGCAGCGCGCATGGATGAGCTCGTCGGCCTGCATCGGATGCCGCTTCGACCACAGCCGGTCGTAGCGCCAGTACATCAGCGCGGTCGGGAACAGTTCGGCGCCCTTGTCGGTGAGCGCATAGGTCTGCCCCTCGGTGCCGGCGCCGGCCACCTTGCACAGGCAGCCGACCGCGACCAGGTGCGCGAGGCGGTTGGACAGCACGTTGGTGGCGATGCCGATCCCGCGGCGCCACTCGGAAAAGCGGCGGGCGCCGCAGAAGGCGCCCGCGATCACCAGCAGCGACCAGCGGTCGCCCACTTGTGCGAGTGCCCGCGCCACCGAGTTGGCGGGCACCAGCCGCGCCGCGCCGCGCGGCGTCATGATTCGTTTGCGTCGAACGGCGGCATGCAGGGGCGGCGATGGAGTTGATCGATGGACTTTGACTACAGCCCGAAGGTCGAGGAACTGCGCAGCCGCGTCGCTGCCTTCATGGATCGGTACATCGTACCGCAGATCCCCGAGTGGGAACGCCTCACCGCGGCCGGTGATGCGCATCCGTCGTTCATGGAGGATCTCAAGGCGCTGGCTCGTGACGAGGGCCTGTGGAACCTCTTCCTGCCCGGGCTGCACGCCGACGAACCCGGTCAGGCGCTCACGAACCTCGAGTACGCGCCGCTGGCCGAGATCATGGGGCGCGTCGTCTGGGCCTCCGAGGTGTTCAACTGCTCGGCGCCCGACACCGGCAACATGGAGATCCTGCATCTGTTCGCCACGCCCGAGCAGCGCGAGCGCTGGCTCGTGCCCTTGCTCGAAGGCCGCATCCGCTCGTGCTTCGCGATGACGGAGCCCGATGTCGCCTCCTCCGACGCCACCAACATCCAGACCTCGATCCGGCGCGAGGGCGACGAATACGTGATCAACGGGCGCAAGTGGTTCATCTCGGGCGCCGCGCATCCGCACTGCCGCTTCGCGATCGTGATGGGGGTCACCGATCCCGAGGCCGAGACGCATCGCCGCCAGAGCATGATCATCGTGCCGATGGATGCCGCCGGCCTGAGCGTCACGCGCAACATCCCCGTGATGCACCACACGACGCCCGAGGGCCACTGCGAGCTCGTGCTGCGCGACGTGCGCGTGCCGGCGACCCACCTGCTGCACGCGCAGGGCGCGGGCTTCGCGATCGCACAGGCACGGCTGGGGCCCGGGCGCATCCACCACTGCATGCGCTCGATCGGGCAATGCGAGCTGGCGCTCGAGCTGATGTGCGAACGCGCCGCCGAGCGCCAGGCCTTCGGCCGCTATCTGCACCAGCACGCCAACATCGGCGACTGGATCGCGCGCTCGCGCATCGAGATCGACCAGGCACGCCTGCTCGTCCTGAAGGCCGCATGGCTGATCGATCGCCACGGGGTCAAGGCTGCCGCGCGCGAGGTCGCGATGATCAAGGCCCTGGTGCCGGGCGTGCAGACCGCGGTCTGCGATCGCGCGATCCAGGTCCACGGCGCGATGGGCCTTTCGCCCGACACGCCGCTGGCTTCGCTGTGGATGTGGGGCCGCATCCTGCGCCTGGCCGACGGGCCCGACGAGGTGCACCTGCGCTCGGTGACGCGCCTCGAGATGAAGGCATCCGAGGAGCGCCGCCGCGGCCGGCTGGGGCCGCCGCGCTGATCGGGCGCCGATGCGCGGCTGCCCCGGCGGCCAGGGCCGGGCCCGGCGCCGGCTGCGCAGGCGAATCGCACGCACCGAGGACTCGAACGCCGGGAGCGCCCGGACATCGATGCAATGAACAGAAGGGAATCCAGATGAGCACAGTCCAGAACCTGCCGCGACCCGGTGCGAGGATGGTGATCGTGGGCGGCTGCGGCGGCATGGGGCAGGCCCTGGTCCGCGCTGCCTTGGACGCGGGAATGAAGGTGGCGGTGCTCGACCTCGAGTCGTCCATTGCGCAGGCGTCGCCGCCGCCGCAGGCGCTGGTGCGGGCCTGCGATCTGGCGGACGAATCCTCCGTGGTCGCCGCATTCGCGCAGATCGCTGCGGCCTGGGGCGGCGCCGATTGCCTGGTGAACCTTGCCGGCTATACCGGCCCGCGCACGCGGCTGCAGGACCTGAGCGCCCGCGAATGGGACGAGATCACGGCCTGCTGCGTGCGCGGGCATTTCCTGGCCGCGCGTTCGGCCATTCCGCTGCTCAAGAAGGGTTCCGATGCCAGCATGGTGCTGGTGGCGTCGACCTTCGCACATCAGGTGGCGCTGCCGGGCTGTGCGGCCTACGCGGCGGCCAAGGCGGGCGTGGTCTCGCTGGGCAAGGCGCTTGCGCTCGAATGCGGCCCGGCGATCCGGGTGAACGTCGTCTCGCCGGGCGTGTTCCGCACGCCCTTCCTCGACGGCGGCAGCGGGCGCGTGCAGCGTGCAAGCGACTTCGACTTCGAGCAGTGGGGCAAGACGCTGCCGCTGCGGCGGCTGGGCAACCCGGACGAGATCGCGGGCCCCATCCTGTTCCTGGCCAGCCCGGCGGCGAGCTACATCACCGGGCAGGTCCTGCACGTCAACGGCGGCTCGTGGGCGCCGTGAGAGTCCGTGAAGAAATGAATCGCGGGCGTGAGTCGTGTCTTCACCGGCTCTGAACCCCCGCCGAGGAACGGAATCCGGTACATGAGCCCATTCGAAATCCGGCAGCGGATCACCAGCTTCATCGACGGGCGCTTCGTCGACCCGCGCGCATCGGCGCAGCCGATCGAAGTCATCGATCCTTCCACGGCGCTGCCGCTGGCCACGCTGTACGAGGCCGACGTGCCCGAGGTGGACGCCGCGGTGCAGGCCGCCCGCCGCAGCTTCGAGCGCGGCGGCTGGCGCAACACCACCACGCGCCAGCGCGCCGGCGTGCTGCGGGCGATCGCGGCTCTGGTGCAACAGCACGCCGAGGAACTCTGCTGGCTCGAGACCATGGACCTGGGCGTGCCCCGATCGCTCGCGCCGGCCGTCGTCACTGCGCTCGTGGTGCGCAACTTCAACTTCTATGCCGACCACCTGAGTCAGGCCGTCGAACGCGCCGCGCGCAGCGATGCGCTGTATCAGCAGTACGTCCATCGCGATCCGGTGGGTGTGTGCGCGCTGCTCTCGCCTTGGAACGCGCCGCTGATGCTCGCTTCGTCGAAGATCGCGCCGGCGCTGGCTTTCGGCAACTCGATCGTCGTCAAGCCTTCCGAGTACACGCCGCTGGCCGTGGCGCGCTTCATGGAGCTGCTCGTCGAGGCCGGCGTTCCCGCGGGGGTGGCCAATCTCGTCAACGGCCGCGGTCCGGTGACCGGCTCGGCGCTGGTGAGCCATGACCAGGTCGATCTGGTCTCGTTCACGGGCGGCGGCGTCGCCGGCCGCCAGATCGCCGCGGCGGCCGGCGCCGGGCTCAAGAAATGCGATCTCGAGCTGGGCGGCAAGTCGGCCAACATCGTGAGCGACGCCGCCGATCTCGAGGCCGCGGTCGACGGCAGCCTGGCGAGCATTTACACCAACAGCGGCCAGATGTGTTTCGCGGGCTCGCGCATCCTGGTTCACAAGGCCGTGGCCGACGCATTCATCCAGCGTTTCGTCGCGCGTGCGCGCGCCATCCGCGTCGGCGATCCGCATGAACTCGACACCGAGATGGGCCCCCTGGCCTACCCGGCGCATTGCGAGCGCGTGATGTCCTTCTGTGCCGGCGACGCGGGCGCGGGCGTGCAGTGCGTCGCCGGCGGCCGGCGGCTCGAGCGGCCGGGCTGGTTCATGGAGCCGACCGTGCTGCTCACGCAATCGACCGATGCGCGCTGCTGGCGCGAGGAGATCTTCGGTCCGGTGGCTTCGATCATGACCTACGAGCGCTTCGACGAGGCGATCGCGATCGCCAACGACTCGCGCTACGGGCTGGCCGCCTACCTGTGGACGAACCGTCTCGGCGAATGCACGCAGGCCGCGGCCCAGTTGCGCGCGGGCAGCATCATGGTCAACTCGCCGATGTGGTCGGATCTGCGCATGCCTTTCGGCGGCATCAAGGATTCGGGCGTCGGGCGTGAAGGGATCCAGAGCCTGCGCAATTTCTACTCCGAAGAGAAGACCGTGGCGATCGCCGGCGCCAAGGTGCCGATACGGCGCTTCGGGGGCGGCGGATGAAGCGCGTCAGCGGGGACGACCGATCTCGCTTGCTTCGATGAAGGGCTGAACATGGATCCGAACTACGACGCGGTCGTTCTGGGCTCGGGCGTCGGCGGAAGTTGCGCCGCGGCGCTGCTCGCCAAGGAGGGACGCAAGGTGCTGCTGGTGGAGAAGCGCGCGTACCTCGGCGGGCGCTTCTCGACCACGAACCACGACGGCTACCTGTGCGCGACCGGCGGCCTGGCGGTGCAGGTCGGCGGGCCGATCGAGCAGGTCTGCGCCGAAGTCGGCATCGACTCCGGGGTGCGCCCGGCCCGCCGCGCCGCCTGGTGGATCGACGGGCAGTTCCACGAGATCTCACCCAGCGGCGGCAGCCTGCGCGCGACGATCCGCAAGGTGGCGGTGTCCGAGGACGAGGCCCGGCGCGTGAACGAGGCGCTGACGGCGGCACTCAACTGGCTCGAGCCCAACGACGCGATCAGCTTCCGCGACTGGCTGAATCAATACACGACGAACCCGCGCATCCACGGCCTGTTCCAGGCCACGATCGCGTCGCTGCTCACGGTCAACAGCTGGGAGCTGCCGGCGGCCGAGTACTTCAAGCTCACGCGCAACATCGCGCCGCTGCGCTTCGGCTACGTCGAAGGCGGCAGCCTGAAGCTCTGGGAGCGCATGGCCGACTTCGTGCGCGCGCGCGGCGGCGAGGCGCTGACGCGATGCGAGGCCACACGCATCTGCGTCGACGACGGCAAGGTCACGGGTGCCGTTCTGCGTTCGGGTGACCGCGAGGTCGAGATCAGGGCCCCGATCGTCGTCAGCAACCTCGGCCCGCATGCCACCGTCGCGCTCGCGGGCCGCGCCGAGTTCGAACACAGTCATCTGGCCTATCTCGAACGCGCGGTGCGTCCGACGGCCATCCTCTGGCTGCACTTCGCCAGCGACGAGCCGGTCCTCGACTACTCGGCCATCGCGGTCTGCGGCACGCGGCGCATCAACATGATCGACATGCCGTCGGCCGACTGCCCCGGCATCGCACCGCCGGGCCGGCATCTGTACACGGTGGGCGCCGCCCCGCTGGATACCCTCGAGCCGGGTGACATCGATGCCGAGTTCGAACTCGTCATGCAGGATCTGCGCGACATCGTCCCCGGCTTCGACACGCGCTGCCGACTGCTGACGAAGACCTGCTACCGCGGGAAATGGCCGGGCTTTCGCACCGTGCCCGGTTCGCCGGTCTCGCACCGCACGCCGGTGCGGGGCCTGTTCGAGGTCGGCGATGCCAGTTGCCCGCGCGGATTCGCCGGCTCGATGGGGGCCGCGAAGTCGGCCATGCTGGTTCGCGACGATCTGTGCGGCGCGGGGCTGTGGGCGCGCGTCGGTCGATCGCAGGCGCGGGAAGCGTGAGCGCACGTGCGGCGGGCAGCGCGCGACCGGGTCCGCCGCTGCACGCCGGGCAGCGCCTGCGCCGCGCCGTCAAGGTGAGGAGGACGCGCCTGCCGGCGTAGCAATCACGGCGGCGGGCGCCCCGGCACCCGCGCCGGCGAGGCGGAACCGGCTACCGAACCGCCCAGCTCACGGGCGATGCCGTCGACCAGATCCGCCAGGGCCGGGCCGACGATTTGCGTCAGACGCGGTCGCGGCAACTCCTGGGTCGGCCCGACGGCGGCGAACGCGAACGAGCGTCCGCGGTCGACGACGAGCGGCACCGCCACGCCGCTGACGCCCACTTCGCGCGACTGCTGCAGGACGACGAAGCGCTGGCGCGCGCGTTCGGCATGCGCCCGTTCGACACGCTGGCGAACGCGCGTCCAGTCGCCGCGGTGGCTGCGTCGCAGCAGCTCGATCACGCGCGCGCGCTCGCCCACCGGCAGCGCGACCAGACAGGCCAGGCCCAGCGAGGTGCTCGCCAGAGGCACGTGCGAGCCGACTTCGCGGCTCACCTGCAGCCGATCGCGCGGCGGACGTGCCACCTCGAGCAGCAGCACGTGCGTGCCGTCGCGCGTGCCCAGGGCGACGTTCAGGCCGTACGCCCTGGCGAACTGCTGCATCGGCGGCGAGGCCATGCGCTGTACGCGCGCATCGCGCTCGAGCGTCGCGCCCAGGCCCAGGACGCGCGCGCCGACGACGTATTTCCTCGAATGCGCGTCGCGCTCGAGGTAGCCCAGGGTCACCAGCGTTCCGCTGAGGCGCGATACGGTCGCCTTGGGCAGCCCGGTCAGTTCGGCAAGCTCGCCGTTGCCGAGCGCAGCCGCGTGCTCGAAGGCGGCGAGCAGCTGCAGTCCCTTGGCCAGCGCATCGACGAAGTCGGCCCGCGGCGGGCCGACGTCCTTCGCCGGTGATCGGGGAGCTGCACGTGAAGCCATCGCTTTCCTGGCCGATCCGGCCGGCCGGGTGCAGCGTGCGCGCCACACTCCTGTTCCGCTGGCCGGAACAAGCTGCAGTTTA
>JADYZZ010000006.1 GCA_020852865.1 Rubrivivax sp.
GGCTCACCAGCACCGCCACCGCCACCGTGATGCCGAACGGGTAGAAGAACTTGCCGACGATGCCGCCCATGAACGCCACCGGCACGAACACCGCGCACAGCGCGAAGGTGGTGGCCATCACCGCCAGCCCGATCTCGTCGGTGCCCTCGCGCGCTGCCGTGTGGTGGCTCTTGCCCATGCCGACGTGGCGCACGATGTTCTCGCGCACGACGATGGCATCGTCGATCAGCAGGCCGATGCACAGGCTCAAGGCCATCATCGTCATGAAGTTCAGCGTGAAGCCGAACGCGTAGACCGCGATGAAGCTCGAGATCACCGCGATCGGCAGCGTGAGGCCGGTGATGATGGTGCTGCGCCAGCTGTGCAGGAACAGGAACACGATGGCGACGGTGAGCAGCGCACCTTCGATGAGCGTGTGGCGCACGCCGTCCAGGCTGCTCTTGACCCAGTCGCTGCTGGCGTAGACGAGGCGCAGCTCGACGTCGGGCGGCAGCCGCTTGCGAACCTCGTCGGCGGCCTTCTTCACGGCGTCGCCGACGGCCACGATGTTGGCGTCCTGCTGCTTGAAGACGTTGAAGTTGACGGCGCGCCGGCCGTTGATGCGCGCGTACGACTCGGGCTCGCGCTCGCGCTCGCTCAGCACGCCGAGGTCGGCCAGCCGCAGAGCCAGGCCGTTGCGCCGCGCCACCACGACCTGCTCGAACAGGCGCGGGTCGCGCACCCGGCCCTCGACGCGCAGCAGCGTATCGGCGCTGCCGTCGGACACCAGGCCCACCGGCTGGTCGGCGTTGGCCTCGGCCAGCGCGCCCGCGATCTCGGCCGGCGTGACGCCGTACTCGCGCAGCCGGGTCGGATCGAGGTCGATGCGCACCTCGCGCTGCATGAGGCCGTTGATCTCGACGCGCGCCACGCCCTCGACGCGCTCGAAGCGCTTGCCGACCAGGTTCTCGGCCAGCAGCGACAGCTCGCGCGGCCCGCGCCCCGACGACACCAGCGCCAGATTCGCCACCGGCTGGTTGTTGTCGTTGTTCCAGCGCGCCACGCTGGGCGCGCGCACGTCGC
This sequence comes from Rubrivivax sp., assembly GCA_020852865.1. Lineage (GTDB taxonomy): Bacteria > Pseudomonadota > Gammaproteobacteria > Burkholderiales > Burkholderiaceae_C > Rubrivivax. Next base: position 1,063 of record JADYZZ010000006.1, read on the forward strand.
GCGGGAAGCGGCTCTGCACCGCGGCGACGCGGTCGCGCACCTCCTGCATCGCGCGGCCCATGTCGGTGTCGAGCCCGAACTCGACGCTCATCGCGCCCTGCCCCTCGCGGCTGAGCGAGGTGATGCGCTTGACGCCGGCCACGCTGTTGATGGACTCCTCCATCGGCTTGACGACCTCGCGCTCGACGGCCTCGGGGCTGGCGCCGGGGTAGCGCACCTCGATCCAGGCACCGGGGAAGGAGATGTCGGGCATCTGCTCGACGCCCAGCCGGGCGTACGAGAACAGACCCAGCACGGTGAGCGCCACCATCATCATGGCGGCGAACACCGGATTGGCGATCGAGACGCGGGTGATCCACATGGCGCGGGCTTTCGGCGGCGGCGCAGCGGGAGGCGGCGGGCGGCGCGGCTCAGCGCAGCATCGGCGCCGACGCCGCAGCCGAGGCTATCGGCGCCGACTTCGCGACCACCACCACCGCCTTGGCTCCCTCGCGCAGATTCTCGAAGCGCGCCGCCAGCACCTGGCTGGTCGGCGTCACGCCGCCCAGCACCTCGACGCGGCCCGCGCGCTCGTCGCGTCGGCCCAGCGTGACCGCGCGGCGCGCGAGCACGCCGCTCTCGATCACCCACACCTGGTCCTGCCCCGAAGCGTTGCCGATGGCGCCGGCGGGCAGCGTCAGGCGCTCGGTGTCGTCGGCCAGCGTGACGCGCGCCAGCGCGTACTGGCCGGCGCGCAGCAGTTCCTTGGGGTTGTCCAGACCGACGGTGACGCCGATCGAGCGCGTGCCCGGCTCGGCCGCCGGCGCGATGCGTGCGATGCGCCCGGCCACCGGCTCCCCGAGGCCTTCCACCTGCAGCTGCACCGGCATGCCGGCGGCCAGGCGCGAGACCTCGTGCGTGCCCACGCTGCCGGCCAGCTCGAGGCGGGCAAGATCGACGATCGTCAGCACCTGCTGCTCGACGCTCACCTTCTCGCCGGGCAGCACATGGCGCTTGGCGACGATGCCTGCGATCGGCGCCACGAGCTGCGTGTCGCGCCCCGCGGTCTGCGTCGTCTCGAGCGAGGCCTGGGCCTGGGCGAGCTGCGCGCGCGCGGTGTCCAGCGCCGCGCGCGAGTTCTCCAGCGCGATCGGCGAGATGAAGTTTTGCTGCGCCAGCCGCTCGTTGGAGGCGTGGGTGCGCTCGGCCTGCACGAGCGCGGCGCGCATCGACTCGAGGTTGGCGCGGCGCTCGGCCAGCCGGCTGGCGAGGTCGGCCAGGTCGATGCGGCCCACCGTCTGCCCGGCGCGCACGCGGCTGCCCTCGGCCGCTTCGAGCGCAACCAGCGTGCCGCCCGCCTTGGCGCGCACGACGGCCGTCTGCGGCGCCACCAGCGGGCCCGAGAACTCCACCAGCGCGGGCAGGCGCGCCAGCGCCGGATGCACCACTTCGCGCGCAGCGAACTCGAGCGCCGCGTCGGGCTTGCCGTCCTTGCCCTTGCCGCCTTCGGCAGAGCCGGCGGCGCGCGCCAGCGCGCTGCGGCCGGGCAGCCCGAGCTTGCCGGTGAGCAGCGCCACGCCGCCGGCGCCGGCGAGCACGACCACGCAGACCAGGCCGAACAGCCACTTCTTGTTCATCCGGAATTCCCCTCGTGCCGCCCGGCGCGTCGCCCGCAGGGGAGCGCTGAAACCGCGAAACGCGTCTGCGACCCCTGCCTTCACGCGCTCGCCGCTGCCGGCGGCCTGCGGCCGGCCGCGCCCGACGGCCATGCGCTCTCGGCGCGGCCTGCGGGCTCGTGCCTTCGCAGGTTGCCGAGCGGGCGCGAGTTTAGAGGCGGCGCCGAATCGCCGCTGGCGCCTGCGACGAAGCGGCTGCCGGCGGCGACGAAATGCAGCAGCGGCCGACGGGCGGCGCTGCGGCGGCTCAGGCAGCGCCGGCGGCGCGCCAGCGCTCGTATTCCTCGGGCGTCATCGGCCGGCCGTACAGCCAGCCCTGGCCGCGCTCGCAGGCGAGCGCGCGCATCAGCGCCGCCTGACCCTCGGTCTCGATGCCTTCGGCGACGGTGGTGATGCCGAGCGTGCGCGCGACGCGGATCGTGGCCTCGATCAGCACGCGCTGGTACTCCACCGTCTCGGCGTTGCAGACGAAGGAGCGGTCGATCTTGACGAGATCCACCGGCAGTCGGTGCAGGCTGGCGAGCGACGAATGGCCGGAGCCGAAGTCGTCGAGCGCCAGCCGCACACCGCGCGCCCTGAGCGTACGCAGCATCGCCTGCGCCGTCTCGTCGCGCGCGACCGATGCTTCGGTGATCTCGAGCTGGAGCTGCGGCGCCGCCAGGCCGGCCTGGTGCAGCAGTTGCAGCAGGTCTTCGGCGAACGCGGGCCGCTCGAGCTCGGCGCGCGCCACGTTCACCGCCAGCGTGGTCGGCGCCTGCGCGCCGAGCCTGCGCCGCCAATCCGCGAACTGGTTGCAGGCCTGGGCCAGCACCTGGCGGCCCAGCTCGGCGACGAGGCCGCATTCCTCGGCCGTGGGCAGGAATTCGGCCGCGGCGAGGACGCCGCGCTCGGGATGGCGCCAGCGCACCAGCGCCTCGACTCCGCTCGGGCTGCCGCTGGCCAGATCGACCACCGGCTGATAGGCGACGACGAGCTCGCCGTCGCGCAGCGCACGGCGCAGCTCCTGCTCGAGCGAGCGCGTGTGCACGAGCCGCTCGTGCATCGCCGGGTCGAACCTCACCCAGCGGCCGCGCCCGGCGCGCTTGGCCTCGTACATCGCGGTGTCGGCGTCGCGCAGCAGCGCCTGCGCGTCCTCCACCTGCGCGGCGCCGTCGGCGACCAGCACGACACCGATGCTCGCGCCCGTGCGCACCGGGTGGTCGAGCACGGTGTACGGCTCGCTCACCTCGCGCAGCAGCCGCTCGGCCACCGCGGACACGCGCTCGGCGTCGGCGACGCCGTCGAGCACGAGGACGAATTCGTCGCCGCCCAGACGCGCCGCCAGGTCGGTGCCCGAATCGACGCGCGCAACCTCGTCGCCGGGCCGCAGCGCGCGGCGCAGCCGCTGCGCGATCTGGCGCAGCAGCTCGTCGCCGCCGGCGTGGCCCAAGGTGTCGTTGACCTGCTTGAAGCGGTCGAAGTCCATGAACAGCACGGCAAAGCCGTAGCCGGAGTGCGCGCGCGCGTGCTCGATCGCGCGCGCCAGGCGCTCCATCACCACGGCGCGGTTGGGCAGACCGGTGAGCGCGTCGGCGCGCGCGCTGGCCTGCAGCTGCTGCTGCAGCCGACGGCGTTCGCTGATGTCGGTGAAGCACATCAGGGCGGCGACCACGCGGCCCTGCTCGTCGCGCTGCGGCTCGGTGTTGACGAGCAGCCAGCGCAGGCTGCCGTCGGCCAGGCGCACGCCGATGGTCTCGTTGCGCAGCGCCTCGGCGCGGCGCAGCGTGCGCAGCGCCGGGTGCTCCTCGCCTTCGCAGGGGCGGCCGTCGTCGTGCAGCAGCGCACCCATCGCGCGCAGCGGCGCGCCGACCAGGCTGCCCTGCGCCGCGCCGAGCAGGCTCTCGGCCGCACGGTTGGCGTCGGCGATCTCGCCGCCCTGCGACACCACCGTCACCCCGGCCGGCAGGGTCGCCCACAGCAGCCGCAGCTTGCGCCGTTCGGCCACATGCGCACTCGCGTCGCTCGCCACGGTGACGAAGCCGCGCAACGCGCCGGCCTCGTCGTGCAGCGGCCGCAGATCGATCTCGAGCCACAGCTCGCTGCCGTCGCGCCGGCGGCAACGCAGCTCGGCGTGATGCGCCCGCCCTTCGGCCAGCGCGTGCCGCAGTGCCGCGTGCGCGGAGTCGAGCGCGCGCGGATGACGCAGCAGTTCGGCGGGCAAGGTGCCCAGCGCCTCGGCCGCGCTCCAGCCGGTGCAGCGCGTGAAGGCCGGATTGACCCATTGCACGCGGTAGTCGGCATCGCAGAGGATGACCACGGTGGCGGTGTTCTCGCCGACGAGCGCGAGCCGCTGCAGCTCGAGCGCCTGCCGGTCGAACTGTGCCGCCTGACGCCGGGCGGCGCCGGCGTGCGGCTCGACGACGGCCGCCAGCGTCGCCAGCAGCAACGCGGCCAGCGCGGCCAACGCGGCCAGTGCGGCGCGCGCGCCGTCCGCGCGTCGATCGGCGGCACGCGCCAGCGCGGCTTGCAGGGCATCCACGGCCGACGCGAGCGCGGCGGCCTGCGCCCTGTCCCTGTCGGGCGCGCCGCCCGCCGGCTGCGCGTCGGCGTGGCGCTCGAGCGAGGGCGCGCGCAGCGCCAGCTGCGCCGCCAGCGCAGCTGCCGTGTCCCGCGCCCGCGCCGCGGCGCCGCCCAGGCTCGTGTCGAACGCGCTGCCCGGCCCGAAACCCGGCAGATCGGCCAGCGGGTCGGCCGCCCGCTCGGCGAGCGCGTGCTCGAGCGCACGCACGGACGCCGCCAGGCCGGTCAGCGCCGGCCGCAGCCCGCCGGCCGTGTCGGCGCGAGGCGGCGTCCCGGCCTCGGCGGCAGCCTCCGCGCGCCGCGCGCGCTCGCCCGCGGCCGTCAGAGCCGCCGCGCGGTGCGCGATCTCCTGATCGGCGGCCTGCTGGCTCTGCCACGCGAGCGTGAGACCGGCGTAAGCCGCGGTGCCCAGCGCCAGCGCAAGGAAGATGCCGTAGACGGCTGCACGCAGGCCCGCCGCACCGAGCCGGGCGCCGGCGCGCCGGCGCGCCGGCAGGGCCGGGTCAGCGCCGGCACCGGCACCGGCACCAGCAGCTTCGGCCGCGGCAGCACCCGCGGCTGCAGCAGCGGCGGGGATGGTCGAGGCAGGCGCATCGGACATGGGGCGTGGCGGAGCGCGCACCGCGGCGGCGCCCCTTGGGCCCGATATCGGCCGCGCAGGGCCGGTATGAAGCGCGCCGAGGCGGCGTTCAGCGCGCGGGCAGCGCCCGTTCGTGATGGATCAGCGCGCGCCGGCTGCACTCGAGCGCCACCAGGGCCACCAGCGCCGCGGCCCAGAACACGGCGGCAAAGCCCAGGTGCTCGATGATCCAGCCTCCGCCCACGCCGCCCAGCACGCCCGAGATGCCGTAGCCGAGGATCGTGTAGAGCGCCTGGCCGCGCCCGCGCAGGCGCCCCGGGAAATGCCGGTGCACGAGGGCAATGCAGGCGGCGTGGTGCGCGGCGAAGCTGAGCGCATGCAGCAGCTGCGCGGCCACCAGCGCAAGCGGCCAGGCGCCGCCGGCGGCGATAGTCACGAAGCGCAGCGCCGTCGCGCCGGCCACCACCGGCAGCCAGCGCTCGGGCGTGCGCAGCGCCGCCCAGCGCCCCTGCGTCCAGAAGAAGCCGATCTCGATCGCCACCGCCACCGCCCACAGCGCGCCGACCGCCGACTTGTCGTAGCCGAGCGCGACCAGGTACAGCGAGAAGAACGCGTACAGGCTGCTGTGCGCGAGCACGGTGAAGAAGACCGACGCGAAGAACCAGGCCACGGCCGGCTGGCGCAGCAGCGCCAGCACCGGCGGCGCCTTCGCTCCGGCCTGCGCCTCCTCGCGCAGGCGCGGCAGGCGCAGCGCCGCGGCCAGCAGCAGCAGGTTCATCGCCGCCACGAACCAGGGGAAGATGCCGATGCCGGCCCAGTCGAGCAGCGCGCCGAACAGCGTCACCGAGACGATGAAGCCCACCGAGCCCCAGACACGCACGCGGCCGTAGCGCGCGAGGTCCATCGCGCCGCCGGCCGACAGCAGGTGCGCGAGCGCGGCCTCGTACAGCGGCACGACGCCGGCGTTGGCCATGAACAGCAGCATCGTCACGAGCGAGACCGCGAGCGCGCTGCGCACGCCCAGCAGTCCGAGCGCTGCGGCCAGGCAGCCGAGCGCGGCCAGCCGGATCAGCTCGACGCGCCGGCCGCCCTGGTCGCCGGCCCAGCTCCAGCCGTAGGGCGTGAGGATGCGCGTCCAGCTCTGCAGCGAGGCGATGCCGCCGATCGCGATCGTCGACAGCCCGAGCGACTGGAACCACAGCGGCGCGTACGGGTTGAACAGACCGATCGACGCGAAGTAGGTGAAGGCCAGCGCGGCGAAACGCTCGAGCCCGGCGGGGCGCGCGCCGGCCGGCGCGGCCGGCGCCGGCGGCATCACCGGCCGGCGTCGGCCGGCCGCGCGCCGGCGATCGGCGCCAGCGCGTGCACGACGTCGCCGCACTGCGCACGCTGGCGCAGTGCATGGTCCATCACCACCAGCGCGAGCATGGCCTCGGCCACCGGCGTGGCGCGGATGCCGACGCAGGGGTCGTGGCGGCCGAGCGTCTGCACCACCGTGGCCTGGCCGGCGCGGTCGATCGAGCGGCGCGCGATGCGGATCGAGCTCGTCGGCTTGACGGCGATGCGCACGACCAGGTCCTGCCCGCTGCTGATGCCGCCGAGCGTGCCGCCGGCGTGGTTGCTGGCGAAGCCCTCGGGCGTGAGCTCGTCGCCGTGCGCGCTACCGCGCTCGCGCACGGCGCCGAAGCCCGAGCCGATCTCGACGCCCCTGACGGCATTGATGCCCATCATCGCGTAGGCAATGTCGGCGTCGAGCTTGTCGAACAGCGGCTCGCCCAGCCCCACCGGCATGTTCGTCGCCCGCACCTCGATGCGCGCGCCGCAGCTGTCACCGGCCTTGCGCAGCGCGTCCATGTGCGCCTCGAGCGCGGGGACGAGCGAGGCATTGGCCGCGAAGAACGGGTTGTTCCCGATGTGCTGCATGCCCTCGAACGGGATCTCGATCTCGCCCAGCGCGCTCATCCAGCCGACGAAGGCGGTGCCGTGGCGCTCGCGCAGCCATTTGCGCGCCACCGCGCCGGCGGCCACCATCGGCGCGGTGAGCCGGGCCGAGCTGCGGCCGCCGCCGCGCGGGTCGCGCAGGCCGTATTTGCGCCAGTAGGTGTAGTCGGCGTGGCCGGGGCGGAAGGTGTCGAGCAGGTTGGCGTAGTCGCGGCTGCGCTGGTCGGTGTTGCGGATCAGCAGGCAGATCGGCGTGCCGGTGGTCCGGCCTTCGTAGACGCCCGAGACGATCTCGACCGCGTCGGGCTCGTTGCGCTGGGTCACGTGGCGGCTGGTGCCGGGGCGGCGGCGGTCGAGCTCGGGCTGGATGTCGGCCTCGGCAAGCGCCAGCCCGGGCGGGCAGCCGTCGATCACGCAGCCGATCGCGGGCCCGTGGCTCTCGCCGAAATTGGTGACGCGGAACAGTTCGCCGAAGGTGGAGCCGGGCATGGACTAGTGACGGCAGGTCGTGGAACGGGGCGCACGGCATTGTCGCAGTGCGCCGCTGCGCCTGCCCGCGCCTGCCCGCGCCTGCCTACGACTGCCTACGACTGCCTACGACTGCCTGCGCCTGCGTGCGACTGCCTGGGCCTGCCTGGGCCGGCCTCGGTCTGACTTGCCCTGTGGCCCGCCCCGGCCCGCCGCCGCACCCAAGGATTGCCCGCCGCGCGAGCGCTCGGCACTCAAGTGCGCGGCGGCGCCGCCGATACGACCGCACAGCGCCGAAGGCGCGCACGACCGCCCACGACCGCCCACGCCTGCCCACGGCCGATCGAAAGGACCCCATGAACAGCCTGTCCCGAGTCCTGAAGCCGCGCGGCATCGGCGCGCGGCTGCTGGCCGCCTTCGGCGGCATGCAGCTGGCGATGCTGCTCGCCGGCGCGCTGGCCGGCATCGGCATCTGGCAGCTGCGCGCCGAGCACGCCACGCGCGTGCAGCAGGCGCAGGGCCTGGCGCGCGTGGCGCAATGGACCGTGCTGGTGCAGACCAACCTCGAGCGCGCGCTGCACGCCACCCGCCTGGACGCGGCCGCCGGCGACGACGAAGGCCTGCGCAAGCGCGTCGAGCCGCTGCTCGGCCGCCTGGCGCAGGAGATGGGCGAAGTCGCGGCGGCCAGCGGCAAGGTGCAGGAGCAGATGGCGGCATCCGCGGGCGACGACCGCGAGCTGGCGGCGCGCGCGGCGGCGGTCAACGAGCGCCGCAGCCGCTTCGTCGCGCTGCGCGCGCAGATCCGCGACGACCTGCAGATGGGCGAAGGCGCGGCGCGCGTCGAAGCCGAACTGGTACCGGCGGCCAAGGCGATGATGGACGCGCTGGCCGCACTCGGAACCCTGCTCGACGAGCGCCGCGCCGCCGCCGATGACGCCATGCGTGCGCGCGCGCAGGCGGCGCTGCTGTGGCTCGGCGGCGGGCTGGTGCTGGCCGCCGCGATCGGCCTGGCGCTCGCAGCAGCGACGGCACGCTCGGTGGCGCGGCCGCTGGCCGACTCGGCCGCGCTGGCGCGCCGCATCGCCGCGGGCGACCTGTCGCCCGCACCCGACTCGAGCCGCGCCGACGAGATCGGCGAACTGCAGCGCGCGCTCGCCGGCATGCAGGGCGCGCTGGCGACGCTGGTGGGCGACATCCGCCGCATCGCCGAGACCCTGCGCAGCGCCAGCACCGAAGTGGCCAGCGGCAATGCCGACCTGAGCCGGCGCACGGAGCAGGCCGCGAGTTCGCTGCAGCAGACCGCCGCGTCGATCGAGGAACTGTCGGGCGCGGTGGGCCAGACCGCCGAGTCGGCGCGCAGCGCCACCGCGCTGGCCGACGGCGCCGCCGAGGTGGCGCGGCGCGGCGGCGCCATGGTCGCACGCGTGGTCACGACGATGGACGAGATCCACGCCAGCTCGCGCCGCATCGCCGAGATCATCGGCGTGATCGACGGCATCGCGTTCCAGACCAACATCCTGGCGCTCAACGCCGCCGTCGAAGCCGCGCGCGCCGGCGAGCAGGGACGCGGATTCGCCGTCGTGGCCGGCGAGGTGCGCAGCCTGGCGCAGCGCAGCGCCGACGCGGCACGCGAGATCAAGGCGCTGATCGGCGCGTCGGTCGAGCGCGTCCAGGCCGGCGCGCAGCTCGTGGGCAGCGCCGGCCAAACGATGCAGGAGATCGTCGGCAGCGTCGGCCAGGTGGCGGTGACGATCGCCGAGATCGGCAGCGCGACGGCACAGCAGACGCAAGGCATCGTCGAAGTCAACGGTGCGGTGACCGAACTCGACCACATGACGCAGCGCAACGCCGCGCTGGTGGAGCAGAGTGCCGCATCTGCCCAGGAACTGCGCGAGCAGGCCGAGAAGCTGGCGGCGGCGGTGGCGCGCTTTCGGGTCGCGGCGCAGCCGGCCTGAAGGACGCGCGCGGCGGCGCGCCGGCCCACCACGGCCCACCACGGCCCGGCACGCCGCACGACGCCGCACGACGCCGCACGACGCCGCACGACGCCGCACGACGGCGGGGGAGCCGCGACCTTCCTTCCTCCGGCGGGCGGGCAAGAACTTGCCGATGCCCACCTGCCCCGATCCTCGCCAGCATCCGGCCGGCCTGGCCTACACTCGCCGCATGAACCGTACGGTACATTCGAGCGCGGCCCGGGCCAAGGCCGGTGCGTCGACGGCGGGCCGCGCGCCCGCACGCAAGCGGCGCACGAACGACCCCGAGCGCACGCGCAGCGACATCCTCGACGTGGCCACGCGCGAGTTCGCCGAGAAGGGGCTCGCCGGTGCGCGCATCGACGTCATCGCCGAGGCCATGCGCACGAGCAAGCGCATGATCTACTACTACTTCGGCAGCAAGGAGGGGCTCTACGTCGCGGTGCTCGAGGAGGCATACCGGCGCATGCGCGAGATCGAGGCCGGATTGCACCTCGACGACCTCCCGCCCGAGGACGCGCTGCGCAAGCTGGTCGGCTTCACGGTCGACTACCAGCGCGCGCACCCGGACTTCATCCGTCTCGTGATGACGGAGAACATCCACCGCGGCGAGTACCTCAGGCGCAGCGCGTCGATCCAGCGGCTCAACGTGCCCGCCATCGAGGGCCTGCGCCGCGTCTACGAGCGCGGCGTGGCCGAAGGCCGCTTCCGCGTCGGCATCGACGCCGTCGACCTGCACATGTCGATCTCGGCGCTGTCGGTGTTCAACGTCGCCAACCGGCACACCTTCGCGCTCATCTTCCAGCGCGACCTCGAGTCGCCGTCGGCGCAGATCGCGCGCCGCGACAGCATCGTCGAGATGGTGGTGCGCTTCGTGCGTAAGTGAAGAAGCGGCCGCACGCGCGCCGGTGACGGCGCGGTCCGGCCCGCGCTCTCCCGGTTCTACGGGTTTTCACCATATTTCGAACTAACCAGTTCGTACATACTCGCGGCGAGTCCGGCGGCGACGCCGAAGCCAGAACCCGCACCGCCCGTCACAGTCGGAGACAGCCATGACGGCCTTCATCGAACGCATCTGCCGCGCCATCGAGTGGCTCCTGCTCACCTTGCTGGCCGCGATGGTGCTGCTGGTGTTCGGCAACGTCGTGCTGCGCTACGCGTTCAACTCGGGCATCACGCTGTCCGAGGAGCTCTCGCGCTGGCTCTTCGTGTGGCTCACCTTCCTCGGCGCCGCGGTGGCGCTGCAGGAAAACGCCCACCTCGGCACCGACGTGCTGGTCGCCCGTCTCGGGCGCCGCGGCAAGCTCGCCTGCCTCGTGCTGGCCCAGGCGCTGATGCTGTACGTGACCTGGCTGCTCTTCACGGGCAGCCTCGCGCAGGCGCGCATCAACTGGGACGTCGAGGCGCCGGTCTCCGGCGCGTCGGTGGCCTGGTTCTACGGGGCCGGCGTCGTCTTCGCCGCCTTCACCGCCGTGGTGCTGCTCACGCATCTGGCCCGCACCCTGAGCGGCCGCCTCGCCGACCACGAGCTCGTCCAGATCAAGGAGTCCGAGGACATGCTGCCGGCCGAGTTCCCGCCTGCCGACGATTCCACCGCGCCGCGCCGCTGAGCGCTGCACGCCCGGGAGACCCGCCGTGACGATCGCCATCTTCCTCGGTTCGCTGCTCGCCGCGATGGCCATCGGCGTGCCTATCGCCTACGCGCTGCTCGTGTGCGGCGTGGCGCTCATGGCCTACATGGGGCAGTTCGACGCGCAGATCCTCGCGCAGAACACGATCAACGGCGCCGACAGCTTCCCGCTGCTGGCGGTGCCTTTCTTCATGCTGGCCGGCGAGATCATGAACGTCGGCGGCCTGTCGCGGCGCATCGTCAACCTCGCGATGACGCTGGTCGGCCATGTGCGCGGCGGCCTGGGCTACGTGACGATCGTCGCCGCCTGCCTGATGGCGGCACTGTCGGGCTCGGCCGTGGCCGACACCGCGGCGCTCACCGCCTTGCTGCTGCCGATGATGGTCAAGGCCGGCCACGACAAGGCGCGCTCGGGCGGCCTCATCGCCTCGGCCGGCATCATCGCGCCGATCATCCCGCCCTCGATCGGCTTCATCATCTTCGGCGTCGCCGGCAACGTCTCGATCAGCAAGCTGTTCCTGGCCGGCATCGTCCCCGGCCTACTGATGGGCGTGTCGATCGCCGCGGCCTGGTGGTGGTCGGCGCGGCGCGAGCAGGTGACGCCGCCGCGCAAGGCGAGCGCCGCCGAGCGCTGGCAGGCGCTGCGCCAGAGCACCTGGGCGCTGGTGCTGCCCTTCATCGTGCTGGTGGGCCTGCGCTTCGGTGTCTTCACGCCCACCGAGGCGGGCGTGGTGGCGGCGGTGTACGCACTCTTCGTCGCCACCGTCGTCTACCGCGAGATGAAGATCAGCCAGCTCAAGGAGGTCTTCGTCGGCGCGGCCAAGACGACCGCGGTGGTGATGTTCCTCGTCGCCGCGGCGATGGTCTCGGCCTGGCTCATCACGATCGCCGACATCCCCGCGCAGATGATCGCGATGCTCGAGCCCTTCATGGGCAGCCCGACGCTGCTGATGATCGCCATCATGGTGCTCGTGATGGTGGTCGGCACCGCGATGGACATGACGCCGACGATCCTCATCCTCACTCCGGTGCTGATGCCGGTGGTCAAGGCCGCGGGCATCGACCCGGTGTACTTCGGCGTGCTGTTCGTCATGAACAACGCCATCGGCCTGGTCACGCCCCCGGTGGGCACCGTGCTCAACACCGTGGCCGGCGTCGGCCGCATGAAGATGGACGAAGTCACCGTCGGCGTCATCCCGTTCATGATCGCCGAGTTCGGCGTGATGTTCCTGCTGGTGTTCGCGCCCTGGCTCGTCACCGGCCCCGCCCGCTGGCTGGCCGGCTGAACCCGGCCGTCGCCCTCCGTTCCACCCTCCCCCACGAAGCCGAGGACTACCGAGATGTTCAAGCGCATGATGATCAGGGCCCTGTTCGCCGCCGCGGCGCTTGCCGTGGCCGGCAGCGCTGCCGCGCAGCAGAAGACCTTCAAGCTCGCCCTGCAGAACCCCAAGGGCCACCCGGTGGTCGTGGGCGCCGAGAAGTTCGCCGAGCTTGTGGCGGCCAAGACGGGAGGGCGCATCAAGGTCAACGTGTTTCCGGGCGGCACGCTCGGCGGCGACGCGGCCAACGTGTCGGCCGCACAGGGCGGCACGATCGAGCTCGTGCTGCTGAACTCGGGCATCCTGGCCTCCCAGGTCAAGGACTTCGAGGTCTTCGACTTTCCGTTCATGTTCGCCAACGCGAAGGAGGCCGATACCGTCGTCGACGGCCCGTTCGGCCAGAAGCTGCACGCCCGGCTGCAGGACAAGGGTCTGGTCGGCCTGGCCTACTTCGAGCTGGGTTTTCGCGACATCACGAACAGCAAGCGCGCGATCAACAAGCCCGAGGACCTCGAGGGCCTGAAGCTGCGCGTGATCCCCAACGCGATCAACATCGACTGGGTCAAGGCGCTGGGCGCCAACCCCACACCGATGGCCTTCCCCGAGCTGTACGCGGCCATGGAACAGAAGGCGGTGGACGGCCAGGAGAACCCGCTGTCGGTGATCCTCGCCAACAAGTTCTTCGAGGTGCAGAAACACCTGGTGCTGTCCAACCACCAGTACAACCCGCAGTCGCTGATCGTCAGCAAGAAGGCCTGGGACGCGCTCGGCGAAGCCGACCGCAAGGCCGTGCAGGAGGCCGCCGCCGAGGCCGCGCGCTTCGAACGGCAGTTCAACCGCGAACGCGCCGCGGGCGACCTCGACGCGCTGAAGAAGGCGGGCATGCAGGTCACCGAGTTCAGCGCCGCCGACCAGACCCGGCTGCGCGACAAGCTCAAGCCCGTGATCGAAAAGCACGGCGCGGCCATCGCCGCCACCGTGGCCGAGCTGCAGGCCGAGCTGGCCAAGCTGCGCCGCTAGCCCGTCGCGGCCGAGCGAGGTCCAGACAAGCCATGAGCAGCGATTCGATCGACGCCCGGGCCCGGCCGCCGGCCGCGGCCACGCCCAAGCTGCTGTTCGGCCTCGTCGGCAGCGGCATCCAGCGCTCGCTCACCCCGGCCATGCAGGAGGAGGAGGCCCGCGCGCAGGGCCTGCGGCTGCACTACCAGCTGATCGATCTCGATCGACGCGGCCTGGGCACCGAGGCGCTGCCCGGGCTGCTCGACGCGGTGCGCACGATCGGCTTCGCCGGGCTCAACATCACCTATCCGTGCAAGCAGGCGGTGATCCCGCTGCTCGACGCCCTGTCGGACGATGCACGCCTCATGGGCGCCGTGAACACCGTCGTGCATCGCGACGGCCGGCTGGTCGGCCACAACACCGACGGATCGGGCTGGCGCTGGGGCTTCGAGCGCGCGCTGCCCGCAGCCGATCTGAGCCGGGTGGTGTTGTTGGGCGCAGGCGGGGCCGGCTCGGCGATCGCGCATGCGCTCGTGCGCATGGGCGTCGGGCAGCTCGTGCTGGTTGACCGCGAGCCCGAGCGCGCGCGCACCCTGGCCGAGGAGCTCAATCGCGGCCACCCCGGCGCGCGCGCCAGCGCCGGCGATACGGCCGCCGCGGCCCTGCAAGGCGCCAGCGGCCTCGTGCACGCCACGCCGACCGGGATGGACAAGCTGCCGGGGCTGCCGCTGGACGCCGAGCTGCTGCATCCGGGGCTGTGGGTGTCGGAGATCGTATATTTCCCGCTCGAGACCGCCTTGGTCAAGGCCGCGCGCGCGCGCGGCTGCCGCGTCGCCGACGGCGGGGGCATGGCGGTGGGGCAGGCGCTCGACGCCTTCGAGCTGTTCACCGGCCGCAAGGCCGACGCCGCGCGCGTGGACGCGCATTTCCGCCGGCTCGTTGCCGGCGCGCCATGAGGATCGGCATGTCCGACACGCAGCGCCTGGACCGCGAAGCCGACATCGAATCGCCCAACCCGCTGGGGCTGGCCGGAATCGAGTTCGTCGAGTACACGACGCCGCGCCCGCAGGCGCTGGGCCAGGTGCTCGAGCAGTTGGGCTTCCGGCCGGTGGCGCGGCACCGCTCGCGCGAGGTCACGCGCTACGGCCAGGGCGGCATGAACATCATCGTCAATGCCCACGGCCAGCTGCCGGGCGCGCCCGAGGCGCCGCAGATCGCCGCGGTGGCGCTGCGCGTGCGCGATGCGGGCGCGGCCTGGCGGCGCCTGGTCGACCTGGGCGCCTGGCCGGTGGCGGTGCAGGTGCAGCCGATGGAGCTGCACATCCCCGGCATCCACGGCGTGGGTTCGAGCCGGATCTTCTTCGTCGACCGCTGGCGCGAGTTCTCGATCTACGACGTCGACTTCGTCCCGATCCCGACGGTCGAGCCGCAGGTGCCGGCGCTGGCCGCGCTGCACTGGTTCGGCATCGTGCAGTACATCGGCCACGATCGCAGCGACGACTGGTGCGCGTTCTACGAGCGGCTGTTCGGCTTCGAGCGGCTGCCTGCCGAACGCAGCTTCGGCATCCTGCCGGCCGGACAGATCCTGCGCTCGCCCTGCGCGAGCTTTTACCTGCAGCTCATCGAGCCGCCGCCCGATCTCGAGCTCGATCTCGACGAACGCTTCCAGCGCGTGGCCTTCGGCGCGCCCGACGTGCCTGCCGCCACGCGCGCGCTGCACGCGCGCGGTGTGGAGTTCGTCGACAACAAGGCGCTGCATGCCGACGCGCGCGGCGCGCTCACGCGGCCGATGTTCGGCGGCGTGATGTTCGAGCTGGTCCACCACGATCCGCGCTGAGCCATGTCCGAGCCGACCCACTTCGACGACTTCGGCATGGACACGCAGTCGCTGGCCGGGACGCTGGCCGGCCGGCTCGAGGCGATGCGCGCGGCGGGTTTTCGCCGCGTGATGCTCGAGGCCGCCGACCTGGCGGCGCATCCCGGCGGTGTCGAAGGCGCCGTGCGCGACGTGCGCGCCAGCGGACTGCAAGTCATCGGGCTGCGCACGCTGCACGGGTTCGAAGGCATGCTCGGTGCGGCGCATGCCTACAAGGTCGAAGTGGCGCGGACGCTGCTCGGGATGTGCGCGGCCCTGGGCTGCCGGCTCCTGCTCGCCGCCTCGTCGACCGATCCGCACGCGGCGGGCGACGCCGGGCACATCGCGCGCGATCTGCGCAAGCTCGCGACGATGGCCCTGCCTTCGGGCATCCGCATCGCCTACGAGGCCGTCTCCTGGGCGCGGCAGGTCGCCACGCTGGCCGCGGCCGCCGAGGTCGCCGAGCGCGTCGACAGCCCCAATTTCGGCCTTGCCATCGACTCGTACCACAGCTTTGCCGGCGGCACCGCGCTCGACGTGCTCGACGAGATCGACATCGAACGCGTCTACCTCGTGGAGCTGTCCGATTTCCTCTGGCGCGGTCTGCGCTCGCAGGCCGAGCACATCGACACGGCCGAGCATTTCCGGGTCTTCCCGGGCCAGGGCGCGCACGGGCCGGCGCTGCAGGGCCTGGTGCTCGCCCTCGACCGCCTGGGCTACCGCGGTCCGTACAGCCTGGCCGTGGCCAACCGCGACTATCTTCAGCTGCCCCCTGCCGCCGTGGCCGAACAGGCACGCCGCGCTGCCGTCTGGCTGGCCGAAGGCGTGCTGCGCCGCGCGGTACCGTTGCCGCATCAGTTGCTGCAAGGGTGCGGCCGCGCGGCGTGCTGAGCACCGGTACGCGAGCGTCGACGCATGCGTTGAACGGCGCGGCCGTCGACGGCAGGCATTCGCCCTGGGCGAGGCGCGGCGCCAGACCGCGCGGTCCGTGCCGTACCCGCTCGCACCATGACCCTTCGAAGCCGCGGCTTGCGCCGCCCCGACTCGTGCCGCCCGCCTGCGCGCTCACGCACTCGACGCAAGCCGCCCTTGCCGCGCCGACGCCTCGACCGGCCAGGCGTGCGCGGGCACGCGCTCCGATCACCCCGAGACCGCACAATCGAAGCATCGGCCGCAGCGGCGGCCGGCCACCGTCCCGCCGACCATGACCGACCGCTACGCCGTCATCGGCAACCCCATCGCCCAGAGCAAGTCGCCCTTCATCCACACGATGTTCGCCCGTGCCTGCGGGCAGGACCTCGTGTACGACAAGCTCGAGTGCCCGCTCGACGGCTTCAGCGCCGCCGTGGAGGACTTTCGCGCGGCCGGGGGGCGGGGGCTGAACGTCACCGCGCCGTTCAAGCTGCAGGCGCTGGCCATCGCCACCCGGGCGCAGGACGCGGCGCGCCAGGCCGGCGCGGCCAACACGCTGCGCTTCGTCGACGACGGCATCGAGGCCGAGAACTTCGACGGCCTGGCGCTGGTGCGCGACCTGGTGCACAACCATGCCTGCCCGATCGCCGGCAAGCGCGTGCTGCTGCTGGGCGCCGGCGGCGCCGTGCGCGGCGCCCTGCGACCGATGCTGGCCGAAGGGCCGGCGCGCCTGGTCGTCGTCAACCGTACCATCGACAAGGCGCGCGCGGTGGTGGGCGAACTCGGGCACGAGCCGCGCGCGGCCTGGTGCGGCTACGCGGAGCTCGGCGACGAACGCTTCGACCTCGTCGTCGACGGCACCTCGGCCAGCCTGCACGGCGAGCTGCCGCCGCTCGGCGCGAGCGCCTTCGCGCCGGGGGCACTGGCCTACGAGATGGTGTACGGCAAGGGCCTCACGCCGTTCCTCGCGCTGGCGCGCCGGGCGGGCGTGGTGCGCCTGGCCGACGGCGTCGGCATGCTCGTCGAGCAGGCGGCCGAAGCGTTCAACTGGTGGCGCGGCGTGCGCCCGCGCACGCAACCGGTCATCGAGGCGTTGACCGTGCCGCTCGACTGAACCTCAGAGCATCGGCCGCAGCAGCCGCGCGGCATCCTGCAGCACGGTCACGAGCTTGTCGCGCGCGTCGGCCTCGGTGTAGGCCATCGCCTGCACCGTGGCGCCGATCGCGGCGACGCTGCGCCCGTGCGCGTCGATCAGCGGCACCGCCACGCCGAGCAACCCCGGATCGAGCTGGTGCATCGTGATCCACCAGCCCATCGAGCGGGCGCGCCGCACGATCTCGGCGAACTGGCGCGGCCGGGCCACCGTCTGGGCGGTGAAGGCCGCGAACTCATGCTCGGCGATCCAGGCGTCGAGCGCCGCGTCGTCCAGCCGCGCGAGCAGCACCGGCCCCGGCGCCACCACATGCGCCGGCACCCGCGCGCCGGCGTGAAAGCCGATCGACACCAGGCGCGGGCTGTTGCTGCGGGCGATGTAGACGACCTCATGCCCGTCGAGCACGCTGACGTTGAAGGTCTCGCCCGTGGCCATCGAGGCGCGCTGGATGAAAGGCTGCACCAGCCGCGGCAGGCGCGCGGAGCTGAGGTAGCTCTGGCCCAGGCGCAGCACGCGCGGTGCGAGCCAGTACTGCTTGCCGTCGCTCGCGGCGTAGCCGTAGTGACACAGGCTCAGCAGGTGACGGCGCGCCGCGGTGCGCGTCAGGCCCACCCTCCGCGCCGCCTCGGTGGCCGTCAGGCGCGGGTGTGCGTCGTCGAAGGCCTCGATCACGGCCAACCCGCGGCCCAGGCCGACGATGAGATCCTTCGGATCGATCGTGGGCGAAGGCTCGTCCGTCAGGGCAACGGTCATCAGGGGATTCCTTGCTTTCGTACGCTTATCGTACGCGTTCGTTCGATCATCGTACGCGCCTGCTTGCCCCGGATCGCGCGGCAGCCTATCTTCCCGATCGACGCAGCGGCGCGCGGGCGCAAGCCAGACGGGCCGCAGCAGCGCCGGCCTCCTCCCCGAGGACGCCGAGTCTGCCGGAGAACAGAGCGATGTCCTTTGCCCGCCCACTCGTCCTGAGGGACCGCACCATCGGCGCCGACCGGGGCCCGCTGGTCTGCACGCCTCTGGTGGGCCGCGACGAGGCCGCGCTGCGGCGCGAGCTCGACGTCGTGCTCGGCAAGGGTCCGGACCTGCTCGAGTGGCGCATCGACTTCTTCGGCGCGATCGAGCAGACCGAGCGCGTCGTCGTCCTCGCGCGTGAGTTGCGCGCTGCGGCCGGCGCGGTGCCGATCGTCTTCACACGCCGCTCCACGCGCGAAGGCGGCGCGCCGATCGCGCTGGACGAAGACGGCGTCTTCGCCTTGTACGAGGCGGTCTGCCTGGCCGGCAGCGTCGACCTGCTCGATGTCGAGTTGAGCAGCGAACCGCGCCACTGGCAGCACGCGCGCGAGATCTGCCGCGCCAGCGGCGTGCGCATGATCGGCTCGTACCACGACTTCCAGGCCACGCCGCCCAAGGCCGAACTGGTGGCGAAGTTCGCCGCCATGCAGGCGGCCGGCGCCGACGTGGCCAAGGTGGCGGTGATGCCGCAGCATCTGCACGACGTGCTCACGCTCCTCGATGCCACGCTCGAGGCCAGCGAACGCTGCGCCGTGCCGCTGATCTCGATGTCCATGGGCGGCTATGGCGTCCTGAGCCGCCTGTGCGGCTGGATGTGCGGCTCGAGCGTGAGCTTCGCCGTCGGCGACCGGCCCTCGGCGCCGGGCCAGGTGCCGGTGGCCGATGTGCGCACCGTCAACGAGATCGTGCAGCGGGCGCTGCGCGCGCGCTGAACCGGCAGCCCGGCCACGCCAGACACCCGGACTCCACCGCCTGCCTGCTGCGAACCGCGCGCATCGGCTTGCTCCCATGTATGTACTAACCAGTCCGTCCCAGAAATCCCGCGCTCCAGGAGACACCCCCATGAAGCAACTGATCGCCCACCAGCTCGTGCGCTACCTCGAAGCGCGCGGCGTCGAACACATCTTCGGCCTGTGCGGGCACACCAACATCGCCGTGCTGACCGCGCTCGAGGGCAGCCGGATCCGCTTCGTCAACACGCGCCACGAGCAGATCGCCGCGCACGCTGCCGACGGCTATGCGCGCGTGCAGCGCCGCGCCGCGGTGCTGCTCAGCCACCTCGGCCCGGGGCTCACGAACGCCGCCACCGGGGTGGCCAACGCGGCGCTGGACTCGATCCCGATGGTCGTGATCGCCGGCGACGTGCCGACGCACTACTACGGCAAACATCCGCACCAGGAAGTCAACCTGCACGCCGACGCGTCGCAGTGGGAGATCTACCGCCCCTTCGTCAAGCGCGCCTGGCGCGTCGAGCGTCCGGAGCTGTTCCCAGAGATCCTCGAGAAGGCCTTCGCGCTCGCCGAGAGCGGCCGCCCGGGGCCGGTGCTCGTCGACGTGCCGATGGACATCTTCTCCAAGGAGGTCGACACGGCGCTGTTCGAGCGGCTGGCGCACAACAGCAAGACGCTGGTCAAGCCCTCGATCGACGACGAGACCGCGCGGCGCATCGTGCGCCGCCTGCTCGAGGCCAAGGCGCCGGTGGTGATGGCCGGCGGCGGCGTGCTGCTGGCCGACGCCGCCGCCGAGCTGCGCGCGCTGGTCGACCACCTCGGCATCCCGGTGGCGCATTCGCTGATGGGCAAGGGCGCGCTGCCCGACGACCATGACCTGGTGCTGGGGATGACCGGCTTCTGGGGCACCCGACTCGTCAACGACAGCTGCCGCAACGCCGATCTGGTGCTCGGCCTCGGCACCCGCTTCGCCGAAGCCGACTGCAGCTCCTGGGAGGACGAGTACACCTTCGCGTTCCCGCCCGCCAAGCTCATCCACATCGACATCGACCCGGCCGAGATCGGCCGCAACTACCCCGTGGAGATCGGTGTCGCGGCCGACCTCGAGGCGGCGCTGGCGGTGATCAACCGCGTCGCCCGCGAGCTGCTGCCCGCACCGCGCCGCAACGACGCGCTGCGCCGGCAGATCGCCGCGTTCCGCGAGGCCTTCGTCGCCGGCAACCGCAAGTTCGTCGACGACCCGAGCTTCCCGATGATGCCCGAGCGCATCCTCGCCGAAGTGCGCGAGGTGCTGCCGCGCGACGCCATCATCACCACCGACGTCGGTTGGAACAAGAACGGCGTCGGCCAGCAGTTCCCGGTCTACACGCCGGGCAGCATCCTCACGCCCGGCGGCTACGCGACGATGGGCTTCGGCGGCCCCGCCGCGCTCGGCGCCAAGCTGGCCGCGCCCGAGCGCGTCGTCGTCTCGCTCGTCGGCGACGGCGGCTTCGGCCAGAACCCGGCGCTTCTGGCCACCGCGGTCGAGGAGAACATCCCGGTCGTCTGGGTGGTGATGAACAACTTCGCCTTCGGCACCATCGCCGGGCTGCAGCTGGCGCACTACGGCACCACCACCGGCACCGTCTTCCGCAAGGACGGCCAGCCCTACCAGGCCGACTTCGCGGCCGTTGCGCGCGCCTACGGCGCCGAGGGCGTGAAGGTCGGCTCGGCCGCCGAGTTCAAGGGCGCGCTGCAACGCGCCATCGCCTCGAACAGGCCGTTCGTCATCGACGTCGCGATGAAGAACAACCCGGTGCCGACCACCGGCCACTGGAACATCCTCGACATCTACTCGCCGGGCAAGGACGTCTCGCACGTCAGCACCGACTGAACGCACGCCCCCCGCCAACCCCTCTTTCGCCACAGGAGACCACCCCCATGGCCGCACCCGCCACCCAAGAGACGAAGGTCCTCACCGCCGAGCAGCTGCACGAGCTGGACGAGGTCTTCGAGCGTGCGCGCAAGGCGCTCGCGATCATCGAGACCTACAGCCAGGAACGCGTCGACCGCCTGTGCCAGGCCGTGGCCTGGGCGGCGTCGAACAAGCGCACCTTCACGCGCCTGGTGGAGATGGGCATCGCCGAGAGCGGCCTGGGCGATGCCGACAGCCGCATGGGCAAGCGCATGAAGATCCGCGGCGTGCTGCGCGACGCGCTGCGCGGCAAGAGCGTCGGCATCATCGAGGAGATCCCCGAAAGGGGCATCGTCAAGTACGGCAAGCCGGCCGGCATCGTCGCCTGCATCGTGCCGACGACCAACCCCGACCTCACGCCCGCCGGCAACGCGATCTACGGCATCAAGGCGCGCGACGTGGTCATCTTCTCGCCGCATCCGCGCTCGAAGAAGACCTCGTTCGAGACCGTGCGCCTGATGCGCGAGGCGCTCGAGCGCGAAGGCGCGCCCGCCGACATCCTGCAGTGCCTGACCAAGGTCAACATCCCGATGTCGCAGGCGCTGATGGCGCGCGCCGACCTGATCGTCGCCACCGGCGGCCAGCCGATGGTGCGTGCGGCCTACAGCTCGGGCACCCCGGCCTACGGCGTGGGCGCGGGCAACTCGACGATGATCATCGACGAGACCGCCGACATCGCCGAGGCGGCGCGCAACACCCGCCTGTCCAAGACGAGCGACTTCGGCTCGGGCTGCTCGGCCGACGGCAACCTCGTGATCGAGGCCAGCGTCTTCGACAAGATGCTCGCGCAGCTGCAGAAGGAAGGCGGCTTCCTGTGCAACGACGAGCACAAGGCCCTGCTGCGCCGCGCCATGTGGGACGACGAGAACCACCGCACCTCGGACACGGTGGCGATCGCGGCGCCGGCGCTCGCCGCCAAGGCCGGCTTCCAGGTGAGCGCGGGCACGAAGTTCCTGATCGTGCACGGCGACGGCATCGGCCGGGCGCACCCGTTCTCGGGCGAGAAGCTGACGACACTGCTCGCGGTCTACAAGTACCAGGGCTTCGAGCAGGCGCTGGAGATGATGCGCGGCATCTACGAGGTCGGCGGCAAGGGCCATTCGTGCGGCATCTACTCGTTCGACCCGGCGCACATCGACGCGCTGGCCAAGGCCGCGCCGGTGTCGCGCATCATGGTGCGCCAGCCGCAGAGCAAGGCCAACGCAGGCGCCTTCAACAACGGCATGCCGATGACCTCGAGCCTGGGCTGCGGCACCTGGGGCGGCAACATCATCAGCGAGAACGTGCACCTGAAGCACTACATGAACACCACCTGGGTGTCGGTGCCGATCAAGGAGGACCGGCCCTCGGACGAGGAGCTGTTCGGCCCGTTCTACGACCCGGCGTGCGAGTCCGAGGTCGAGACGATCACCACCTGAGGCCCGCGATGCTCGCGCCAAGGAGATTGCCGATGGATGCCCGCGGCACCCCCCGCCAGCAGCCGGAGTTCTCGCTCGCGCACCTCACCGTGCTGGGGCTGCCGCCGCCCGAGATGATCTACGTGGCGGCGCGCGCCGGCTACGACTTCGTGAGCCTGCGCCCGATCTACATGGGCCTGCCGGGAGAACCCAACTACGCGCTGGCCGAGCAGCCGCGGCTGCTGGCGCGCACGAAGACGGCGCTCGCCGCCACCGGCCTGCGCGTGCACGACATCGAGCTGGCCCGCATCGTCGAAGACGTGGACCCGCGCCGCTACCTGCCCGCGCTGGAAGTCGGCGCCGAGCTCGGTGCGCGCGCCGTGCTCTCCAGCATCTGGAGCGGCAGCGTGGACGAGTACACCGACAAGTTCGGCCAGCTGTGCGATCTGGCGCGCCCGCTGGGCCTGACGGTCGACCTCGAATGCGTGCCGATCGCCGCCGTCGCCCGCCTGGCGCAGGCGGTGGACGTGCTGCGCCGCGTCGCGCGCCCGAACGCCGGCCTGATGATCGACACGCACCACTTCCACCGCGCACGCGACCGCGCCGAGGATCTCGACGCGCTGCCGCGCGCCTGGTTCCACTTCGCGCAGCTGTGCGACGCGCCGGCCGAGATCCCGACCGACCGCGACGAGATGGTGCGCATCATGCGCGAGGATCGCCTCTACGTCGGCGAGGGCGGCATCGACGTCGCGGCCATCCTGCGTCACGTCCCGACCCGCGTCTACGCGATCGAGCTGCCCAACAAGCAGCGCGTCGAGGAGCTCGGCTGCACCGAGCACGCCTTCCGCTGCCTCGAGACCCTGAAGGCCTATCTGGCCGAGCACGCCAGCGCCGCCGCCTGAGCGCCGCCGAAGACCCCGAAAGGAACCGCGCCGATGAAGCACCCGACCACCGATGTCCTGATCAGCGAAGTCGGCCCGCGCGACGGCTTGCAATCGGTCAAGGCGACGATGCCGACCGCAGCCAAGCTGCGCTGGATCGACGCCCTGGTGGCCGCCGGCCTGCGCGAGATCGAGGTCGGCTCGTTCGTGCCGCCCAGGCTGCTGCCGCAAATGGCAGACGCCGCCGAGGTCGTGCGGCACGCGCTCACCCACCCCGGCGTCACCGTCATGGCGCTGGTGCCCAACCTGCGCGGCGCCGAGGCGGCGCTGGCCGCCGGCGTGCACAAGCTGACGCTGCCGGTGTCGGCCAGCCACGCCCATTCGCTGGCCAACGTGCGCAAGACGCCCGACGAGATGGTGGCCGAGCTGGCGCGCATCTGCCGGCTGCGCGACGAGCGCGCGCCCGAGGTCAAGATCGAAGCGGGCATCTCGACCGCCTTCGGCTGCACGATCCAGGGCGTGGTCGAGGAGGACGAAGTGATCCGCATCGCCGTGGCCTGCGCCGAGGGCGGCGCCGACGACGTCGGCCTGTCCGACTCCACCGGCATGGGCAACCCGGCGCAGGTGCGGCGGCTGTTCCGGCGCCTGCGCGCGGCGATCGGCGCCAAGGCCGGCGCCGCGCACATGCACAACACGCGCGGCCTGGGCCTGGCCAACTGCCTGGCCGCCTGGGACGTGGGCGTGCGCACCTTCGACAGCTCGCAAGGCGGCCTGGGCGGCTGCCCTTACGCGCCGGGGGCCTCGGGCAACGTCGTCACCGAGGACCTCGTCTTCATGTTCGAGGCGATGGGGTTGCGCACCGGCGTCGACCTCGAACGGCTGTTCGCGGCGCGCGCCGTGCTGCAGGCCGGCCTGCCGGGCGAGGCGGTCTACGGCATGACGCCCGAAGCCGGTCTGCCCAAGGGCTGGACCCAGACACGGGTGCCGGCCGCACCCGGCCCGACCCTGTGACGCCGGCGGCGTGCGGCTGCCGCGCCCACCCGCTGCAGCGGCCGCCAGCGGGTGCGTGCGCGCCGCGAGCGCATGCCTCGCTCGGCCGGGCGCCGGCTCGGGTGCACGGCGGCGCGGCACGCGCCTGCAGCACGCCTGCAGCACGCCTGCAGCACGCCTGAAGCACGCCTGAAGCACGCCTGCAGCACGCCTGCAGCACGCCTGCAGCACGCCTGAAGTACGCCTGAAGTACGCCTCTGGCACGCCTTGCGGTGCGCCCGCGCGCCGTCGGCGTCCTGCGCAGCGGCTGCCGCAAGCCGGGTCGCGCCGCGGCGATGGCACACAATGCCCGCCCAACGCCACTGGAGGAGCGCATCATGCCCGGCGCCGCGGACCCCGGCTTCGACACCCTGGCCGTTCATGCCGGCGCCGCGCCCGATCCGGCCACCGGCGCGCGCGCCGTGCCGATCCATCTCAGCACGAGCTTCGTGTTCGAGGACAGCGAGCACGCCGCGAGTCTGTTCAACATGGAGCGCTCGGGGCATGTCTACGCGCGCCTGAGCAACCCGACCAATGCCGTGCTCGAAGAGCGCATGGCCGCGCTCGAAGGCGGCGTGGGCGCGATCGCCACGGCCAGCGGCCAGGCGGCACTGCACCTGGTGATCGCGACCCTGGCCGGCGCCGGCCACCATATCGTGGCCAGCCGGGCGCTGTACGGCGGCAGCCACAACCTGCTGGCCTACGCGCTGCCGCGTTTCGGCATCGAGACGAGCTTCGTCGCACCCGGCGACCTCGACGCCTGGCGCGCCGCGATCCGGCCGCAGACCCGGCTGCTGTTCGGCGAGACGCTCGGAAACCCCGGCCTCGAGGTGCTGGACATACCGGCCGTGAGCGCCATCGCGCACGCGGCGGGCCTGCCGCTGCTCGTCGACAGCACCTTCACGACACCATGGCTGCTGCGGCCCTTCGAGCACGGCGCCGACCTCGTCATGCACAGCGCGACCAAGTTCCTCTCGGGCCACGGCACGGTGATCGGCGGCGTGCTGGTCGACGGCGGCAGCTTCGACTGGGACGCCTCGGGTCGCTTCCCCGAGCTGAGCGCGCCCTACACCGGCTTTCACGGGATGGTGTTCAGCGAGGAGAGCACCGTCGGCGCCTTCTTGCTGCGCGCGCGGCGCGAGGGCCTGCGCGACTTCGGCGCCTGCATGAGCGCACACACCGCGTGGCTCGTGCTGCAGGGACTGGAAACGCTGCCGCTGCGCATGGCGCGCCACGTCGAGAACACACGCAAGGTGGTGGCCTGGCTCGCCGCGCAGCCATTGGTGGCGCAGGTGGGCTACCCCGAGCTCGAAGGGCACCCGAGCCACGCGCTGGCCCGGCGGCTGCTGCCGCGCGGCGCCGGCAGCGTGTTCAGCTTCGAGCTGAAAGGCAGCCGCGCACAGGGCCGCGCCTTCATCGAGGCGCTCGAGATCTTCAGCCACCTGGCCAATGTCGGCGACTGCCGCTCGCTCGTCATCCACCCGGCGAGCACGACGCACTCGCGCATGGACGACGCGGCGCTGGCGGCGGCCGGCATCGGGCCCGGCACGATCCGCCTGTCGATCGGGCTGGAGGACGCCGACGACCTCATCGCCGACCTGGCGCGCGCGTTCAAGATCGCGGGGCGCGCGGCATGAAGCTCGAAGTCGAAGGCCGCGGCGCCTATGCCTACACCGGCGGCAAGCCCTTCGACGCGGCGTTGCCCTGCGTCGTCTTCGTGCACGGCGCGCTCAACGACCACAGCGTGTGGACGCTGCTGGCGCGCTGGTTCGCGCACCACGGCCACGCCGTGCTGGCGGTGGATCTGCCGGGCCACGGCCGCAGCGCGGGCCCGCCGCCGGCGAGCGTCGAAGCCGCGGCCGACTGGCTGCTGGCGCTGCTCGACGCCGCGGGCGCGGCACGCGCCGCCTTCGTCGGCCACAGCCTGGGCTCGCTGATCGCGCTCGAAGCGGCAGCGCGCGCGCACGAGCGCGCCACCCGGCTGGTGCTGATCGGCAGCGCCTACCCGATGAAGGTGAGCGCGGCGCTGCTGGCGACGGCGCGTGAGCGGCCGCTGGCGGCCATCGACATGGTCAACGCCTTCAGCATCTCGACGATCGCCGCCAAGCCCTCGTTTCCGGGCCCCGGCATGTGGCTGCACGGCAGCAGCCGCGCGCTGATGCGGCGCACGCTGGCCGGCCCGAGCGGGCTCGACCCGGCCGCAGGCGTGAACCTGTTCGAGCACGACTTCCGGCTGTGCGACGGCTACGCCGGCGGCCTCGAGGCGGCAGCGCGTGTGCACTGCCCGGCGCAGTTCATCCTCGGCACGCGCGACCAGATGACGCCGCCCAAGGCGGCGCGCGAACTCGCCGCCGCGCTGCGCGCCGGCACGACGTTGCTGGCCAGCGGCCACCACCTGATGGCCGAAGTACCCGACGCGCTGCTCGGCGCGCTGCGCCAGACACTGGCGGCAAGGGCGTGAAGCAACGCCCGCAGCGCGGCGTAGGCGCTGCGGCCCGGGAGCGCGCGGCGTAGGCGCTGCGGCCCGGGAGCGCGCGACGGCGGCGCTGCGCGGCCGGCCGGCGCGCAGCGCGCGCGAATCCTTGATCCAGGTTAAAGATTCAGACACGATGCAGGTCTAAATTGGTATTTCCGTACCACAATACATCAATGAGCCGAAGGAAGCCGACATGAGCTCACCGAGTGCGGCGGCGCGCGAACGGGAACTGGGCGCGATCCTCGAGCGCTGCAACGATCTGCGCCAGGCCGCCGTGCCCGCGGACGCCGAGCTGCCCGCCGGCTTCGTCGGCACGCTCGGCCATTTCCCCGTCTACTTTCCCGAGGAGATCGCGCACGCCGCCGGGCTGCTGCCGGTGGGCCTGCTCGGCGGCGGCAACAAGCTCGAGATGAAGCACGCCGATGCCCACATCGGCTCGTTCATCTGCTCGATCTGCCGCTCGACCACCGAAATGGGCCTCAACGGCTCGCTGGCCACGCTCGGCGGCTTCGTCACGCATCCGATCTGCGACGCGGCCAAGCACCTGGCCGGGATCTGGGGGCGCAACTTCCCCGAGCAGCTCGCCCAGATCCTGTACCTGCCGCAGAACCCCAACACGCCCGGTGCGGTGCGCTACGTGGCGGCCGAGTACCAGCGCCTGCGCAGCGAGCTCGAGAAGAAGGCCGGCCGGCTGGTCGAGGACGAAGCCGTCAGCCGCAGCGTGCGCCTGTACAACCGCAACCGGCGGCTGCTGCGCGAGCTCTACGCGATCCGGCGCGACACGCCCTGGAAGCTCTCGTGCACCGAGTCGTACCTGCTCGTGCGCGCGCGCACGCGCCTGCCCTGCGAGGAGCACAACGCCTTGCTCGAGGCGGCGCTGCCGCTCGTGCACGCGCGCGAGCGCGCCGCGCAGGACAAGCCGCGCGTGGTCTTCGTCGGCGGCTTCTGCGAGCAGCCGCCGCTCGAGATGCTCGAAGTGCTGGACGACACCTGCTACGTGGTCGACGACGACCTGCTGATCGGGCTGCGCTGGCTCACCTCCGACGTGCCCGAGACCGGCGACCCGATCCGGGCGCTGGCCGAGAGCTTCGTCGATCGTTCGGCGGCCAGCCCGGTGCAGCACGACGAGCGCAAGACCAAGGAGGAGTACCTGATGGCGATGCTGCGCGCGGCGCGCGCCGACGCGGCGATCCTCACCGCGGCCAAGTTCTGCGAGCCCGGGCTCGACGAGCAGGTCGCCTGGTCCAAGCACCTCGACGCCGCCGGCATCCAGTACCTGGTGCTCGAGTTCGAGGAGAAGATGACTTCGTTCGAGCAGATGGCGATGCAGCTCGAGACCTTCGCCGAATCGCTGCTGTTCTCGATCGCCTGAAAGGCCCGTCATGAGCACCGACACCCTGGCCCCAGCCGCCGCCGCGGCGGCCGCCGGCCCGGCCGCCGCCGTGCAAGCCGCCGACCCCGAATTCAACGCCCACCTCGAAGGCCAGGCCCTGATGAAGGCCTGGTACGCCGGGCTCGAGCAGGCCCGCCCGCGCGGCCAGCACGTGGCCAACGTGTTCGTGATGGGCAACGCGGTGGAGATCCTGCGCTGCTTCGACTTCCAGCTCGTCTTCCCCGAGATCAACTCGCTGCAGACGGGCGTGCGCAAGGTCTCCGACGAATACCTGCGCGAGTCCGAGGACTACGGCTATTCGCCCGACGTGTGCTCGTACGTCAAGGCCGACGTCGGCCTCATCCTGCGCGAGCAGCAGCACCCCGCGGGCACGATCCCGAAGGCCGACATCGCGATCGCCTCGAACATGTGCAGCACCTTCATCAAGTGGGGCGAGATCTGGGAGCGCATGCTCGGCACGCCCACCTTCGTGCTCGACCTGCCGGGCCAGCGCGGCCCGGACTGGCAGGTGCGGCGCGGCGACGCGCAGCACATGGCCGACGCGCATTGGGTCGAGGCCCAGTTGCGCGACCTCATCGCACGCTGCGAACGCATCACCGGCAAGCGCTTCGATCTCGACCGGCTGGCCGAGGTCGAGGACCGCGTCAACCGCATGGTCGCCCACTGGAACGCGGTGATGGCGCTCAACCGCACGAGCCCGGCGCCGTACAACGCGATGCTCGACGGCCTCACCTACATCGGCATCATGAACGTCTACCGCGGCACCGAGGAAGGCGTGCAGTACATGCGCCGGCTCGAAGAATCGCTGCAGGCCAAGGTCGCGCGCGGCGAGGGCCGGGTGGCCGAGGAGCGCTTCCGGCTGCTGTTCTCGGGCACGCCCTGCTACGTCTCGATGCGCCGGCTGGTCGAGCTGTTCGAGACCTGGGGCGGCGTCTTCGCCTACTCCGACTACCTCACCTTCGCCGCCGGCGGCATGGACGCCGGCGAGCTCGTCTACGACACCGCGCGCCCGCTCGAGAGCCTGGCCGAGATCACCGCTCTGGCCGCGCAGCGCGGCCTGTCGAACCAGTTCTTCGCGCACGAACGGCTGGCGCAGCAGATCCGCGACTTCGGCGTCGACGGCATCGTCTTCCACGGCATCAAGAGCTGCCGCTTCGTCTCCTCGGGCATGGCCGACACGCGCAACTACCTCACCAAGCGGCTCGAGATCCCGAGCCTGTACATCGAGTCCGACCTGATCGATCCGCGCTACTGGTCCGACGCGCAGATCAAGAACCGGGTCGACGCGTTCTTCGAATCGCTGCAGCAGCGCGGCGGCAAGGCGCCGCCGGCAGGCGGCCGCCACCACGGCGCGGTCGGGAGCCAGGCATGAGATACACCGGCGGAGTCGACGTCGGGTCGACGCAAACCAAGGCCATCATCCTCGACGAGGACGCGCGCGTCGTCGGGCGCGCGCTGCTCGACATGGAAACGAGCATGGTGACGGTGGCGCAGGACGCGTTCCGGGCGGCGCTGGCCGACGCCGGCATCGGCGAGGACCAGGTGGTGCGCGTGGCCGGCACCGGCTACGGCCGCTACAACGTCTCGTTCGGCCACGAGCAGGTCACCGAGATCAGCTGCCACGCGCGCGGCGCGGTGGCGCTGTTTCCCGGCACCCGCACCGTCATCGACATCGGCGGGCAGGACACCAAGGCGATCGCCGTCAGGCCCGACGGCCAGGTGGCCGACTTCACGATGAACGACAAGTGCGCCGCCGGCACCGGGCGCTTTCTCGGCGCGGCCTCGTACGCGCTCGAGATGCCGCTCGGCGAGCTCGGGCCGCTGGCGCTGCGCTCGCAGCAGCCGGTGCGCATCACCACCACCTGCACCGTGTTCGCCGAGTCCGAGATCATCAGCCACCTGGCCAAGGGCATCCTGCCCGAGGATGTGCTGATGGGCGTGCACCAGGCGATCACCAGCCGCTGCGTGTCGCTGGCGCGGCGCGTGGGCATCCGTTCCGAAGTGACCTTCACCGGCGGCGTGAGCCGCAACGTGGCGATGGTCAGGCTGATCGAGGAGGCGGTGGGCATGAAGATCAACGTCAGCCCGGACGCGCATTTCTGCGGCGCGCTCGGCGCCGCGCTCGTCGCGCGCGAGCATGCCTTCGGCGCCGCCGCGCCGGCGGCCGCGGCAATGGCCTAGGAGGGCGCATCATGGTCAACGTCGTCGGCATCGACATCGGCTCGACCTACACCAAGGCGATCGCGCTCGACGGCGAACGGCGCGTGGTCGGCAGCGCGGTGCGCCGCACCGGCTTCAAGCTGGCGCAGGCCGCCGAAAGCGTGTTCGACGACCTGCTGCGCAACGCCGGACTGCAGCGCAGCGACGTCGCCTACGTCGGCGCCACCGGCTACGGCCGCTACACGGTGCCGTTCCGGCACGCGCAGATCACCGAGCTGACCGCGCACGCGCAGGCCGCGGTGCACCTGTTCCCCGACACGCGCACCCTCCTCGACATCGGCGGCCAGGACATCAAGGCCATCAACGTCCACGCCGAAGGTCGCGTCAAGGCCTTCCGCCTGAC
>JADYZZ010000007.1 GCA_020852865.1 Rubrivivax sp.
AGGCCTCGACGATCTCCGGGTCGAACTGCGTGCCGGCGCCGGCGACGATGATGCGATACGCCTCGTCCTCGCCGAGCGCGCGCTTGTACACGCGCGGCGACGACAGCGCGTCGAACACGTCGGCCACGGCCATGATGCGCGCGGCCAGCGGGATCTGCTCGCCGGCGAGGCCGTGCGGGTAGCCGCTGCCGTCCCAGCGCTCGTGGTGCGACAACGCGACCTGGTGCGCCACGGTGAGGAACTCGACTGGGTGGCCGATGTCCTCCTGCGCCGCGGCAATGGCGCGCGCGCCGAGCGTCGTGTGCGTGCGCATCACCTTCATCTCGTCGTTCGTCAGCGGCCCGGGCTTGAGCAGGATGTGGTCGGGAATGCCGACCTTGCCGATGTCGTGCAGCGGCGCCGATTCGCTGAGCAGCTCGAGCATGTGGTCGTCGAGCTGCGCGGCGTGGCGCGAACCGCGGCGCAGCTCGATCGCCAGCTCGCGCACGTAGCTTTGCGTGCGCAGGATGTGGTTGCCGGTCTCGGGGTCGCGCAGCTCGGCCAGGTGCGCCAGCGCGCGGATGCCCACGCGGCGCGCCAACGCCACCTCGGTCATGTGCTCGACGACCTCGTGCGCGAGCTGGCGGTTTTCCTCGCGCAGCATGCGCCGGGCGCGCCGCGCCTCGATCTGCGCGCGCACGCGTGCCAGTGCCACCAGCGGGCGCAGTGGCTTGCTCAGGTAGTCGGCGGCGCCGGCGGCCAGGCCGTGCTCCTGGTCGGCGTCGTCGCCGTGCGCGCTCAGGAAGATGACCGGGATCTCGGCAGTCGCGGGCTCGGCGCGCAGGCGGCGCAGCACCTCGTAGCCGTCCATGCCGGGCATCATGATGTCCAGCAGGATCAGGTCGGGCTGCGGCGGCTGCGCCGCGTAGCGCAGCGCCACCGGGCCGGAGTTGGCGGCGCGCACGGCGTAGCCGGCTTCGCGCAGCAGGTCGCTGACGACGAGCAGGTTGTCGGGAACGTCGTCGACCACCAGCACGGTGGCATCGCGGGAAGTCGTGTGATGCAGCATGGAGAAGAAGGGGCCGGCGGCGCGCGCCGGCGGAACAGCCAAGCATGCCCGTAGATGGGCGTGTACGGCCTTGATCTTCGGCAGGCGCGTGCCGTCCTGCATGTCCCTCGTGTGACGAACCGGGCGGCCCGACAGCAGCTGTCAAGAATCCCCTACATTGCGGGCCGCGACGGCCCGGCACGAGCTGTCGGGTCCGTGAAGAATCCGGGTTAGCCCGCCGTCGTTCCTTCGCGCTATTTGTTCCCTTTTCGCACCCTGCCGATGCCCCGATCCGTGCCGAACCCGCTGCCGCGTCCGTCATGGCTATCGGCACGCCTGGCGCTCGTGCCCGCGGCGGTGGCGCTGGTGCTGTTCGCGGCCGTGCTGGCGCTGGTGGCCACGCTGGCGCTGGACGAGATCGAACGGCGCACGCTCTTGCGCAACCAGCACCGCGCCGCCGTGCTGGCGCAGCAGATCGAGGCGACGCTGCAATCGGCGCTGCGCGAGGTGCGCGTGCTGGCCCGTTCGCCGGCGTTGCAGCGCGCCGACACGGCCGAGGCCGCCGCGGCCGTGCGCGCGGAGTTCGAGCACCTGCGGCTGCAGTCGCCGCACATCGTGTGGCTGGGCCTCGTCGGCACCGGCGGCGAGGTGCGCGCCGCCACGCGCGGCTGGCTCGAGGGCCGCTCGATCGCCGACCGGCCGGTGTTCCTGAACGGCCTGCGCGGCACGTGGCTCGGCGACGTGCACCCGCCGGTGGCGCTGGCAACCGTGTGGCAGGCCAGTGGCGGCGTGCCCGGCGAGCTGATCGACATCGCCGAGCCGGTGCGTGATGCGCAAGGCCGCGTCGTGGCCGTGCTCGCCGCGCACCTGGGCGTCGACTGGGTGGCGCGGCTGCGCGCCAGCGCCACCGGCCAGGCCGAAGGCGCGCCGGTGCCGGGGATGCAGGCCTTCGTGCTGTCGGCCGCGGCCGGGCGCAGCGTGCTCGCCGGCGAGGCGCCGCCGGCCGGCGCGCCGCTGCGCGTGGTGCCGCCGGCCGAGGTGGTGGCCGCGGACATGACGCCTTACCTGGCCGCCTCGCGCGAGATCGGCCTGTTGACGCAGCCGGCGCTGCCGACGCTGCCCTGGCGCGTGCTCGTGCTGCAAGAGCGCAGCGCGGCGCTGGCGCCGGCGCGGGCGATGCTGCGGTCGCTGGCGCTGTGGGGGGGCCTGGCCACGTTGATGGCCGGTCTCGCCGGCGTGCTGCTGGCGCGGCGGCTGCTGCGGCCGTGGGCGCCGCTCGTCGATGCCGTGCGCGAGCGGCGGCTTGCCGGCGAAGACGCCGACCCGCGTGCCATGGCCGAGCGGCTCGGCCGCGCGGTGGGCGCCGGCGGCGACGGTGAGGCGCTCGTCGAGCGGCTGGCGCGCGAGGCACGCGACGTGAAGCGCGCGCTCGATCACCTGCCGCTCGGCGTGGCGCTGATCGACCGCGGCTTCCACGTCGAATACGTCAACGCCGCCTACACGCGGCTGCTCGGCTGGACGACCGAGCAGGTGCGCGGCCGGCTGGCCGGCGAGTTCCTCTTCGATGCGGCCGACCGGCCGGCCTTCACGCGCATCTTCACGCAGCTCGATACGCCGGCCGGCGAGGTGGCGGCGCGCTTCGAGGCGCTGACGCCCGACGGCCGGCGCGTCCCGGTGCAGTGGCACTTCGTGCCGCTGAACGCCGACGACGGGCACCTCGACGGCGCGCTGGCGCTCGTCACCGACATCCGCGCCGAGCGTGCGCAACAGGCGCGCGCCGACGCGCTGGTCGGCCGGCTGCGCGCGCTGGCCGATGCCGCGCACGCCGACCTGCTGGCGACGCTGGACCACGAAGGCCGCGTGCTCGAGTGGAGCCGCGGCGCGGCGCGGCTGACCGGCCACGCGGCGGGCGCGGCGATCGGCCGGCCGCTGGCGGCGCTGCTGCCGCCGGCGGACATCGGCGCGTGGGTGCGCCAGGCGCTGCGCGACGGGCGCTCGGCGGTGCAGCAGCAGATCGTGCGCGCCGATGGCGAGCGGCGCTGGTTCGAGGGCTCGCTGTACGCGCTGGGGCTGGCGCCGGGTTCGGCGCGCTACGGCCTGTTGCTGCGCGACGTGACCGACGCGCGCGCCGCGCAGGAGGCCACCGAGCGCAGTGAAGCGCGGCTGCGCCTGGCCGTCGAGGGCGCGCGCATGGGCACCTGGGACGTCGAGCTGGGCGCCGGCGACCCGCGCACGACCTGGTCCGACGATTACGGCGCGCTGTGCGGCATCGACCCCGGCGCGCTGCCGCGCACCGGCGCTGAGGTCGAGGCGCTGCTGCACCCGGCCGACCGCCCGGGCTTTGCCGCCGACTTCAAGCGCACGGTGACCGAAGGCGCGCCGCTGCAGGCCGAGTTCCGCATCATGGCGCCCGGCGGCATTCGCTGGCACGCGGTGCACGGCCGTTCGCTGCGCGGCGCCGACGGCCGCGCCACGCGCATCGTCGGCATCGGCATGGACATCAGCGAGCGCAAGCAGGCCGAGGCCGAGCTGAAGGCCGGCCGCGAACGCCTGGAGCGGCTGCTGGGCACGATGGCCGAGGGGCTGCTGGTCGTCGACGCCGACGGGCGCTTTGCGCGCGTCAACGCGGCGGCCGAGCGCATCCTCGGCGTACCGGCCGCGTCGATCATCGGCCGGCGCTTCGAGCAGGCGCCTTGGCGTCGATTCGAGGCGCCGGGCTTGCGCCTGCCGGACGGTGTGGCCATCTACGACAACACGCTGAAGGGCGGCGGCCCGGTCGTCGACCAGATCGTCGGCATCGAGACGCCCGACGGCCAGCGGCGCGTGTTGTCGTGCAACGCGACGGCCACGACGACGATCAGCGGCGGCGCGGGCTCCGACGGCGTGCTCGTCACCTTCGTCGACATCACCGAGCGCCACCGCGCCGAGCAGGCGCTCGTCGACAACGAGGCGCGGCTGGCGGCCATCGTCGGCGGCGCCAGCGACGCCATCGTCAGCGCCGACACCGAAGGGCGCGTGACGCTGTTCAACCCGGCGGCCGAGCGCATCTTCGGCCTGCCGGCGGCCGAAGCGCTGGGGCAGCCGCTGGCGCGCTTGCTGCCCGAGCCTGAGCGCACGGTGCACGCGCAGCACCTGGCGGGCTTCCTGCGCTCGGGCGTGCGCCAGCGCACGATGGGCGGCGGCGGGCGCGTCAGTGCGCAGCGCGCCGACGGCCGCCCGATCGAGCTGGAGGCGTCGATCTCGCAAGCCACGGTGCGCGGCCAGGTGGTGCTGACGGCGATGCTGCGCGACGTGACCGAGCGTGTTGGCCACGAGCGCGCGCTGGAGGCCGCGCGCGCCGAGCTGGCGCAACTGGCGCGGCGGCTGCTGGTGCAGGAGAAGGAAACGACGCGCCGGCTGGCGCAGGCGCTGCACGACGAACTGGGGCAGACGCTGAGCGCGCTGCGGCTGCAGTGGGAAGGCGCGGGCGCGCGTGGCGGCGTGCCGGCGGCCCTGGCGCCGATGAGCGCGCTGGTGGGGCGGGCCAACCAGCAGGTGCGCGGCGTGCTTGGCGCGCTGCGCCCGCCGCTCTTGGACGAGGCCGGGCTTGCGGCCGCGATCGACAACGAGATCGGCCAGCAGCGCGGGCGCGGCGACGGGCCGGCGATCACGCTTGCCGTGCCGCCGCGGCTGCAGGCGCAGCGCTGGCCGGCCGATGTCGAGTACGCCGTGTTCATGATCGGCCGCGAGGCGATGGTCAACGCGCTGGCGCACGCGCGGGCCAAGTCGATCGAGGTGCGACTCGAAGGCGACGACGGCGAACTGGTGCTCGAGGTCGCCGACGACGGCGTCGGCATCGGCGTCGACGGCGGCAGCGGCAGCGGCAACAGCCGCATCGGCGGCGAAGGCGGCTCCGCCGGGGCCGCGCGCCCTGTCCACCTGGGGCTGGTCGGCATGCGCGAACGCGCACTCGCGATCGGTGCGACGATGCGCATCGACAGCACGCCCGGCCAGGGCACCCTCGTCAGCGTCAAATGGGAACCCACGGATGAGCCGGATCTATCTCGTCGATGACCACGCGATCGTGCGCGACGGTCTGCGCGTCGTGCTGGAGGCTGCCGGCCACGAGGTGGTGGGCGAGGCCGCCGGGCCGACGCCGGCA
>JADYZZ010000008.1 GCA_020852865.1 Rubrivivax sp.
GCCGCACCAGGCTCAGCCAGCGCGTCAGCCGCAGCAGCGTCAAGGCGCGCGCCACGGTCTCGTGCGAGGCCTGCGCCGCGCAGGGCATCGAGGCGAGGTAGGGGCGAAGCTGGTCGTAGGTCGGGAAGGCCGTCACGCCGTCGTCGTTGAGCTGCAGGCGGAACACCTGCCAGGCATTGCGCTCCAGCGGCGTCAGGCGCCGATCGAGGAACAGCGCACGCGGCACGCTCTCATGGCGGTTGCCGCTGTAGAGGAAGCCGTCGCTGGCCGGCGCAGCAGCTTGCACCGTGGTCGTGCCGTGCCCGGCCGGCTGCGCGGGGGGCAACAGTTGACGCAGCGCGTCGTCGAACAACGCGGACAGCGCAACGGGGCCATCGCGCCGTGGTGCGCTGTCCGTCGCCATGACCTACACCAACCCCTGGTCGATCCAGTTGCGTATCGCCGCCCAGATCACCGACATCGGCAGGCTCAAGGTCTCGGCCAGGTCCATGGTCAGCGACAGCATCGCCACCTCGTCGTCCAGCTCGATGCTGCGTTCGGCGACGCCGGCCTGCCAGTGCTTCCACAGCGCCGTGTCCTGCGCTTCGTCCAGCACCGGATGGCGCCCCTTGCGCTTGGGCAGTCCGAGGATGTCGCGGCGCAGGGCGACCTCCTGGTGCGTCAGACCGTAGAACCGGCTCACCATCTCCGTGCTGGCGCCCAGGCGCAGCATGCGGTCCACCGTGGCGATCTCACGCTCCACGTCATGCACCTGGCTCAGCAGGCGCTTCAGCACATCGCGGTTCACCGACACCGAACACCACGACACTGCGGCGTTGACCAGCATGCTCACGAGTTCGGGGTGCTTGAGCGCGTCCAGTTCCTCCTCGCCGAAGCCCATCGCCTTGCAGCGCCGCAGTTGCCCATTGCGCAGGTCGTGCAGCGCCTGTGCGATGACGGCCTGGTTGAGCGGATGCGGTGCCGACATGATGGCCTCCGCTCAGGCGCCGCGGCCGGGGTTGCTGGAGACCGCGCCGGTCTCCAGATCCAACAGCCGGCGCGCTAGGCGCAGCAGCCGGAACAGCTTTACCAGCCCGGCATCGCTCAGGCGCGGATATGCGCCGCCGCCATGCAGCAAGGCCGCCAGGTCGTCGGCCAGCCGGGCACCATCGAGGCCGGCTGCGGGTCGGGGCGCGGCGCACAGCGCGTGCAGCAAGGTCAGCACCGCACGCGCGAACGGTGGCAATGCGCGCACGGCCGGGGGGGCCACACAGACGAAGCCGATGCCGCCTTCGCTGGGTTCGACCTGCCCGGCCACTTCGGCTTCCTCGGCGATCTCGCGCGCGAACTGCGCGATGTGCACCCGCAGCCGGTCCGGCACGTCCAGGCCGGGCTCGATGTACCAGACGTCCGAGATGGGGTAGAGCCCGCCCGCCTGCACAGGGATCGCGCGCAGCGCGTCGGCCTCGAAGTCGGGCAACTTGTCGCCCATCTGATCGGCCACCATGCGCTGGATGGATTGCAGGCGTTCGGTGGTCGGGGCCGGGGACACGATGTGACCCTGCAGGCGCTCGTCATCCTGCTGCATGCCCCTGTCGCTGGCGGCCGGCGTGGAACCGGGCTGCGGAGCCTGGCCAGGGCCAGGCTCCGACGACTGCACCGAGGGGCCGGCCGGCGGCGAAGGCGGTGACGGTGGTCGCGGTGGCTCGGCCGAATGCCCGGCCGGCACCGCAGGTCTTGCCGCCGGCAGCGGCGCGGGATCGCTGGTCAATGCGCGCTGCCGGCTCTCGCTGTCGTCGATCTCCAGGCTCAGCGTGTCGTAGTCCGCTCCCAGCAGTTCGGCCATCTGGCCGACCAGCTCGTCCTGCACCCGCTGCGGTGAGAAGTTGTCGGGCTGCGTGTCGAACTGCGCCAGCACGTCCTGGAACAGCGTGGCGAAGTCCATCGACAGGTTGCGTCCCAGGGCACGCCGCTCCCAGGTGCGTTCGCAGGCCTTGCGCAGTACCGCGAGCCGTTCCACCTGGTGCCGGCCAAGCCCGCCGTACAGCAGTGTCGGGATCGCTGGCAGCAGGTAGTGCACGGCGTCCTGCATGCGGCTGATGTGCGACTGTGGCAGCGGGAAGCCATCGGCCGTGAGCCGCCGCGCCAGCTCGCTCTGCGATAGTGCCTGGCCGCTTTCCTGCTCGTAGAACTCGCGCGCCTTCTCCACGCCCAAGGCCCGCTCGATGAAGCTCAGCCCGCCGCGCAGCTCGTTCTCGGCCAGGTGGCCGGTCAGCATCACCACTTCGCCGCGCTGCGGCCACGGGCGGAACAGGCAGGGGATGCGGAAGAAGCGTTCGTCCTTGGTCTCGCTCCACAGCTCGCGCAGGATCGCCAGGCGCGTGTTGCCGCCGTTGCGGATGATGTAGTGCGGTTCGCCGGGCCGGCGCGTGATCGCGGGCGGTGCATCCAGCCCGCGTTCGCGGATCGAGGCCTTGATGTCCTCGTAGGCCGGGTTGCGCGTCACGCGCGGGTCGTGGTCGTAGGGGCGCAACTGGTCCAGCGTCACCACCATCGGCGTGTCGGCGATGGGGTCGCTCAAGGTTGCGGCCGAAGGGCCGTTGCGCTCGAAGCCCGAGGCCAGCAGCTTGGCGGCCATGTCCTGCGGCGTCAGGTCAGCCACGGCCATTCTCCTGGGATGCTGCAACACCCTGGGCCGCCTGTCGGTCGGCGCGGCGAAGCTGCGCACGGGCGTTGCGCTCGGCGCGGCGGTCGCTCGCCGTCGAGCTGGTGTAGATCGGCGCGCAGCCTTGCTTCGTGAACAGCAGGTGCCCGCCGCGGGTGCGCACCACCTTCCAACCTTCGCCCAGGGCGAACTCGATCAGCCCTCGCAGCCGCTTGTGGCCGCGGGCCAGGTCATGTGCGCTGGCCATGGCCGGCCCCTCCCGCATCGCCTCGGCCAGTGACGAGCGCAAAGCGCTCCTGCCACGCCGGGAACAGCTCGCCGGCCAGCGCGCGCATGGTCTCCAATGCGGCAGGTGCCGTGCGGCCCGCCGGCTGGCGGTACTCCACCCGATGCACCGGCAGGCCCCGCGTCGCGGCGCGCGGATAGGCTTCGATCGCCGGCACGTCGGTGTCCAGCACGCGCACGCCGGGCTGCTCCTGGAATACCTGCCGCAGCGCCTGCTGAATCAGCCGCGCATTGGACGACACCGGATGCACGCGGTTGATGAGCAGGTGCAGCGGCGGCGATTCGATGCCGAGGTGGCGGTATGGCGCGATGTCCTCGATGAGTTGCAGCGTGCCGCGCCGCAGCTCGCGCGCCGCCAGGATTTCGGGCGTCACCGGCGACAGCGCCAGGTTCGAGGCCAGCACCGCCATCTCCAGCAGCACGCTGCGCGCGCCCTGGGTGTCGATCAGCAGCAGGTCGTAGCGCGGCGCCAGGGTGGGCAGCAGGTGGCGCAGCCGCAATCTGCCATCGGGCGCATGCAGCAGCAGCGTGTTCAGCTCGCCCCGGTCATCGTTCGAGAGCACCAGGTCAAGCCGCTCGATCGCGGTGTGCGACACCAGTTGCTCGGCGCGCTGCTCGTTGTAGGCCAGCATCTCGTAGATGCCGGCTGGCGCGCGCGCTGCCAGCGTGAAGTAGCTCGACAGCGTGGGCTGCACGTCCAGGTCCAGCAGTAGCACGCGCAGCCCGGCGTCGGCCGCGAAGCCGCCCAGGTTGGCCGCCGTCGTGGTCTTGCCCACGCCGCCCTTGGTCGAAATGATGGA
>JADYZZ010000009.1 GCA_020852865.1 Rubrivivax sp.
ACCAGTTGCGGATCGCGCAGCAGGCCGTAGGCGAGGCCGCGGATCTCGTCGGAGAAGGAGGCGGAGAAGAGCAGCGTCTGCTTCTCCTTCGGCACCAGCGCGAGGACTATCTTGATGTCGTGGATGAAGCCCATGTCGAGCATGCGGTCGGCCTCGTCGAGCACGAAGATCTCGACACGGCTCAGGTCGAGCGTGCCCTGCTGGTGGTGGTCGAGCAGGCGCCCGGGCGTGGCCACGAGGATGTCGACGCCGCGGCGCAGCGCGTCGATCTGCGGCTGCATGCCGACGCCGCCGAACATCACCATGCTCCTGAGCGGCAGGTACTTGCCGTAGACGCGCACGCTCTCCTCGACCTGCGCCGCGAGTTCGCGCGTCGGCGTCAGCACGAGGGCGCGGATCATGACGCGGGCACGCGCGTCGCGCGGCGCGGCGTGCTGCATCAGCCGCTGCAGCATCGGCAGCGTGAAGCCGGCGGTCTTGCCCGTGCCGGTCTGCGCGCCGCCCATCAGGTCGCCGCCGGCCAGCACGGCAGGAATGGCCTGCGCCTGGATCGGGGTCGGGGTTTCGTAGCCCTGGTCGCGCACGGCGTGCAGGAGCGGCTCGGTCAGGCCGAGGTCGGTGAATTTCATCGGTAGGAACTGAAAACCAGCCCGTCGCCCGCTCGCTCGGGGTCGATCGAGGGGCGCCAGTCGCAGGCGGTGATGAACGGAGTGCCGCGCACAGCTTCTTCGGGGCGCGGGCGTCGGGGGGCGACGCCGGTGCGGCGACTGCAGGCCGCACCGATGCGCCGATTGTAGGCGAGACCGCGCCACCACCCGGCGGCGCCGCTTGGT
Organism: Rubrivivax sp.; assembly: GCA_020852865.1. GTDB lineage: Bacteria > Pseudomonadota > Gammaproteobacteria > Burkholderiales > Burkholderiaceae_C > Rubrivivax. The sequence goes on from JADYZZ010000009.1 coordinate 834, forward strand.
TCGCCTGCCCGGTTCGGGCTCGCGCGTCGCGCGTCGCGTCGCGCCGATCGTGCCGGGCTCAGCCGGGCATCGGCCGATGCGCGTTCAGCCGCAGCCAGCCGCGCGCGATGCGGTAGATCGCCCACAGGCCGAGCAGGCCGAAGCCGACGATCCAGACCACGAAGCCGAGGCCGAACACCAGCACCAGCGGCAGCCCGACCAGGCCGACGAGGGCGCCGATGGCCAGCGCGATCCAGAACGTGCGGATCGCCCAGGCGAAGTGCGATTCGAGCCAGCTGCCCTGCGCGTCGCCGCGCTTCACGTAGCCGATGATCACCGCGATGATCGACGGCCAGCCGAACAGGAAGGACCCGACCACCGTGGCCGCGCCGAATGCGCCGATCGCCAGCCCGAGCGCATGCAGCGCGTACACGAGGTGCATCACGCGCACCAGGGAGCCTTCGGCTTCGATCGTCATGGGGGGGTTGTACATGGGGCCCTTTCGCCGTGCCGGCCGGCGCTTGCGCGGCCAGCCCAGCGCATTAGATGCACGCGCCGCCGCCTATTGCAAGTGACGCGCGACGGGCTGCACCTCGGGCCGATCGGCCGCGAGCAGCAGCGCGCCCAGGGCCAACGGCCCGAGCCCGGCCCAGGCCAGCCGCTCGAGGCCGAACAGCGGCGCCATGGCGCCGCCGAGCGCGGCCCCGGCCGCCGTGCCCACGTAGAGCACAGAGGTGTTGAGCGAGAGCGCGAGCGGCGTCTCGCGCGGCGCCAGCGCGGCCAGCCGCGCCTGCTGGGGCGGCATCATGCCGAAGCTGGCCAGCGCCAGCAGCAGCAGCACTGCGAGCAGCGCCGGCCAGCGGCCGACCGCGAAGGGCAACAGCGCCAGCGCGGCGCCGAGCACGCCCAGTTGCACGCACAAGGTGCGCCTTGCCCCCAAGCGATCGGTGGCCTGCCCGCCGACGAGCGTGCCGACGGCGCCGGCCATGCCGAACAACCCGAGCGTCAGCGCGAGGCGCGGCGCAGGCATCGGCACCAGCGCCTGCAGCACCGGTCCGAGGTAGGCGAAAACGACATAGGAGGCAGTGAAATAGGCGAACGTGAGTCCGAGCACACGCCAGATCGGCACGCGCCGCGACAAGCGGCTCAGGCCCGCAAGCGAGGCCCCCGGCGCGGCAATGTGCGACGGAACAACGACCGCCACCGCGGCCCAGGCGAGGAGGCTCATCGCCGACGTGCCGGCCACCGCAGCGCGCCAGCCCCAGGCGGCGCCGGCCCAGGCCACGGCAGGCAGCCCCAGCACCCAGGCCAAGCTCATGCCGAGGAACACCAGCGCCAGAGCGCGCCCGCGCCGCTGCTCGTCGACGAGTGCAATCGCCACTGCCGCCGCCACGGGCACGAACGTCGTCCCCAGGCCCATCAACACGCGGCCGGCGATCAGCATGGCCAGGCCGGTTGCCAGCGCGCACAGCGCGGTGCCGATGACGAACACGCCCAGAGCGGCCAAGAGCAGGCGCTTGCGCGGCCAGCCGCCCGTGGCCAGCAAGGCCAGCGGCATCAGCACGGCCGTGCTTACCGCGTAGGCCGTCATCGACTGGCCTGCGGCGGCAACGCTCACCGCCAGACCCTGCGCCACGATGGCGAGGATCGGCGCCAGCGCGATCGCGGCGGTGCCGATCACCAGGTTGACGGCCGAGAGCAGAAGAAGCAGCGAGCGGGGCACTTGGGCAGCGGGCGCGTCGGCGGAGCTTGCGCGCAGCGGTCACAATACAAGTTTTTTTGCGCCCCTCCCGAGCTCCGCCATGACCCCGAACCTCCCCGCAAGACAACTGCCCGGCTGCGCCGGCCTGCACTCGCTTCGCTCATGGAGGGCCATGTAATGGCGCAGTATGTTTTCGCGAAACAACTGCCCGGCTGCGCCGGCCTGCACTCGCTTCGCTCATGGAGGGCCA
>JADYZZ010000010.1 GCA_020852865.1 Rubrivivax sp.
ACGAGCGCCTGCGCACGCTCGACGAAGAGGCTGTACAGGTTCACGTCGCCGCCGCCGAGCAGCGGGTAGTCGCCGGCCTTGGCCAGCACGCGCGCGTTCGCTTCGGCGCGCTGCACCGCCAGCGTGTATTCGGCGGCCAGCAGCGCACCCTTCTTCTGCAGCGTCGCGATCAGCGCCTTGCGGTCGGCGGCGCGCGGCTCGCGCGCGATGGCCGGCTCGCGCTCGGCAAACCACTCCACTTCCTGCAGCTTGATGCGGTCCCACGGCGGGTTGCCGATCACCGCGTCGAAGCCCGGCGCCTTGCCGGCGAACGCAGTGGGGAACGCCGTCCACCAGTGGAAGAAGCGCTCCTCGGCGGCGAGCCGGCGCACGCGCGCCAGCAGGTCGTTGGCGGCGCGAACGGAAGGAACGGCGGCGCCGTCGCCTTCGACCTGGCCCGCGTGCAGCAGCGCGACGAGATTGCGCTCGGGCGACAGCACTTCGGGCAGCGCCTGGCGCAGCGCTTCGTCGCCGAGCTTCGCCAGCCGCGCCGCCTTCTCCGGCGGCCAGCCCGGGGCGAGCCAGCGCAGCGCGCGCCAGAAGTCCATGAGCGCGTGCAGCGGCGCCACCTTCGCCTCGGCCTCTTCGGCCAGCTGCCGGGACAGGCGCACCTCGGCGATGTCGACATCGGTGAAGTCGGCCACCTGCGCCAGGTTCTTCGCCGCGAATTCCAGCCGCTGCATCTCCGCTTGCTGGAAGAGCGTGCCGAGCGCGTGCAGGCCACGCTGCACGTCGGCGAGCCGCTCGCCGTGCAGGCTGTCGCCGTGTTTCAGGTGGTGGTCGAGGAAGCTCAGCGGCGCGCCGACGGTGAAGGTGTGCAGCCACAGCGCCGTCTTGGCGAGTTCCACCGCCATCGCGTTCTTGTCCACGCCATAGAGGCTCTTCTTCAGCACCATGCGGCGCACGATGTGGCGGTCGTCGAGCTGCGCGTCGGTGACGCGCCAGCCGTGCTCGCTGGCCTGCTTGCGGATGGAGGCTCGGATGTGCGCGATGCGCGCCACGAGCGGGCTTTCCCACGGCCGGCCGCGTTCGATCAGATGCGCCGCCCACGGCTGCGCGGCCACCAGGAGCTGCGCCGCGGTGGCCGCTTCGAGCACGCGGTCGGCCAGGAAGTCCACCAGCGCGACGAGGAAGTGGCCGCTGCCCATCGCCGGGTCGCAGACCTTCAGCTCGAGCATCGTGCTCGCCGGGTCGGCGGCGTCCAGGCGCTCCCAGTCGGCCGGCGTCAGCGAGGCCTTCTTCTTCCAGCCGGCGACGAGCTTGTCGAACGCCGCCTGCCGCTCGTCGGCGAGCAGGCCGACACTTTCGCGCAGGATCAGGCGCACGAGGTCGTCGTGCGTGTAGTAGCTGCCCGAGGTCTTGCGCGCAAAGCTGGCCGGGCGCGCGACGACGCGGTCGATCTCGGGCTTGTCGCGGTAGTCGTCCTCGGCCTGCACCTCGTGCACGAGGCTGTACTCGAGCAGCCGCTCGTAGATGCCGCCGAGGTGGCTGACCGAGAGGTCGCGGTAGTTGATCCAGCCGCGCAGCACCTCCTCGGTGCGGCGGCCGAGCATGTCGATGATCGGCGCGAGCACGGCGTCGGGCACGCGCGTGCGTTCGAGCAGCAGCGAGCGGCTGCGGTTGAACAGGCCGCCGTTGTAGGCCGGCATGCCGATGTCGTCATCGCCTTCGTCGATGAGCTGGAACGCACCTTTCAGCGCCAGCCACAGGCGCGTCATCGTGCTCGACCACTTCGCGCTGGCGTCGACCTTGTCGCGCACCTCCTCGCGCAGCGCGCGCACGCTGTAGGCGCGGTAGCGCGGGTCGTCCACCGGCAGCAGGCGCCGGTCTTCGGCGTAGAAGAGGAACAGCAGGCGGTACAGCAGGACGAGCGTCGCCTCGCGCACCTCGGCCAGGTAGTCGGCGGTGTAGCGGTTGCGCGTGAAGCTGCCGTAGCCGGTCTTCTCCATGCGCGCCTGCAAGTCGCCCTTGGCCAGCGCGTGCGCGAGCGTCGGGAAGATGTCGTCGAAGACACGCTGGCCGAGGTCGGCCGACACCTTCTCCTCGTAGGCGCGCGCTTCGTTGCGCGCGTAGGCGTGGAAGGTGCGTGCCTCGCGGTCCCAGGTCTGCGTCAGGAAAGCGGCGCGGTTGAAGAGCAGGAAGAAGAGCTTGAGCCCGTGCGCGGGCTCGAAGCCCTCGGGTTCGGCGGCGACACCGGGCACGCCCAGCAGCGCTGCGATGTCGAGTTCGAGGAACTCCTCGGCGCGCGAGCGCGCGTCCTGCCAGTACAGGCGCCAGGTGCCGCCGTTGGTGAGCACGCCCCACTTGACGGCGCGATCGCTCGTCAGTTCGGCGCGGCTGAGGTAGCGCAACATCTGCGACGAGGGCGCGCCGGGGTCGGCCGGCTCGCCGGCGTCGCCGCGGTCGAGCGGGCGCAGCCAGCGCTTGGCTTCGAGGATGGCCAGGCCGTGCCGGTAGCGGCGGTCGTCGCGTGTTTCGGCCAGTGCCGCGCCACGGCGGGCGGCGTCGGCAAAGAGCAGGATGTCGGGCACGTCCTCGCGGCGCTTGCCGCTGAGGTTGACCTGCGGCAGGAAGTCGTCGGCCCAGCCGAGTTCCACCAGCACGCGCTCGATGATCAGTTGTTCGGTCTGCGCCTCGTTGAGGGTGCTGTCGGCGCTCAGAGGCGCGAAGAGGGCGTGCAGCCGGCTTTGGAAGGCGGTGAATGCCTCTTCATCCAGCGCCTGGTAGGGCGGTGTCTCGCGAATGCCATGGCGCAGGAAGTCCTGGGTGAAGAGCTGTCCCTGCATGAATGGCGGCGGTTCGGTTGACGCGCGACGGCCGCGGCAGTGTAGCGGCGGGCTCGATCGGCGCCGGCGTGCCGCGGGCCGCGCGGCGCCGCCGCGGCGGTGCGGTGGCAGCGACGACCTCAGGGTGAGGGTGCGCCGCGCTTCAGCGCGCCCGCGTGCCGCGCCCGCCGCAGGCCGGGCATGCCGCCGCCTGCACGCGGCCCGTGCCATGGCAAAGGCTGCACAGCGCCGGCTCGTCTTCGCCGTCGAGCGCGGCGCCGGGGTCTTCTTCGCCGGCCACGGAGGTGAGGTCGGGCGGCGCCGCCGCCGGCGACGGCCGTGGCGTTGGCGGGGGCGACGGCGGCGACGGTGGTGACGGTGACGCCGCCGCGGGGTGGCGACCCGGTTGCGCAGGCATGGTCGCCGGCCGAGGCAAGGCGCATGCCCCGCACGGAATGCCGATTGCTGCGATCGCAGCCCCAACAAGGCGCGAAGCGCCGCCCGGAGGCCGACGATGGATTCACCCCGCGTGCAGGTGCGCAAAGGCCAGGCGCCCGACATGATGGACCGCGAGGCGTTCGGCCGGCAGTTCCGCCATCGCTTCTTCGACCCCGCCTTCGACCGCGAGCGCGAGGCGCTCGGCCGCATCGAGGTCATCGCGTGGGAGGCGTACCAGCAGGGCCGCAAATCGGGCCGCGCGCGCGCCGCCGGGCCGGGTTTTGCCGACCCGAAGTTCGAGTTGTCCGAAGAGTGGCTGGCGACACGCGCGCGGCTGGCCGCTGCGCAGAAGCGCTGGGGCGAGGCGGCGACACCCTCGCGCGTGCTCGTCGTCGCCGGTGCCTCGCGCAACGACGGCACGTGCCCCGGCGAGATGTCGAAGACGTGGCGGCTGGCGCAGGTGGCGCGCGAGGCGCTGGCGGGCGACAGCGGCCAAGGCGGCATCGACGTCGACGTGCTCGACCTGAGCCACCTCGCCTCGGACTACGCGCACCACATCCACCCGTGCAAGGGCTGCGTGTCCACCGCGATGCCGCTGTGCCACTGGCCGTGCAGCTGCTACCCGAACCACGCGCTCGGCCAGACCGGCGACTGGATGGGCGAGATCTACGAGCGCTGGGTCGCCGCGCACGGCGTGCTCGTCGTGACGCCGGTGTACTGGTACCAGGTCGCGAGCCCGCTGAAGCTGATGATGGACCGCCTCGTCTGCGCCGACGGCGGCAACCCCGACCCGACGCGCACCGGCGGCAAGGACCCGGCCAAGGCCAAGGAGATCGAGCTCGCCGGCTGGCCGTACCCCAAGCACCTCGCGGGGCGCGCCTACGGCGTGGTCGTGCACGGCGACGTCGCCGGCATCGAGGGCGTGCGCCGCGCGCTGTGCGACTGGCTCGACTGGATGGGCCTCGTCGACGCCGGCGCGCAGGCGCGGCTCGACCGCTTCATCGGCTACTACGCGCCGTACGCCACCAGCCACGACACGCTGGACGCCGACATTGCGGTGCAGGAAGAAGTGCGCAACGTCGCGCGCGCGCTGGAGCAGGCGGTGGGCGAGGTGCGCAAGGGAACGCTGAGCCGGCCGGATGCAAAGCTGAAGGCACCGCGGCCGAAGTGAATCAACCCGCCCGCGCCTTGCGCGGCGCCCTGGCCGGCCTGGCGCCGGCATCGATCAGCGCCGCGGCCTTCTTCACCAGCCGGCGCACCTCGGCGCGGCCGGGCAGGTCGTCGAGCGTCGTGAGGCGGCCGAACTGGCCCATCGCCTGCGCTTCGCGGCCGAGGTCGACGACGGCGCGGCCGAGTTCGAAGCCGAAGGCGCAGTGCGCCTTGAACGCCGCCATGTGCGCGAGGTTGCGCCCGCCGTGCATGAAGAACGGCATGCTCCACTTGATCGCCTCTTCGGCGTCGGGGCAGGCGGCGTGCACGTCGGCGCGCAGGCGCTCGAGGATCGGCTGCGCAAAAGGCGCGGCGTGCGCGATGTAGGCGTCGACGCGGCGGTCGGTGCTGGGCATCGAGATGTTCCTCCGGTTGGGCACACCCGTCGCCGCGCCGGCTGGCGGCGGTCGCGGGCTGCTCCCGACAAAATCCCCGCCGCAAGTATGTCTGCAAGGCCGGCCGGCCGGAAGCGCGCCGGCGCGGCTTCAGCGGGCACTTGCCGATGGCGACGCGGCGGGCGCCGTCGCCGTCGCAGACACAACAGGCGACCCGGCCGGACCCGCCGCACCGCCCGCCAGCACCCCGAGCCGTCGGCGCACGAGGTGGATGTGGGCGCGCAGCTGGTACAGCTCGTTGGTGTACGCCAGCGGCAGGCCGATGTGCTCGACCTGGCGCTCGATGCCGTCCAGCCGCTCGGTCAGCGAGCGCAGATCGGCGCCCGGCGCCTCGACGTCGCGCTCCAGCGCGCGCAGGTGCGCATACCAGCGGAAGACACGCGAGCGCAGCCGCAGCGACACCAGCGGCGGCAGCACGCGCGACAGCGGCACGAGCGCGGCCAGCAGCGGCAGCAGCACGATCCACATGCGGTCGATGAAGTTGGCCAGCCAGAACGGCAGGTACCGCTGCAGCCACGGCGGCCCTTCGCGGTAGTAGCGCTCGGCCGCCGGCGCCAGTGGCAAGAGGCCCGGACTCGCGTCGGGCAGTTCACCGGGCGCATGGAACCAGCCCGGCTCGCCGTGCACCCGCTGCGCCGCCTGCACGAGCAACTGCACGAGCGCCGGATGCAGGTCGGCGCGCGCCACCAGCTGCGCGCTGGCGGCGACCAGTGGCACGTCGGCCGGCGGCCGGTCGGCAGCGAGGTCGACGATGCCGCGCGGCAGCGTCACCGCGCGCAGGTCGGGGAAGCGCCGCGCGTACGCCTTCGCGTGCACGAACGGCAGCAGCGCCACACCCGGCGTCTGCAGCAGGTACTGCACGAGCGGCGCATCGGCCGCCGCCACCATCACCAGCGCGTCGATGCGGCCCTGCACGAGCGCGACGACGCCTTGCAGCGTCGGCCCGGTGTCCAGCGCCAGCTTCGCGGGCTCCAGCCCGTTGGCCGCCGCGATGCGCGCGAAGAGCGCCCCGGCGCCGCCGCCGGCCGGACCCGTGGCGATGCGCCAGCCGGCCATGTCGACGAGGCGGGCGGGTTGTGTCGATGGTCGTGATGCGCCGCGCGCCGAAAGGGCCGGCGACGAAGCGCCGCGCGCCGGCGCGCCGGGCTTGCCGGCGGCCGCACCCCGCGCATCGGTGCGATAGAAGAGCCACAGCGGCTCGTACGCAACGCGGCCAAGGGAGACGACCCGCACCTGCGCGCCTTCATCGTCTTCGGTGGGCGCTGCCGCATCCCCGCCGCCCTGCACGAACGCCGCCTGCACGCCGCCGGCCGGGTCGCGCAGGCGCGCCAGGTTCTCGGTCGAGCCCTGCGTGGCACGCAACTCGACCGCGAGGCCGTGCGCGCGCAACAGCGGCAGGTACCGCTTCGCGAACTCGGCATACGCCTCTTGCTCGGGGCCGGTGGCGATGACGAGGTGGCGCTCAGGCGTCGGGTCGAGCCAGCGGTAGGCGAGCCACGCCGCCGCGGCCAGCGCCAGCACCCACAACGCGGCCATCGCCGGCCCGGCGCGCGCGACACGCACGAGCCAGCCGCCGTCGGCCGGAAGGGCAGGAGGAAGGGCCATTGCGAGACGATAGCGCCGCCGCGGCGGCCGGATGCTCGATGCGGTTCGACGTTGCGGCCCGAAGGCATTGCATCGATGTCAATCAGGCATCCCGCGCCTTGCCTCGCGGGCCGCGCTCGCGCATCCTCGGTGCATGCCCCACACCGATTCAACCCAAGCCCCGAACCCGAACCCCGCCGCCGGCCGCACCACCGTTTTCGCGGCGCGCCGCATCCTGACGATGAACCGTTCGCGCCCCGAGGCCACGCACGTGGCCGTGCGCGACGGCCGCATCCTCGCCGTCGGGTCGCTCGACGAGGTGACCACCTCGGCGGGCAAGGGGCCTGTCGACGTCGACGACCGCTTCGCCGCGCGCGTGCTGCTGCCCGGCCTCGTCGAAGGCCACAGCCACCTGATGGCCGGCACGTTGTGGCGTTACGTCTACTGCGGCTGCTTCGACGCCACCGACCCGCAAGGCCGCACCTGGCCGGGCGCGAAATCGCTCGAGGCGGTCGTCGCCGCACTGGCACGCGCCGCGGCGGAAGCACCCGCCGATGCAGCGGGCGACGCGGCCATCGTCGGCTGGGGCTTCGACCCGATCTACTTCGACGACGGCACGGACGGCACGCGTGGGCGCCGCTGCACGCGTGCCGACCTCGACCGCGTCAGCGCCACACGCCCGGTGGCGGTGCTGCACGCCAGCGGCCACATCCTCAACGTCAACACCGTCGGCCTCGAACGCGCCGGCTTCCTGCGCGCCGGCATCGCGCACCCGGCGTTTCCGCTCGGCGCCGACGGCCTGCCGACCGGCGAACTGAAGGGGCCCGAGGCGATGCTGCCCGTGCTGGGGCACGTCGGCCTCACGCGCGAGTTCCTCTCCGGCGACGAGGCCGGCATGCGCGCCTTCGCGCGGCTTGCGGTGCGCGCCGGCGTGACGACGGCCACCGACCTGGCGGCGACGTTGAACGAGCCCGAGGTCGCGACGCTCGTGCGCGTCACCGGCGAGGCGGACTATCCGGTGCGCCTCGTGCCGCTGCTGCGCCTGATCGGCTTGACGCCCGCCGACGCGGTGGCGCGCGCCGTCGAGCTGCGCGCGCACAGCGGTGACCGGCTGCGCCTGGGCGGCATCAAGGTCGTCGCCGACGGCTCGATCCAGGGCTTCTCGGCGCGGCTCTTGTGGCCCGGGTATCACAACGGCGCGCCCGCGGGCCTTTGGTACACGCCGCCGCAGGCGGTGCAGGAGTGCTACCGGCTGGCGCTGGCCGCGGGTGTTTCGGTGCACACGCACACCAACGGCGACGAGGCCACCGAGATGGCGCTCGACCAGCTTGCCGCGGCGCTGGTGCAGGTGCCACGGCGCGACCACCGCTTCACGCTGCAGCACGTGCAACTGGCCAACGCGGCGCAGTTCCGCCGCATGCGCGCGCTCGGCGCCGGCGTCAACCTGTTCGCGAATCACATCTTCTACTGGGGCGACGAGCACCGGCGCATCACCGTCGGCCCCGAGCGCGCGGCGCGCATGAACGCCTGCGCCACCGCGCTGCGCGAAGGCGTGCCGCTGGCCATCCACAGCGACGCGCCGATCACGCCCTTGGCGCCGCTGTTCACCGCGTGGTGCGCCGTCAACCGCCTCACCGCCAGCGGCCACGTGCTCGGCGCGGCCGAGCGCATCACGGTGGCCGAAGCGCTGGAGGCAATCACGCTCGGCGCCGCGTACTCGCTCGGCCTGGACGGCGAGATCGGCAGCATCGAGTGCGGCAAGCGCGCCGACTTCTGCGTGCTCGACGACGACCCGACCGCGGTGCCACCCGAGCGGCTGAAGGACGTGCCGGTGTGGGGCACGGTGCAGGGCGGGCGGGTGTTCGCGGCGAAGTGACCACGACCATCGCGCCGCTGCCGCTCGTCGTCATCGGCGGCTACCTGGGCGCCGGCAAGACGACGCTCGTCAACCGGCTGCTGCGCGAGGCGCAGCCGGCCGGGCAGCGCCTCGCCGTGCTCGTCAACGACTTCGGCGAGGTGCCGATCGACGCCGATCTCGTCGTCGGCGCCGCGGGCGAGGTGCTCGCGCTGGCCGGCGGGTGTGTGTGCTGCGCCTTCGGCGCTGACCTCGTGGGCGCACTGGCGCAGATGGCCGCGCGCGTGCCGCGGCCCGATGCGCTGCTGGTGGAGACGAGCGGCGTCGCGCTGCCGGCCGCGGTGGCGCGCACCGCGGCGCTGGCGGTGGGCGTGCGCGTCGATGGAGTCGTCGTGCTCGCCGACGTGGCGGCGGTGCGGGCGCAGGCGGGGGATCGCTACGTCGGCGATGTCGTGTGGCAGCAGTTGGGCGAGGCCGACCTCGTGCTGCTGGCGAAGGCGGACCTCGCTGGGGGCGATGAAACGGCGGCGGTTGTCGACTGGCTGCGGGTGGAGGGCGTTGCTGCGCCGGCGGTGGTGCTGCCGGGGCCGCAGGACGAGACGGCCAGTGGGCTCATGCAGGCGCTGGTGTTCGGGCCGCAGCAGGTTCGTGCCCAAATCGGCGCGGAGGAGCCAGGCGACGAACGCCGGCGCGCGAGCGCATGGTCGCCGCGGCCGCTGCGGCCCCCCGGTGCGTCAGTGCTGGCGCCGGCGGCCGACCGCTTTGAACGCCGCACGCAGCGCTTCACCGCGCCGCAAGACGTGGCCGCGCTCGGCGAGACCCTGCGCGCCGAGGGTGTGCTGCGCGCGAAGGGCGCGCTGCTGGACGTGAGTGGCCGCTGGCTCGAGTTGCAGGTCGCCGGCGGGCGGGTGCATTGCCGGGCGGCGATGATTGACGGCGCCGATGCGGCCGATACGCAAGCCCCCGCCGGCCGCCTCGTCGTACTGACGCTGCGACGGGAGTTGGAACCGGCTCGCGCCTGACGGAGGAACATCATGGCCCTTGCCGCCATCGAACCCGTGATCGACTTCTGGTTCGGCACGCCGCCGGTCGAACAGCCACGCGCCGAGTGGTTCCGCAAGGACGCGGCGTTCGACGAGCAGATCCGCGCGCGTTTCGGCTCGCTCGTCGAAGAAGCCTTGAACGGCGGCTTGCGCGCCTGCGACGCGACGCCGCACGGCGCGCTCGCGCGCATCGTGCTGCTCGACCAGTTCACGCGCAACCTCTTCCGCGGCACGGCGCGCGCGTTTGCCGGCGACGCGCTGGCGCTGGCCGCCGCGCAGGCGATGGTGGCGCGCGGCGACGACCGCTGGCTCGGCGGCGTGATGCGCACCTTCGTCTACCTGCCGTTCGAGCACAGCGAGGATGCGGCGATGCAGGCCGAGTCGTTGCGGCTCTTCGCGCGGCTCACTGCGGAGTACCCGGCGCTCGCCGACGCCGAGGTGTGGGCGAAGAAGCACGAGGTGATCATTGCCCGCTTCGGCCGCTATCCGCATCGCAACGAGGCGCTCGGGCGGGTGTCGACGGCCGAGGAGGTGGCGTTTCTGAAGGAGGCTGGATCCTCGTTCTGATTCAGGGGCCCTCGACAGCCCCCGCCCCACGCCCCACCAGCACCGCCAACGCCACCGATGCCAGCCGCGACAGCTGCGAATCCGCGCGCGAGGTCAGGATCACCGGGGCTTGCACGCCGAGCACGAGCCCCGCGCATTCGGCGCCGCCAGCGTAGATGAAGCTCTTGTAGAGGATGTTGCCGGCGTTCAGGTCCGGCATCAGCATCAGGTCGGCGTCGCCGGCCACCGCCGACGCGAGGCCCTTGATGCGCGCCGCCTCGGCCGAGAACGCGTTGTCGAAGCCGAACGGCCCTTCGACCAAAGCGTCGCCGAACTCGCCGCGCGCGGCGGCCTCGGCGAGCGCGCGCGCATCGACGGTGGCGGGAATCGACTCCATCACCGTCTCCACCGCCGCCACCACCGCCACCTTCGGCGCGGTGACGCCCAACGCGCGCAGCAGCGCCAGCGCGTTGGCAACGATGTCGTGCTTGACGCGCAGTTTCGGGGCGACGTTCACCACGCAGTCGGCCAGCGCCAGCAGCTTCGGGTAGCGCGGCAGGTCGAAGACGAATGCGTGCGACAGCCGCGTGTCGCGCATCAGCAGCCCGCCGCTGCGCTGCGCGACGGCGCCGATCAACTCGTCGCTGTGCAGCGAGCCCTTCATCACCGCCATCGCCGCGCCGCTGCGCGCCAGCGCCACGGCGCGCGCGGCGGCTTCGCGCCGATCGTTGCCGGTCTCGACGATCTCGAAGTGGCCGGCGTCGAGCCGCGCTGCGGCCGCGGCGCGCAGGATCGGCTCGCGCCCGCCGACGAGCAGCGGCCGCGCCAGGCCCTCGTTGGCCATCGCCGCGGCGGCGGCGAACGCGTGTGCGTCGGCCGGGTGCGCAACGGCGATCGGCGCCGGCACCGGCCCGGCCGCCGCCTGCGCGCGCGCGATCAGCGCACGCAGCCGCGGGTGCGCGTAGCCGCCGAAAAGCCCCGCGCTCAGACGAAGTCCTTGTCCTTGATGAGAAAGCGCACTGGCTTCGCGAGCGCATCGCGCCTGAACGCCCGCATGCGGGCGGCGATGTTTTCGGGCGTGTTCATGGGCGAAGCCTCTCCGTTCGGTCTGCCTCGGTCATCATATCGACGCGCCGGAGGATGATCGCGGCGTGCTGCCGTTCCTGGAGAACCTCGCTTGACCACCGCTGATCCGCCGTCGCCGCTGCACATGCTCGCCGAGCGACCCACCGTGCGCGTCGACCTGCGCGCCACCTTCGGCTTCGACGCGCCGCTCGAGGTGCTGGCGTTCGCCGAGCGCGACGAGCACGTGCCCGAGATCGATGCGGCCTACCGCTTCCAGCCCGACGTGACGCGCGCGCTGCTGGCGGGTTTTGCATTGAACCGCCGCGTGCTGCTGCAAGGGCTGCACGGCACGGGCAAGAGCACGCACATCGAGCAGGTCGCCGCTCGCCTGAACTGGCCGTGCGTGCGCGTCAATCTCGACGGGCACCTGAGCCGGCTCGACCTCGTCGGCCGCGACGCGGTGGTGCTGCGCGAAGGCCGGCAGGTCACCGAGTTCCAGGAAGGCATGCTGCCCTGGGCGCTGCAGCGGCCGGTGGCGCTGGTGTTCGACGAGTACGACGCGGGCCGGCCCGACGTGATGTTCGTGATCCAGCGCGTGCTCGAGCGCGACGGCAAGTTCACGCTGCTCGACCAGAACCGCGTGCTCGCGCCGCACCCGTTCTTCCGCCTGTTCGCCACCAGCAACACGGTGGGGCTGGGCAACCTGAACGGCCTGTACCAGGGCGCGCAGCGGCTGAACCACGCGCAGGTCGACCGCTGGAACATCGTCACGACGCTGAACTACCTGCCGGCCGAAGAAGAGATCGCCATCGTCGCGGCGCGCGTGCCCGCGTTTGCCGGCGCCGCGCACCACGCGACGCTCGCGGCGATGGTGCAACTGGCGACGCTGACACGGCGCGGCTTCGCCGTCGGCGACCTCTCGACGCTGATGAGCCCGCGCACGGTGATCAGCTGGGCCGAGAACCTGGCCATCTTCGGCGACGTGGGCGCGGCGTTCAAGCTGGCGTTCGCGAACAAGTGCGACGAGGCCGAGCTGCCGATCGTCGGCGAGTACTTCCAGCGCTGCTTCGGCAGCGAGCTGGCGGGCGTGGCGCCGGCGGTGTGAGTGGTGAAGTCAGCGTGGCAAGCGGCGTGGTGATGGACGCGGGCGCAGCGCCGACCACGCTCGATCGCGCCCAGGCGCAAGCCCAGGCGCGCCGCCAGGAGCACATCGAAGCCCTCGCCGCCGCGGCGATGCGCGCGCTCTGCGGCCGGCGTGAACTGCACTTTCGCGCCCGCCGCATCCACCTCGGCGCGCGGCCGCTGCCGCGCTGGGCGCCGCACCTGCATCCGCCGCTCGCGGCGACGGCCGACTTCGGCGTCTTCCGAGGTGCGGCCGACGGCATCGCGCTGCGGTTGAGACTCTGCGACGCGGCGCTGCACCGGCGTCTCGTCGCCGCGGCGGCCGCGCAAGGGCGTCTGCTCGACCCTGCCGAGCGCATGCTGTTCGAGGTCTTCGAGCAGCTGCGCGTCGAGTCGCTCGCGTTCGATGCCGAAGGCGCCTGCGCGCTGCCCGGCGTGCGGCGCAATCTCGCGCGCTGTTTCGAAGCCTGGTCGCTGCGCTTTCACGAAAGCGGCCACACGGCCACGGCGCGCGGGCTGCTCGTCTACTGCATCGTGCAGATGGTGCGCGCGCGCCTGACCGGCGAGCCGGCCGTCGAGCCCGACGAGGGCCTGCTCGAGGCGACGCGTGCGAGCCTCGGGCCCGCGCTCGGCGTGCCGCTGGCGGGGCTGCGCCGGCATCGGCACGAGCAGGCCGCGTATGCGGCGCACGCGATCACGATCGCCGCGCACATTGCGCAGATGCTGGCCGGCGCCGGCAACGAAGAAGGCGGCGGCGTGCGCCTCGATGCCGACGAAGACGACGAGGAGGACGACGACGACACGCGCAACGTCGCCTTCAACCTCTGGATCCAGCCGCCGGATGTGTCGTTCGACGAACGCGCCGCGCTCGCGCCCGGCGGCACGAGCCCGCTGCTGCTAGCCAGCGGCGGGCGCTACCGCATCTTCACGACCGCCTACGACCGCGAAGCCGCCGCGACGACGCTGGCGCGCGCGGCGCAACTGCAGGACCTGCGCGCCGACCTCGATGCGCGCATCGAGGCGGCACGGCTCAACGTCGCGCACCTCGCGCGCGACCTGCGCGCGCTGCTGGCGCGGCCGAAGGTCGACGGCTGGCAGGGCGGCGTCGAAGAAGGGCGCATCGATGGCGCGCGGCTGGCGCAACTGGTCGCCTCGCCGACCGAGCGGCGGCTCTTCCGTGACGAGCGCATCGAGCCGCAGCCCGACACGCTGCTGACGCTGTTGATCGACTGCTCGGGCTCGATGCGCGAGCACGCAGCGCACGTGGCGGTGCTGGCCGACGTGCTGGCGCGCGCGCTCGAGATGGCCGGTGTCGCCTGCGAGGTGCTGGGCTTCACGACCGGCGGCTGGAGCGGCGGCCGCGCGGCGCGCGACTGGCAGCGCGCCGGCCGGCCGCGCCACCCGGGCCGGCTGAACGAGGCGCTGCACATCGTCTTCAAGGCCGCGCACACACCGTGGCGCCGCGCGCGCGCCGGCATCGCGGCGCTGTTGAAAGCCGACCTCTTCCGCGAGGGCCTCGATGGCGAAGCCGTGCAATGGGCGCTGGCGCGCCAGGCTGCGCGTCAATCCGAGTATCCGGACGAGACGCGCCGGCGGCTGCTGCTGGTGATGTCCGACGGCTCGCCGATGGACAGCGCGACGAGCCAGGCCAACGACCGCCACTACCTCGACCACCACCTGCGCGACGTGGTCGCGCGCGCCGACGCGGCGCTGGCGCGCGACGCCGCGGCAACGCAGGTGTTCGGCCTCGGCGTCGGGCTCGACCTCAGCCCGTACTACGACCGCAACCACGTGCTCGACCTCGCGCACGGCGTCGAGATGGGCGTGCTGCGCGAGGTGCTGGCGATGATCGCTTCCGGCGGGCGGCGGGGGCTGCGCTAGCCTCGCGGCCTGTCCCCGCTTCACGAGCCGCTTCGCCTTCGGGCCTGCCTTCGCCGATGCTCGACCTCCGCATCCCGCCGCTGCTGCTGTGGGCGGTCTTCGCCGCCGCCATCGCCGCCGCGGCGCACTGGCTGCCGGCGCTGAACGTGCCGTTCAGCGGCCAGCGTGTCTTGGCGGTTGCGCTCGGCGTGGCCGGCATCGCGGTGGCGCTCGCCGGCGTCGTCGCGTTCAAGCGCGCGAAGACGACCGTCAACCCGCTCGCGCCCGAGCGCGCGCGCCAGGTCGTCGCCACCGGCGTCTACCGCTTCACGCGCAACCCGATGTACCTCGGCCTGGCCGCCACGCTGCTGGGCCTGGCGGTGTGGTGGGCGAGCCTCGCGGGCCTCGTGCTCGTCGCGGTCTTCAGCGGGTGGATGACACGCGGGCAGATCCGGCGCGAGGAAGCCGCGCTGCTCGCGCGCTTCGGCGACGGCTACGCCGACTACATGGCCCGCGTGCGGCGGTGGCTTTGAGGGCCGATCGGCGCTCGGCGCCCGGCTCGGCGCGTGCACCGAGCCGGCGTGCCTTCGTCGTGACCGTGCTGGCGGCGCTGGCGCTGCTCGGCCTGATCGCCGCGTGGGCGGCGTGGCGCACGTGGTTCGCACCGGACGATCCGGCCGCGGCCGCCGCGTCGGCGCCGGTGCCCGAACACCAGCGCAGCGGCCAGCTCGCGAACCCGTGGGGCAACGCGCCGGCCGTGCCCGCGTCGCCGGCCGATGAGGCGGCTGCGGCGGCGCGTGCCGAGGCGGCGGCGGCCGCCAGTGCGGCGGCGTCGTCGGCCTTGGCGACCAGCAACGCCACCGCGCGCCCCTTCGTCCCGCCGGCGCGCGAGGCGGTCGTGCAGTCGCTCGCGAAGTTGCGCGGCGGCGGCGACGGCCTCGTCGCCGGGCGCGACGCGCTCGCTTTCGTGCAAGCGGCGCTGCAAGGCGGCGACACGGCCGCGCTCGTCGCGACGTGGATGATCGAGCGCCAGTGCCGGCAGCTGATGCACTGGCGGCGCATGGACGAGTGGCGGCAGCGCGCGAATGCCGGCCGCCCGGTCGCCGGCGCCGGCGCCGGCCGCGGCGCATCGCTTGCGCCGCTGTGCGAGCAGATGCCCGACGCGCGCCAGGTCGACGAGGCGCTGGCCGCGGCCGGCTTCACGCTCGCCGCGGCCGGCGCAGGCCAAGGCAGCGGCCCCGAGCTGACGCGGCGGCCGATCGACCTGGCGCAAGCCGTGGCCGTCGGCGATCCGCTGCTGCTGGCCGAGGTGATCGATGCCACCGACATCGAACCGGCGCGCCAACTGCTGCGCGCCTGGGGCGCCGACGCGCGCGACCTCGCATCGCCCGACGTGCTGCGCGGCGCGCTGTGGCTGGCCTCGTGCACACCGGTCGATGCCGCGGGGCGGCCGGCCCACACGTCGGCGCTGAAGCGCGCCTGCGCCGAGCACCCCGCGCTCGCGCAGGCTTGCCAGCACCACGGCCTGTGCGAGGTGCGCGATTTGCGCGACCTGCTGTTGAAGTCGCTGCCGCCGGCTGACCTGGCGGTGGCCGAGCGCTTGGCGCGCGGCGTGGTGGGGCGGATGGGGCGGTGAAGAACCTCGGCATGCCGCCCCAGCTCTTGGAGCGCGCGATCAGGCCGGAAAGTAGCGCTCCGAACCGTCGGTGCCGAGCCATCTCGCTCTCAGCTCGCGCCGCAGCACCTTCCCGATCGCACTGCGCGGCAGCTCATCCGCGAAACGCAGTGCCGCGAGCCGCTGCGTCTTGCCCAGCCGCTCGTTGGCCCATGCGCGCAGGGCTTGCGCATCGCGCGCATCAGGCGCAGCCGACGATGAAGCAGCATCGCGCAACACCACCACCGCCACCGGCGTCTCGCCCCACTGCTCGCTCGGCACGCCGAACACGGCCGCTTCGGCCACCGCGGGGTGCTGGCGCAGCACGGCCTCGAGGTCGCTCGGGTAGACGTTGAAGCCGCCGCTGATGACCATGTCCTTGCGGCGATCGGTCAGCACGAGGAAGCCGTCGGCATCGAAGCGGCCGATGTCGCCGGTGCGGATGTAGCGCCGTCCTTGCTCGTCGAACCACTCGGCCTCGGCCGACTTCGCGGGCTGGCGGTGGTAGCCGCTCATCATGCCGGGGCTGCGGCCGGCGATCTCGCCTGCCTCGCCGCGCGCCACGGCCTCGGGTGCCAACGCGCGGCCGGCTTCGTCGAGCAGGCGCACTTCGTGGCCCTCGTTCGGTGGGCCCACGGTGTGCAGCTTCGTCGGATGTTCGTGGCAGTGCAGGATGAACGTCGCGCCGCCTTCGGTGAGGCCGTAGTACTCGGTGAGGCCGCCCGGCCAGCGCCGCAGCACCTCGGCCTTCAGCTCGGCGCAAAACGGCGCGCTGGTGCAGAACTTGGCGACGAAGCTCGTGAGGTCGAACTCGTCGAAGCGCGGATGCGCCATCAGCCGCTGGTACTGCACCGGCACCAGCATCGTGTGCGTGGCGCGGTGGCGCTCGGCGAGCTGCAGATAACCCAGCGCGTCGAACTTGCGGCCAAGCACGACCGCGCCGCCCCAGGCGAGCGACGGGATCACCGCGACGAGCGTCGTGTTGCTGTACAGCGGCGTCGCGACCAGCGTCACCGAGCCCGGCCCGTAGCCGGTGGCCGAACCGCGCCGGATGTGCGCCCAGCGCATCGCGTGCGGCTGCACGATGCCTTTGGGCGTGCCGGTCGTGCCCGACGAGTAGATGATGTTGAAGGGCCACGCCGGATCGATCCTCACCGGCGCGGGTTTGCTGCCAGCGGGGGCGAGCCATTGTTCGAAGGGTTCGCCGAAGCGCACGACACGCGCGTGCGCCGGCAGCGCCACCGTGCCGAGCGCCGCGGCCGCCTCGGCATCGACGAAGACGACGCGCGCGTCGCAGTCGGCGATCATGTCGGCAAGCTGCTGCGGCGTCGACGAAGGCGCGAGCGGCGCCACCGCGAGGCCGGCGCGCAGCGCGCCGAAGAAGACGAAGAGGTACTCGGCCGACGCCGCGGCCACCACCGCCACCGTGTGCCCCGGCCCGAGGCCCGCGCGTTGCAGCGCTGCGGCGACGCGGTCGACGGCGGCATCGAGCGCGGCGAAGTCGAAGCGGCGCTCGTTTCCCGGCGCCGCGTCGATGATCGCCGGCGAGTGCGGATACGCGCGCGCCGCGTCGGCCAGCATCGTCGGCAGGTCCAGGAACTCGGCGTCGGCGCGGGCATCGGCAGCGGCGGTCATGCGGACGATTCTTGCATCGCGCGGTGGCGCGCCGTCATCGGCACAGGCACAGGGCACACTCGCGCCCCAGCATGTCCGCATCCAGACCTTCGCGCCCCGAGCCCGCGCTCGTCGTCATCCTCGCCGGCGTCTGCGCGGCGCTGCACGTTGGCAAGCTGCCGCCGGCGATTCCGGTGCTGCAGCAGGCGCTCGGTGTCACGCTCGTGCAGGCGGGCTTCCTGCTGTCGATGGTGCAACTCGCGGGCATGTGCGCCGGCGTTGCGGTCGGCGCGCTCGCCGACGGGCTGACGCCCAGGCGCAGCATGCTGATCGGCCTCGTGCTGCTGGCTGCTGCCAGCGCCGCCGGCGGCTTCGCGCCCGGCGTGACGATGCTGCTCGTGCTGCGCGCGCTCGAGGGCCTGGGCTTCCTGCTCGTCGTGCTCGCGGCGCCGGCGCTGCTGCGCCGGCTGGTCGCGGCCGAGCGGCTGAACCTCATCATCGGCCTGTGGAGCGCGTACATGCCGCTGGCGACGACGCTGGCGCTGCTCGCCGGGCCGTGGGTGATGCAGGCGGCCGGCTGGCGCGCGTGGTGGTGGGCGCTGGCGGCGGTGAGCGCGGCGATGGCGTGGTGGTTGATGCGGGCGGTGCCGGTGGCGGCCGCGTTGGCAGGAA
>JADYZZ010000011.1 GCA_020852865.1 Rubrivivax sp.
CCTGATGGTGCGCAAGTCGCACAAGAAGGCGATCGTGGCGGTGGCGCACAAGATGATCCGCTTGATCTATGTGCTGCTCACTCGCAAGCAGGCCTACCTCGATCAACACATCGACTACGCCGCGATGAGCGCGAAGAAGAACGCGCCGCGCTGGATCAAACAGCTCAAGCTCATCGGCAAGTGGCCCGCCCCCAAGGACGCTGCGGCCGCCGCCAGCGCTTGATCCGCCGCTGATTTCGAGGGGTCGGGCCCAGCGGCCTTGCCAATCCTGCCGATCGGCGGGAGGGATCAACTCGCTCTCAACGGGTTGGGCTTTCACGGTAACCAATCATGAGTCGGCCCACTCGCCCCCGACCATGAATGAACCGCGCCGGCTGAATCATCTTGCTGGTCAGGTGTACTCATGGTTCAACCCTCCTCATCGGCCGGTGCCATGTGCGGCCTGCGTGAATCGCTCTTCGTCGGGTATCGCGAACTCGTTCATCTCCAGTTTCCATTCCTTTGCCGCTCGGCTCGAGTCGGCAGTGATGTTGCGCAGCGCCAGCCAGGTGGCCTTGCTGGCCGCGTCATCGCTGGGGAAGTGCCCGCGCGTCTTGATGATTTTGCGTAGCCGGCTGTGCACGCTCTCGATGGCGTTGGTGGTGTAGACCGTCGGTGCCTGCCGCACGAACAGCAAGGCCGGCCGATGGGCCCGGCAGCGCCCGGTCTGCAAGTTCGACCGGGGCTCGCGCGGCTGCCTTCAGGCCGCCAGGAAGCGCTCCACCAGCGCGTACTGCTCGGGTGTGTTGAGCGCCGGCGCGTGGCCGCAGCCGGGAATCGTCGCCACCACCGCGCGCGGGCCGCGCACGCGCATCGCCTCGGCCACTTCGGGCAGCAGCAGGTCGCTCGTCTCGCCGCGCAGCACGAGCACGGGGAGGTCGAGGCGGTCCCAGGCCTCCCATTGCGTGTAGTCGTCGGGGTGGTGCACGAACTGCTGCACCAGCGCCGGGTCGTAGTGCGGCGTCACGCGCCCGTCGGGCAGGCGGCGTGCGCTGCTCTCGGTGAGCGCGCGCCACTGCGCGTCGGGCAGCCAGCCGTAGGGCTTGTAGACGCTGCGGAAGTACTGCTCGAGCTCGCTCACGGTGGCGAAGGCCGGCGGGCTGCCGGCGTAGGCGCGGATGCGTTCGAGCGCCGCCGGCGCGAGCTCGGGACCGATGTCGTTGAGCACCAGGCGCCGGATGCGCCCGCGCAGCGCACCGGCCGCCGCCGCGAGGCCGATCGCTCCGCCCATCGAGGTGCCGAGCCAGTGGCAGCGCTCGATGCCGAGCTGGTCGAGCAGCGCGACCGCCTGCTGCACGTAGAACGCCAGGCAGTATTCGCGCGCCGGGTCGGGGCTCCACTGGCTCAGACCGCGGCCGAGGGTGTCGGGGCAGACGACGCGAAAGCGCGCCGCGAGCTGCGCGGCGATCGGGTCCATGTCGCGGCCGGTGCGCGCCAGGCCGTGCCAGGCGACCACCGTCTCGGCGTGGCCCGCGCCCCACTCCATGAAGTGCAGCTCGCGGCCCAGGCAGACGAGGTAGTTGGAGGTCGGCGCCGTCATGCATCGCTCCTGCGCGCTTGTGTCGTCGTGCGCAGGCGACCGACGATGCCCGTGGGGAAGTAGTAGACCGAGAGCACGAACAGCAGGCCGAGCCAGAGCAGCCAGCGGTCGGGGCTGACGATGCGCGCGAGCAGCGGCACACCCGCGAGCGCGCCGGCGCCGAAGGCGAGCAGATCCTGCAGATAGTTCTGCGCCAGCACGAACAGCGCAGCGCCGACCACCGCGCCGTACATCGTGCCCATGCCGCCGATGACGACGATGAGCAGGATGTCGAGCATGATCTCGAAGGACAGCGTCGTGTCGGGCCCGACGTAGCGCAGCCACAGCGCCAGCAGCGCACCGGCCAGCGTGGCGAACAGCGCCGACAGCACGTTGCTCCAGGTGCGGTAGACGACGGTCGAGTAGCCGATCGCCTCGGCGCGGAAGTCGTTTTCGCGGATCGCCTGCAGCACACGGCCGAAGGGCGAGTTGACGATGCGCAGCAGCGCGAGGAAGAGCAGCGCGACGGCGGCGAGCAGCAGGTAGTAGGTGAAGACCTTGCCGTCGAGCGTGACGCCGAGCACCGGATTGTCGAAAGGCTCGAAGGCGGGCGCGAGCCAGGCCGGGTTGCGGAACGTCAGACCGTCCTCGCCGCCGGTGAGCTCGGCCAGCTGCGAGGCCAGCGTCTGGAACGCGCTCGCCACCGCCAGCGTGATCATCGCGTAGAAGATCGCCTTCACGCGCAGCGAGAAGAGCCCGATCACGA
This sequence comes from Rubrivivax sp., assembly GCA_020852865.1. Classification (GTDB taxonomy): domain Bacteria; phylum Pseudomonadota; class Gammaproteobacteria; order Burkholderiales; family Burkholderiaceae_C; genus Rubrivivax. The sequence continues at coordinate 2,325 of JADYZZ010000011.1, forward strand.
GCGAAAGCAGCAGCGAGATCAGGAGCGCCGCCGCGGTGCCGACGAGCACCGCCGCCGGCCCCGCGCCGAGGCGCGTGCTGGCGATCGCCACGCCGTAGGCGCCGATGCCGAAGAACATCGTGTGCGCGAAGCTGACGATGCCGGTGTAGCCCAGCAGCAGGTCGAAGCTGGCCACGAGCAGGATGAAGACGAGCGTCTTGGCCGCCACGGCGAGCGCCTTCGCGCCCGGAAAGGCGAAGGGCGCGACGAGCAGCGCGACGAGCACGACGACGAGCGCCAGCGCCAGCAGCCGGCTGCGCGGGCGGTCGTGCGAAAGGAGGCGGTCGAGCATGGCCAGGCTCAGCGGTTCGTCACCGGATACAGGCCCTGCGGCCGCCACAGCAGGATCGCGACCATCAGCGCGATGTTGGAGAACAGCGCCACCTTGGGCGCCAGGAAGCCGGTGTAGTTGGCCATCAGGCCCACCAGCAGCGCGCCGACGAAGCAGCCGAAGGTCGAGCCCAGGCCGCCGATGATGATGACGATGAAGATCAGCACGTTGACCTGCGCGCCGATCTGCGGCGAAACCGACTGCTGGTACAGCCCCCACAGCACGCCGCCCAGTCCGGCGAGCGCCGAGCCGGCGACGAAGACGCCGACGAACAGGCGCCGGATGCGGTAGCCGAGCGACTCGACCATCTCGCGGTCCTGCACGCCGGCGCGGATCAGCAGGCCCACCTTGGTGCGCGCCAGCGTCCAGGCCAGGAGCGCGAACACGGCCAGGCCCGCCAGCGCGGCCAGCACGCGGTACTTCTCGATCGCCGCGTCGCCCAGATAGAACGCGCCGCGCAAGGGTGCGGGCATCGGCAGCGCGATCTGCAGCGGCCCCCAGATGACCTTGATGAGCTCCTCGCCGACGATCATGCCGCCCATCGTGATCAGGATCTGCTTGAGGTGCTGGCCGTAGACCGGGCGCACGACCACGCGCTCGAAGGCCCAGCCTACGGCGGCGGCGACGGCCATCGCCACCACCATCGCGGCGAAGACGGCGAGCAGCGTCTGCCCCAGGCCCTGGTCGGTGAAGACGGCCATGCCGCCCATCACGCTGGTGGCGACGAAGGCGCCGATGGCGATGAACAGCCCATGCCCGAAATTGAGCACGTCCATCAGGCCGAAGATCAGCGTCAGCCCGGAGGCGATGACGAAGATGATCAGCCCCATCGCCAGCCCGGCGAAGGTGAGCGTGAGCCAGCTGCTCGCGCCGCCGATCGCCGGCAGCGCGGCGGCGACGAGCGCCAGCAGCAACGCCACCGGCCTCCAGTCGAACGCGGTCTTCGGGATCGCCGCCGTCTCGGCCGGGGCGATGGCGGCGCTGTCCGTCATTGATGCGCTCCCAGTGCCAGGCCGAGCAGGCGCTGCTGCAGCGCTTCGTCGTCGGCCAGCTCGGCCATCGGGCCGCGGTGCACGACGCGGCCGTCGTCCATCACCGCCACCGTGTCGCCGAGCGCCCGGGCCATGAGGAAGTTCTGCTCCACCAGCAGGATCGTCGTGCGCTGGCTCTTGAGCTCGCGCAGCGCTCCGATCAGGTTGCGCACGACCGAGGGCGCCAGGCCCTTGCTCGGCTCGTCGATCAGGATCAGCGCGCGCGGCTCGCAGATCGCGCGCGCCACGGCGAGCATCTGCTTCTGCCCGCCCGAGAGCTTGCCCGCCGGGTAGAGCCAGAACTTGTGCAGCGCCGGAAAGAGCCCGAAGATCCAGCGCAGGCGCTCGCCGTCGAGCTCGCCCTCGTGGCGCGCCGCGCGCGCCGCGAGCACGATGTTCTCCTTGACCGTGAGGTCGGCGAAGATGCCCATGCTCTCGGGCACGTAGGCGATGCCGGCCGCGGCGATCTCGGGCGTGGGCCGGCCGGCGATCGCCCGGCCGCGGAAGGCGACGCTGCCGCGCGACGCCGGCCACAGACCCATGATGGTGCGCAGCGTCGTCGTCTTGCCGGCGCCGTTGCGGCCCAGCAGCATCGTCACCTCGCCCTCGGGCACGACGAGGTCGACGCCGTGCAGGATGTGATACGCCCCGATGTGCGTGTGCACGCCGCGCAGCTCGAGCAGCGCGCTCATCCGGCGGCCTCTTCGTGCCCCGCGTCGCTGCCCAGGCCCAGGTAGGCCTGCTGGACCACCGGGCTCGCGATCACCGCGGCCGGCTCGCCGTCGGCCACCAGCCGCCCGTTGTGCAGCACGACGATGCGGTCGGCCAGTTCGCGCACCACGTCCATCTTGTGCTCGACGAGCAGGATCACGATGTCGCGGCGGCTCTTGAGCGCGCGGATCAGCTCGAGCACCACCGGCACCTCGTCGACGCTCATGCCGGCGGTGGGCTCGTCGAACATGTAGACCTTGGGATCCAGGGCGATCAGCAGCGCCACTTCGAGCTTGCGCTGGTCGCCGTGCGGCAGGCTGCTGGCCCGGGCCTGCGCCTTGTCGGCCAGCCGCACCTGCAGCAGGATGCGCGTCGCCTCGGCGATCCATTCCCCGTGGTCGAGCCACACGCGCAGCATGTCGCGCAGCAGGCCGAGCGCGGCGCGCGCGCGCGCAGTCTGGCGCGCCTGGATCGCCAGGCGCACGTTCTCGTGCACGCTGAGGTTGGGGAAGAGCTGCGTGAGCTGGAAGGCGCGCCCGAGGCCCCGCTGCGTACGCTGCGCCGCGGGCAGCGCCGTGATGTCCTCGCCGGCGAGCCGCACGCGCCCGGCGCTGGCCGGAAGCTGCCCGGAGATCAGGTTGAAGTAGGTCGTCTTGCCCGCGCCGTTGGGCCCGACGATCGCCGTCAGCGTGCCCGGTTCGAAGCGGCACGAGACATGGTCCACCGCGACGTGGCCGCCGAAGCGGATCGTGAGATCCTGGGTTTCGAGCATGAAGAAGTCGGGAACGCGCGTTCCGTCCCTTTGGGACCGGTCGCCGCTGGCGACCAGGGGCGATGCGGTTGACGGGCCGAACCCGATCCCGGTCCCCGGTCGGGTTCGGCAGCCCCCTCGGGGGGGGGCGGCCGCCAGGCGGCCGGGGGCTCAGACGTTCAACGCTTGTTGCGGATCGGGATCTGCAGCTCGCTGGCCGGGATCACGCGCACCAACTCGGGCACGCCCCAGGCGAAGGCCGGGTCGTTCTTGATGCGGAAGTGGTACATGTCCTGCATCGCCTGGTGATCCTCCTTGCGGAAGGTCATCTTGCCCTTGGGCGTCTCGAAGCTCATGCCCTCCATCGCGGCGATCAGCTTGTTGGTGTTGGTGTCGCCGCCGGTCTTCTTCAGCGCCTCGACCACGGCGATGGCCGCGCTCATGCCGCCGGCCGTGAAGAAATCGGGCGGCGCCTTGTAGCGGCTGTAGTGGTTGGCGACGAGCCACTCGTTGACCGGGTTCTTCGGAATGCCGAAGTAGTAGTACAGCGCGCCTTCCATCCCGGGGAAGTTCTTGTACGCCACCATCGCCGGCAGGATGTTGCCGCCGGTGGCGAGCTTGATGCCGTAGCGCTTCTCGAGATCGAGGTCGGCGATCTTCGGGAACGGCGTCGGCGCGCCCGACCAGCCCACCGAGAGGTACTTGTTGCCCTTCTGGTCCTTCAGCGCGTCGATGATGCGCTGCAGCCCGGCGGTGAAGTCGGTCGTGCCCACCGGCAGGTATTCCTCGTGCACGATCTTCGCCTTCTTCGTGAACTCCTTGGCCGCCTTCACGCCGTCGCGGCCGAAGGCGTTGTCGTTGGCGAGGATCGCGACGACGTTGCCCGGCTGATCCAGCGCCGCGGCATTGGCGGCGGCATCCTGGCTGCTGTTGCGGCCGGTGCGGAAGATGTACTTGTTCCACTTGTCGCCGGTGATGCTGTCGGCCACCGCGGGCTCGACGAGCAGGATCTTCTTGTATTCCTCGGCCACCGGCAGCATCGCCAGCGCCACCGGGCTGGCGGTCGGGCCGACCGCGATGTCGACCTTGTCGTCGGCGTAGGCGGCGGCCAGCGCCGCCTTGCCGACGTCGGGCTTGCCCTGGTCGTCCTTCTCGATCACGACCAGCTTCCTGCCGGCCACGCTCATCGTGCCGCCGGTGGCGTACTCCAGCCCCATGTTGAAGCCGACGATCATCTGCTTGGCGTAGGCCTCGAGCGCCCCGGTCTTGCTCTGGATGACGGCGATCTTCACCTCGCCCTTGGCCTGGGCGAGGGCCGCGGTGGGCGCGCTGCCGGCCATCGCGAACACGGCCGAAGCGACGGCAGACGCCAGCCAGAGGCGGCGCGTGGCAGGGGGAGTAGCGGGGCAGGCAGGGCTCATCAGGAGTCTCCGGGTCGGTTGTCTGACTTACGGACATGGCATCCGCAATGAGATGAGAGTACGCAGTGATCGTGCCAGGTCGATGCGGATCGACATCGCGCCTCCACATGCCAGATCCGGGGTTCCATCGCTGCAGCCGAGCAGGTCAGGGCGCCCGAGCAGCTCGGCTCGAAGAGGCACGACGCGTCGTCCAGCGCCTGGGCCGGCGACGCGCCAGGCCATCGATCCCTCCAGTACTGTCCAGAACAAATACATTTACCGCCGACCCGTCCGAACCTCGGACATCTCCGCCAGCTCGCCGCGCAGTCGCTCGGGCCACGGGCTCGAAGCCTCGTCGCTGGCGCTGCGGATGCGCAGCGCCTGGCGCAGGCTGTCGCGCCCTGCAGCCGCTTCGCCGAGCGCGGCCTGTGCCTTGCCCAGGGCGCGCCAGGCCAGCGACTCGAGGTGCGGCAGACGCCATGCCGGCGCCAGGCCGGCGAGGCGTTCGAGCGTCGAGCGCGCCAGCGCACGCGCCTGCTCCGGCTGACCTGTCGCCAGACGGGCTTCGGCCAGCGCGACGTCGCGCTTGAGCGCGTAGATGTCCAACGCCCCGTCGGGCAACTGCGCCGCCGGCATCGCCTCGAGGACGGCGGCGGCCTCGGTGGGCCGGCCCTGACGCAGCAGCAGGCGCGCGCGCGCGTGGCTGAGGTTCAGCCGGGTCCAGGGCGCATCCGCGCCGTCGGCGTACCGCGCCCAAAGCGCCTCGGCACGCGTGAGCCGCGCGTCGGCCTCGTCGAGGCGGCCGAGCGCGGTGTAGGCCTCGGCCAGCTGGCGCAGGCGGTGCACGAGCACGCCCGAGCGCGGCAGGTCCTCGGCCAGGGGGCCGATCTCCGGCTCGAGCAGCGCAGCCAGCGGCGCCGCTGCGCCGCCGTCGATCAGGTGCCGCGCGAGCAGGTATTCGAGGTTGCGCCGCCACGATGCGTCGTATCGGGCGTCGTTGGCGCCGATGGTCGCGCGGATCGCGCGCTGCTCCTCGCGCCCTTCGGAGCTGCGTCCGGTCTGCAACAGCAGATAGGCCAGATGGCTGCGAAAGACCAGGGTGACGCCATGTTCGGCCCCGTTGATGCGCGTCGACTCGGCGATCGCTTCGCGCAGCGCATGTTCGGCCTCGGCGAAGCGCCCGATCGACTGCCAGACCTCGGCCGTGTCGGCGCCGATCGTGACGATCGCCATCGCGCGGTCGGCGACGCGCCGATGTGCCTCGGCGTAGCCTTCGGCGAGCAGCGGCTCGGCGCGCGCGTAATCCAGCTGCGACAGATGCGCCAGGCCCGCTGCCTGCAGCGCGCGCACCAGCGACAGCCCGGGCCCGGGCTGGGCCCGCTCGAAGGCCAGCGCCCGGTCGGCGCCGGCGATGTATTCGCGCAGCGACTCGTAGCGGTAGAAGCGCACCCATTGCGCCAGCAAGCGGGCGCGCACCGCCGCATCGGCGCCGCCGCCGGCGTCGAGCACGGCGCGCGCCTCGGTCAGCAGGGCACGCGCCTGCTCGCGATACATGCCGTCGTGCAGGAAGCGCGCCAGCGCCAGCAGCGCATGGGCGCGCCGCGCATCGTCGCGGGCGAGCACGGCGCGCGCGAGCTCGACGCGCCGGCGCGCCAGATCGACGGCCCGCCCGCGCAGGCCCAGCTCGAGATAGAGATCCGACAGCGCGCCCAGCAGCTGCAGCCGCGCCTCGGGCGCGTCGGCCAGCGCGCGGTCGATGCGCGCCGCGCCCGCGTCGAGCAGCTCGCGTGCGGTGGTCTGCTGCGCGCGCATCGGGTCGGTCTGCTCGCGGCTGTTGGCGCGGAAGATGTCGAGCAGGAAGTCCTGCACCGCCTGCGCGCGCCGCGCCTCCTGGCGTGCGTGCTCGGCCTCCTGCCGCGCCGTGCGCGCCTGCCACAGCGCCGACGATCCGGCGACGGCCACCGCCGCCAGTGCCGCGGCGGCAGCCGCGCTGCCCGCGCGATGGCGCGCGACGAACTTGCGCAGGCGGTAGCCGAGCCGGTCGGGCTGCGCGTGCACGGGCTGGCCGTCCATCCAGCGGCCCAGATCGTCGGCCAGTGCGTCGACCGTCGCGTAGCGCTCGGCCGGTGCCTTGTGCAGAGCCTTGCCGACGATGGTGTCGAGGTCCGCCGCCTGGTGGCGCGCCAGCCGCGCCGCCACGCCCTGGCGGTGCTGGCTCGGGCGCAGCGGCGCGGCCGACAGGATGGCCTGTTCGAGCTCGGCGCGGTGTGCGCCGCGGAAAGGCAGCTCGCCGGCCAGCAGGCGGTACAGCAGCACGCCCAGCGCCCAGATGTCGGTGGCGATGCTGACCGGCTCGCTGCGCACCTGCTCGGGCGCGGCGTAGTCCGGCGTGAGCGCGCGCCCGCCCAGGCGCGTGAGCTCGGTCTCGACGGCCCTGGCGTCCTCGGGCTGCAGGAGCTTGGCGATGCCGAAGTCGAGCAGCATCGCATGCCCCTCGGGCGTCACCAGCACGTTGCTCGGCTTCAGGTCGCGGTGCACGACGAGGTTGGCGTGCGCGAACTGCACGGCCGCCAGCACCTGCTGCATCAGCTGCACGCGCCGGCGGGCATCGAGGCGACACGCCTCGCAATAGCGGTCGATCGGCTCGCCGGGAACGTACTCGAGCGCCAGGTAGGGCTGACCGTCGGCGGCGAACCCCGCGTCGTACAGGCGCGCGATATGCGGGTGCGACAGCGACTCGAGGATCTCGCGTTCGCGCTCGAAGCGGCGCACGAGCACGTCGCGCCGCAGCCCGAGCACGGGCAGCTTGAGCGCCACCGCGCGCTGCGAGCTGCCGTCGTCGCGTGCGGCGAGCCAGACCTCGCCCATGCCGCCTTGCGCGAGCAGCCGCTGCAGCCGGTAGGGGCCGACGCCGTCGCCGGGGCCGGGCACCCGACTGCCCGCCGGCGGGCGCGCGATGCCGAGCGCCAGTCCGCGATCGAGGGCAGCGGCCGAGGCGGTGGACATGCCGGCGGCGAGCAGGCGGCGCAGGCGTTCGGCGAGCGCGGCGTCGTCCTGCGCCAGGCGCTCGAGCCAGGCCTCGCGCGCCGCGCCTTCGAGCTCGAGCGCCTCGTCGAGCAGCGGCGCCAGCCGCTTCAACTCGGCCACGCCGAGGGTCATGCGATCCTCCCCGTGGTGCCGCGCCGCGACATGCGCCGGACCGTGCAGCGCCTCATACGGATCGACGCTGCGCGGACGGCCATCGCCGCAGCGTCTGCGGCCGCGTGCGGCGCCGGACTCCGCGGGGACCGGGCGGCGCGCACGGCGACCTCATGACCGCCTGCGGTCGTTCATTCCGGGATCCCGGGCCCGCGCGCGCGCCGTCGGTCTGTCAGCGGCCGCCCGCGAAATCCAGCAGGCGGCGCACGAGTTCGTCGGGCCGGCTGACCATCGGGCAATGCCCGGTGGCGATCTCGACGACACGCCAGCCCGGCTGCGCGCGCACGCGCCGACGCGACGCATCGATGGTGGCCAGGGCCGGCGACGTGCAGTCGACGAACAGGCGCGGCAGCATGGCCAGCCGCTCGGCGCTGAACTGCACCGGCTCGCAGTACATGCCGAAGGGGTGCGGCACCTGGCGGCGCAGCAGCCAGTCGCGGTCGGCGCCGGCGAGGCCGAACAGCGCCGGGTCGGCCGGCGGCAGCGCGTTGTCGTGCGCCGCCGCCAGCGCCTCGCGCTGGGCCAGTGTCTGCGGGGCGTGTCCGCTGCTCCACGAATCGCCGGGTTCGGGCACGGCCGCGTCGACATAGACCAGCCCGCGCAGTACGCCGGCCTGGCCCTGCGTCAGGATCGCCTCGGCCGCCGCGGTGATGACGATTCCGCCGTAGCTGTGCCCGACGAGCACGCAGCCCTGCAGTTCCTCGGCCTCGATCAGGCCGACGACATCGGCCACATGCGTGGCCAGACCGATGTCGGGCCGGCGCAGGTGTGCGCGTTCGCCGTCGCCGGTCAGCGTCACCGCGTGCACCTCGTGGCCGGCGGCACGCAGCGGTCCGAGCACGCGTCGCCAGATCCAGGCGCCGCCCCAGGCGCCATGCACGAGCACGATGGGCGGTCTGTGATCCATGCACCGATGCTGCCGCGGCGCGAGCGCGGCGCCAGTCAGGACTTACGCTATCCGCCCCGCCCGCAGCCGAGGGCGCGCGCGAACCCGCGCGCCCCCACGCCCGCCCGAGCGACGCTGCACCGGAGCGCTTCAGAACGTCGGCGCCGGCTCCTGCAGCAGCTCGGACCGGCCGGCCAGCGCACGCGCGGCGTCGGGCACCGAGGTGTCGCCGGGCGCCGGCGCGGGCACCAGGGCCTGCGGCGGCGACGGCCGCGGCGTCGGCGAGGCCACGACGATGCGCCCGAGCGTCGCCGTCAGCAGCAGGCCGACGACGATCGACACGAGCGCCGCGGCCCACAGCCAGCGCGACGTCGCGTACGGCCGGCCGGATGCCGGCGGCGATGGACGCACGATGCTCTGCATGGTCATGGCACAGGCTCCTCGTGAAGCACGGGGGTTCAAGGCGTGCGGGTCGCAGCGGCCACGGCAACGCAGGCCGTCGGCGCGCGCCAGCGTGCGGCGCGCTCGCTGCCGACTTCGAATGCGATGCCGTAGAGCACGCGGCCGTAGCGCAGCATTGCGCGCGCCATGCGCGCGGCCTCGCAGTGGCCCTCGTCGGCCAGCGCGACATAGAGGTCGAAGGCCTCGCGGTAATGGCCGATCTCGTAGGCGGCCTGCGCGGACGCCAGGCGTGTCGGCGGGGCGTCCTGCGCGCAGGCCGCGCCGGGCGCCGCGAGGGCGGTCGCGAGCGCAAGCGCTGCCGACGCCGGCCGCGCGAGGCTTCGTCCGGCCCGCGGTCGCCGCAAGCAAAGGGCATGGGGCATGGTCTGCTCTCCTGGGCGCCGACGCCATCGGCCCCTTCACCGCGACATACGCAAGCCGCACCGCAAACCGGCCAGCACACAGGCCGCGAACCGCGCGCAGGGCCGCTTGCCGCCCGGCAGCGCGCGGGCGGTCACGCCGAGCGCGTACAGGTCACCGGCCGTGCCGACGGGCTCGCCGCGCCGCGGCCCCGGGCCGGCGTACTGCGGCGTCGGCGCGCGGCCCAAGGCCCTGCGGTCAGCCGCTGCGGCTGCCGCCGCGACGTCGCCCGTCTCGAGTTCGGCGTGGTGCGCCGGCAGCCCGCGCAGCGTGCCGGCCGGAGCGTGCGGCGACGCGGGCATCGCGGCAACGAGCGCAGTCCGGAGGCGCCCCCGCGCTGGGCCGCTGCGCAGGGTCTCACTGCATCGCCGCGATCAGCAGCAGCCGCGCCGCTGTACCGCGAGGTCTGCCGGCCGCTGCACGGTCGGTCTCACTGCATGGCCGCGATCAGCAGCAGCCGCGCCTTCTCCCAGTCGCGCCGCACGGTGCGTTCCGACAGCCCCAGCGCGTCGGCGATCTCGGCCTCGCCCAGCCCGCCGAAGAAGCGCATCTCGGCCACCTGCGCCAGCCGCGCGTCGGCCTGCTCGAGCACCTGCAGCGCCTCGTGCACGCGCAGCGCGTCGTTCTCGGGTGCCGCGAGCTGGCTCTCGAGCAGCGTGTCGAGCACGACATGTTCGGCGTCGCCGCCGCGGCGCTCGGCGTTGCGCGCACGCGCGTAGTCGACGATCACCGAGCGCATCACGCGCGAGGCATAGGCGAAGAAGTGGTGGCGGTCGTCGACCGGCAGCGCTTCGCTGCCGACGATCCTGAGGTAGGCCTCGTGCACGAGCGAGGTCGTGCCCAGCAGCGTCAGCGTGCGGTGCGGCCGCAGCCGCGCGGCGGCCAGGCGGCGCAGATCCTCGTAGAGCAGGCCGAAGGCCTCGCCGGCGGCCTTCTGGTCGCCCTGGCGCGCGGCCGCGAGCAAGACGCTGAGTTCGGGCATCGGACGCCACCTCCGGCCGCGCGATGCTATGCGGATCCCGCGGAGCCCGGCAATCGGGCTGCCCGCAGCGATGCCGCACGGGCGAACCCGGCCCCCCGCGCCCTCGATCGCAGGCGAACGAGAAGCCCGGCACGCCCACCCACCGGGCGCAGGATGTACAAGGGCATGCGCCGCAGTCGAGAATCGCGCTGCACCGAGCGCCGGCGACGTCCGAGGCGGTGCGGCCGGCCCGGGCCCCGGGCGGCGCACCCCGCACGACGCCCGGCGCCACCGTCGATGAACACGCTTCGCCTCCTTCTCCTGCTGTGGTGTCTGGGCTGCGCCGCGCTGCTCGCCGCGCCGGCCACGGCCCAGGGCACGCCGGGCAGCGAACCGCGCGTGGCGCTGGTCGTCGGCAACGCGGCCTACCGCAGCGCCCCGCTGCGCAATCCCGTCAACGACGCGCGCGCGATGCGCGACAAGCTCCAGTCGATGGGCTTCGACACGCTGTACTTCGAGAACCTGCAGACCCGGCAGGTGGGCGCCGCGCTGCGCGAGTTCCGCAACCGGATCAGGCCGGGCGCGGTGGCGCTGTTCTTCTACGCCGGCCACGGCGTGCAGGTGCGCGGCGAGAACTACCTGCCCGCCGTCGACGCCGAGATCGGCAGCGAGGAGGACGTGCCGCAGCAGAGCCTGAGCCTGGGCGCCGTGCTCAACACGATGGAAGACTCGAAGGCCGGCGTCAACCTGGTGCTGCTCGACGCCTGCCGCAACAACCCCTATGCACGCAGCTTCCGCTCGGCACCGATGGGCCTGGCGCGCGTGCAGGCGCCCAGCGGCACGCTGATCCACTACGCCACGCGCCCGGGCAGCGTGGCCGAGGACGGCCGCGGCGAGCACGGCACCTACACCGAGGCGCTGCTGGCGCAGATCGGCGAGGAGGGCGTGCCGATCGAGACCGCGCTCAAGCGCGTCACGATCCGCGTGCGCGAGGCCACCAAGGGCAAGCAGGAGCCGTGGATGGAGGGCAGCCTCACCGGCGACTTCTACTTCATCGTCAAGCCCGGTGCGGTCGTCAACATCCAGCAGGCGCCGGCGACACCCGAGGCGGCGGCCTGGCAGGCGGCCGAGTCGCTCGGCACGTCAGCGGCCTACGAGGCCTACCTGAACGAATACCCGAAGGGCCTGTATGCGGCGGCCGCGCGCATCAAGCTGGCAGCCTTGTCCCGGCCCGCCGCGGCCGCGCCGGCGACATTGCCCGCGCCTGCCGCGACCTTGCCGGCCCCCTCGGCCACCGCGCCCGTCCTGCCCCCGGCAGCACTGCTCACCCCGGTGCCGGCCGGTACCAAGGACGTCGAGGGCTTCGTCTGGCGCGACGTTCAGGCGCGCGGCGGCCGCGAGCATTACGAGGCCTACCTGCAGCGCTACCCGCGCGGCCGCTACGTCGCCGCCGCGCGCACGGCGCTGCGCCGGCTCGATGCCCAGCGCGACGCCGAGCGCCTGGCCGAGCAGCGCGCCGCCGCCGAACCCCAGGCCTGGGAGGCGGCGCTGCTGGCACGCAGCGAGGCCGGTTATCAGGCATACCTGCAGGCCTACCCGAACGGGCGCTACGCGGCGCAGGCGCAGACGGCGATCCAGGCGCTGCGCCAGCCGCCGCCGCGCCCGAGCGAAGCGCGCCGCGAGCCCGAGCGCCAGCGCACGGCCGAGGAACGCGAGGCGCTGCGCAGCGCGGCACTGCGCGAGCTGAGCCTGGCACGCCTCACCGGCGCCGAGTTCCAGATGGGCGCCGATGCCGACGAGCCGGGCGAGGACGGCCAGCCCGACGCCTCGGCCCAGCCCAAGCACGCAGCAGCGATCGCGAACTTCGAGCTCGCCTACTACGAGACCACGGTGGCGCAGTTCCGCAAGTTCGTCGAAGCCACCGGCTACGTCACCGAAGCCGAAGGCGCCGTCGAACCCGGCTGCAACGTGCCGGTCAAGGGCGGCCAATGGCAGCTGCAGCCGGCGGCGAACTGGCGCGCGCCGGGCTACACCCAGACCGACAGCCATCCGGTCGTCTGCGTGAGCTGGAACGACGTGCAGGCTTACCTGCAGTGGCTGGCCGGCACCAGCGAACCGCTGCGGCTACCGAGCGAGGCCGAATGGGAATTCGCCGCGCGCGGCGGCACCACCTCGCCCAGGCCCTGGAGCGACACCGGCGGCTTCTGGACCCGTCTGTGGGAAAGCGTCAAGCCCGGCACGGGAGGGCCGCAGCCGCAGGAACAACAGCAACCGCAGCAACAGCCGCCGCCGCCCAGCCGCGCCTGCCGCTATGCCAACGTCGCCGACGAGACGCTGCGCACCGCGCTCGACTGGCCGGCCGTGCTCAACTGCAACGACCGCTACCCCTACCCGGTGCCGGGCGGCTATTTCGGCCGCAACAACGTCGGCCTGTACGACATGATCGGCAACGTCGCCGAGTGGACGCAGGACTGCGCCAACCCGAGCCACGCCGGCGCCGCACGCGACGGCCGCGCGCGCAGCGACGGCGACTGCACGCGCCACGTCGTGCGCGGCGGCAGCTGGGCCAGCTCGCCGGCGCTCATCCGCTCGGCGGCGCGCATCGGCCAGCCGCACTCGTACCGCGCGTCGGACCTGGGTTTTCGCATCGCGCGCACGCCCAAGAGCTGAGCGCCGGCGCCGCCGGCCCGCCGGGGTTCGGCCCGGCATGCGCAGGCCGGCCGCGGCGGTTCGGCCGGAGTCACACACGCCCGCCCAGGTCGTGCGGCGAGCCGGTTGCTGCGGTCCCCGGCACGACAGCGCGGCCGGCTGCGATGCGCGCCGCGGCGATCCCGTCATCCTCGCGCCGCTCAGCGCTCGCTCGTCGTGGCACCGATGATGCGGGCCAGCCGGCTGCTCGTGCTGATGTAGGCATGGCCGAGTCGGCTGTCGAAGTAGAGCGAGTCGCCGCGTCCGAGGCGGACCACCTGCCCGTCTTCGAAGTGCACTGCCACGGAGCCGGCGAGGACGTAGATCCATTCCTCGCCGTCGTGCCTCGCGAAGTCGTCCGGGCCCTCGATGCGACGCGCGTGGACCGTGCCGAGGGCGGGGCTCATGCGCTTGCCCGCGGCCTGCGTGGCCAGGAATTCGTAGGTGAATGCCGGACCGCGATACGCTGCCCCCTGGCCGGCACGCGTCACGACAGGCCCGTGCAGCCGTGCCGGCTGGCGGCCCTCGGCGAACAGGGTGCCGAGGTCCAGGTTCAGCGCGTGCGCCAAGGCCGCGAACTTCTCGTAGCTGAGCGCGAGCTGGCCGCGCTCGGCGCGCGAGATCGTCGTGATGGAGACATCCGACCTCCGGGCGACCTCGGCCAGGGTCAGGCCGGCCTTCTTGCGCACCGCACGCAGCCGCTTGCCGAATGCCTCGCGGTCGGGAGCGCGCGCGGCCCCGGTGCGCCTGCGCGGCGCCCGTGGGCAGGCAGAGGTCGGCATCTTCATCGGAATCGTCCCCACTGTGCGCGAACGCCGGAACCACGGCCAGCCTTCGGATGGCCCGGTCCGGCCGAAGTGCGGCAAATTTGCGTATCCGCAAATTTCCAACTACGATGATTTTCATGTCCCAGCACGCGGACTTCCTCGTTGTCGGCGCGGGCATCGCCGCGGCCTCGGTGGGTTATTGGCTGGCGCCGCACGGATCCGTGCTCCTGCTCGAGCGCGAGGAGCAGCCCGGCAGCCACGCCACGGGGCGCTCGGCGGCGCTCTTCATGCCGAGCTACGGCACCGCACAGGTCCGCGCGCTCACGACGGCGAGCCGCGCATTCTTCGAGAACGCGCCGGCGGGCTTCGGCGAACAGCCGCTGCTTGGCGCGCGCGGCGCCATGATGGTCGCCACGCACGGCCAGGAAGAGGCGCTGCGAGCGCACTGGGATGGGCTGCGCGGCATGTCGCGCGCCGCACGACTCCTCGCCTCGGCCGACGCCTGCGCGCTCACGCCGGTGCTGCGCCCGGCGCTGGTGAGCGCAGCCGTGTACGAGCCGGATGCGATGGACATGGACGTGCACGCCATCCACCAGGGCTTCCTGCGGGGCATTCGCCGCGCCGGCGGGCGCGTGCTTTGCAAGGCCGAAGTCACGGCCCTGCGTCGGCATGCGGGCCTGTGGCAGGTGCAGGCCGGCGGCAGCACCTATGCGGCTGCCGTCGTCGTCAACGCCGCGGGCGCGTGGTGCGACGCCGTCGGCCGGCTGGCAGGCGCAAGGCCCCTCGGTCTGCAGCCCAAGCGCCGGTCGGCATTCGTCTTCGCGCCGCCGCCGGGCATCGATGTCCGGTCCTGGCCGATGACGATCGGCGTCACGGAGGATTGGTACTTCAAGCCCGACGCCGGCATGCTGCTCGGCTCGCCGGCGAACGCCGACGACGTCGAGCCGCACGACGTGCAGGCCGAAGAGCTGGACATCGCTCTGGCCATCGACCGCATCCAGCGGATGACCACGCTCGTCATCCGCCGGCCGGCGCGGACCTGGGCCGGGCTGCGCTCCTTCGTTGCCGACGGCGACCTGGTCGGCGGGTGGGATCCGCAGCTGGAGGGCTTCTTCTGGCTTGCGGCGCAGGGCGGCTACGGCATCCAGACCGCGCCCGCGATGGGTGAAGCCTGCGCCGCGCTGCTGCGCGGCGAGGGCTTGCCGGCGCGGCTGCGCCAGCTCGGGCTCAGCGAACACAAGCTTGGCGTCCGGCGTCTGTTCAACACGACGGCGAGCGCCGCGATCGCCACCCGAGGAGAGCCCGCATGCGTGTCTTCAGCGCCGGCATTGCCACGGAAACGAACACATTCGCGCCCATGCCCACCGGGCTGACCTCGTTCCGGGAGCGCGGCTACTTCCCCGCCGGCAGGCATCCGGACCACTTCAATTTCTTCGCCGGACCGCTGTGGGCGGCGCGCTTGCGCGGCAAGGACAAGGGCTGGCAGCTCGCCGAAGGCATGATTGCGGCAGCCCAGCCGAGCGGCACCACCACGCGCGCCGCCTACGAGGCATTGCGCGCCGAACTGCTGGCCGACCTGCGCGCGGCCATGCCTGTCGACATGGTGCTGCTGGCGCTGCACGGCGCCATGGTGGCCGAAGGCTACGACGACTGCGAAGGCGATCTTCTGATGCACGTGCGCGGGATCGTCGGGCCCGGCGTGGTGGTCGGCGCCGAACTCGATCCGCACAACCACCTGTCCGGCGCCATGGTGGAAAACGCCGACCTGCTGGTCAGCTACAAGGAATACCCGCACACCGACGTGCTCGAGCGCGCGCTCGAGCTGGTCGACCTGTGCGCGGCGAAGACCCGCGGCGACATCGAGCCCGTTGCCGCAGTCGCCGATTGCGCGATGGTCGTCACCATGCACACCTCGCGCCAGCCGGCACGCGGTTTCGTCGACCGCATCCAGGCCATGGAGGGCAGGGACGGCGTGCTCTCGATCTCCATCACCCATGGTTTCCCTTGGGGCGACGTGCCGGACATGGGCACCAAGGTCCTCGTGTACACGGACGGTGATGCAGGCAAGGCCGAGCGTCTGGCGCGGCAGCTCGCCGACGAACTGGTCGCGATGCGCGAGCAGTTCCAGCCGCCCAACCCGGGCATCGATGCCGCGCTGGACGAGGCGCTGGCCTGCGCGGACGGGCCGGTGGTGATTTCCGACGGCGCCGACAATCCGGGCGGTGGTGCGGCAAGCGATGCCACCTTCTTCCTGCAGCGCATGGTGGAGCGCGGCATCGGCGCGGCCGCCATCGGCCCGTTCTGGGATCCGGTCGCTGCCCGCATCGCCGGTGAGGCCGGTGCCGGCGCGCGCCTGAGCCTGCGCATCGGCGGCAAGATCAGCCCGCTCTCCGGGCAGCCCCTTGATCTCGAGTGCACCGTCGGACGCGTCGTGCGCGAGCACATGCAGACGGGCCTGTCGGACACGCCCATCGCGATGGGCGAGAGCGCACTCGTCGCGCACAAGGGCATCGACATCCTGCTGTGCTCGCTGCGCAACCAGGCGATGGGCACCGACCTTTTCACCGGCATCGGCTGCGACCTCGCCGCCAAGAAGATCATCGTCGTGAAGTCCTCGCAGCATTTCCACGCCTCCTACTCGAAGCTGGCCCGGCACGTCATCTACGCGGCCGCTCCGGGCGCCGTGACGCTGGACCTCAACGCCCTGCGCTACCGCAAGATCAAGCGGCCGAAGTGGCCGATCGACGCCTGACCGAACCCCAAGGAGAACGCGATGCAACGACGCACCCTGGCCGCACTTCCCGCCCTCGCAATGGGCCTCGCGCTGGGCCTGGCCAGCCCTGCCGGCCATGCCCAGGGCAAGACCCTCAAGGTCGTGGCGCACGCCGACGTGAAGATCCTCGACCCCACATTCACGACGGCCTACATCAGCCGCAACTTCGGCTACATGGTCTACGACATGCCATTCGGGCTGGACGAGAAGGGCCAGCCCAGGCCGCAGATGGTGGACAAGTACACCACCTCCAAGGACGGCAAGCTCTGGACCTTCACGCTGCGGCCCGACCTGAAGTTCTCCGACGGCAGTCCGGTGCGTGCCGCCGACGTCGTCGCCTCCATGCAACGCTGGACCTCCAAGGACAGCATCGGGCGCGCCATGACGGCGATCTCGTCGCCCGAGTGGAAGACCGTGGACGACAGGACCTTCACGTTGGCGCTCAAGGAGCCGTTCGGCATGGTGCTCGAGGGCATGGCCAAGCCGTCCGGCTTCCCGCCGGTGGTGCTGCCCGAGCGCCTCGCGAAGATGCCGACGTCCCAGCCGCTCACCGAGGTGCTGGGCTCGGGCCCCTACCTGTTCAAGCGCGACGAGTGGGTGCCCGGCAACAAGGCCGTCTTCGTCAAGAACCCCTACTACGTGCCCCGCAACGAGCCGGCCAGCGGTCTGGCCGGCGGCAAGAAGGTGGCCTTCGACCGGGTCGAGTGGTACTACATCCCGGACGCCAACAGCGCCGTGGCCGCCCTGCGCAAGGGCGAGATGGACCTGATCGAGCAGGTGCCGCCCGACTACATCAACCCGTTGCGCGCCGACGCCAACGTGAAGCTGGTGCCCTCAGGGGCCTGGCAGGGATGGATGGTCATGAACCAGCTTCACCCGCCCTTCAACAACCCGAAGATACGCCAGGCAGTGCTCAAGGCCGTCGACCAGGACAAGTTCATGGCTGCCATGGGCTACCCGAAGGATCTGCGCGTCACCAATTGCGCCACCTTCTTCATCTGCGGCAGCGCGCACGAGACCTTCGCCGGCGCCGAGCCGTGGCGCCGGCCCGACAGCGCCAAGGCCAAGCAGCTGCTGGCCGAGGCCGGCTACAAGGGCGAGAGGGTCGTTCTGCTGGTGCCGAGCGACATCACCTACCTCAATGCCGAGGCGCTGATGGCGGCCCAGACCATGCGCAGCATCGGCATGAACGTGGACATGCAGACCTCGGACTGGGCGACCATCGGCGCACGCCGCGCCAAGAAGGAGGCGCCCGACGCGGGGGGCTGGAACATGTACGTCACGGTGGCCGGCAGCTTCGACGCCGACTCGCCGATCACCAACGCCTATCTGAGCGCGGCCTGCGGCACCGCGCTGCCGGGCTGGCCCTGCGACAAGGAACTCGACGAGTTGCGTACGGCCTGGCTCAAGGAGACCGACCGTGCCAAGCGCAAGCAACTGCTCGACCGCTTCCACGAGCGCGCCTTCGAAGCCCTGCCTTACATCAGCGTCGGCCAGTACTCGCCGGCAATGGCCGTGCGCAAGGAGGTCAAGGGCAGCGAGAAGATGTGGGGCGGCCTGCCCCTGATCTGGAACCTCCACAAATAGGCGCCGCGTGGGCGGCTACCTGCTGCGGCGGCTGGCCGCCACCCTGCCGGTGATGGCGGTAGTGGCCGTGGTCGTGTTCCTGCTGATCCACCTCTCGCCGGGCGACCCCGCGGCACTGATCGCGGGCGACCTCGCCACCACGGAGGACATCGCGCGGCTGCGCGTCGCGCTCGGACTGGACCGGCCCCTGGGGTGGCAGTTCCTGCTCTGGGCCGGGCGCATCCTGAGCGGAGATCTCGGTACCTCCATCTTCACGAACCTCCCGGTCACGCAGCTGCTGGCGCAGCGGCTGGAGCCCACTCTGTCGATCGCCTTCGTCACGATGGCCATCGCGCTGCTGCTGTCGATCCCGCTCGGCACCCTGGCCGCCGCCCGCGCCGGCAGCTGGATCGATCGCGTGGTGATGGTGTTCGCGGTGCTCGCGTTCTCGTTGCCGGTGTTCCTGGTGGGCTATCTTCTCATCTACGGGTTCGCGATCCAACTCGACTGGTTCCCCGTGCAGGGCTACGTGCGCCTGGCCGAAGGCGGCGTATCCGGCTGGCTGCGCAGCCTGACCCTTCCCTGCGTCAACCTGGCGCTGCTCTATATGGCATTGCTCACGCGCATGACGCGCGCGACCGTGCTCGAGGTCCTGCAGGAAGACTACATCCGCACGGCCCGCGCCAAGGGCCTGGGCGTGCTCGCCGTGCTCGGCCACGCGCTGCGCAACGCGGCGGTGCCGATCGCCACCACGGTCGGCGTCGGCATCGCGCTGCTGATCGGCGGCGTGGTGGTCACCGAGACCGTGTTCGCCATTCCCGGCGTCGGTCGGCTCGTGATCGACTCCGTCCAGCGCCACGACTACCCGGTGATCCAGGGCGTGCTGCTGCTGTCTGCCGGCGTCTACGTCTTCATCAACCTGCTGGTCGACCTGAGCTACCGCCTGTTCGACCCGCGCATCCGCTACTGACAGCCCCCTGGACACATTGATCTCCGGCCCGACTCGCGCCGGCACGAGTTCTGAGTAACCGCCGCATGTCCGTCGCGCCGCCTCATGTCGACGCCGAGCCCGAGGACGCGGGCTTCGCCCCCGTCCCGCCGCGAAACCTGCGCTGGCTGCGCAAGAACTCCACGCTCGTGCTGGGCCTGGTCCTGCTCATGGTCGTGACCGCCCTCGCGCTGGCGGCACCCTGGGTGGCGACGGCCGATCCGCAGGACATCGACCCCTCCGCCCGTCTGCTGCCGCCCGACGCCCGGCACCATTTCGGCACCGACGCCCTCGGGCGCGACGTATTCAGCCGCGCCGTCTGGGGCGGCCGCATCTCGCTCGTCGTCGCGCTGGCGGTGTCGACGCTTGCCGCGTCCTTCGGCGTGGTGCTGGGGCTCTTGGCCGGCTTCGTGCGCTGGACCGACGGGCCGATCATGCGCCTGATGGACGGCCTGATGGCCATTCCCGGCATCCTGCTCGCCATTGCGCTCATGGCCGTCACCAGGGCCAGCCTCGGCACCGTGATCGTCGCGATCACGGTGCCGGAGATCCCTCGTGTGGTGCGCCTGGTGCGCTCGCTCGCGCTCACGCTGCGCGAGCAGCTCTTCGTCGAGGCCGCGCACGCGGTCGGTACGCGCCTGCCCGCCATCCTTTCGCGCCACGTGCTGCCGAACATGATGGCGCCGCTGTTCGTGCAAGCGACCTTCGTGGCCGCCTCGGCCGTGCTGATCGAGGCCTCGCTGTCGTTTCTCGGCGTCGGCGTGCCGGCGCAGACGCCGAGCTGGGGCAACATGATGGCCGAGGGCCGCAACGTGGTGGCCGTGGCCTTCCACATCATCCTGTACCCCGGCATCCTGCTGGCCGCCACGGTGCTTTCGATCAACATGGTCGGCGATGGCCTGCGCGATGCGCTCGACCCGCGCCTCGCGAGGCAGTTGTGAGCGGCCGGGCTCCATTGCTGCAAGTCGAGCGGCTGCGCACCCACTTCGACACGCTCGCCGGCACGGTGCGCTCCGTCGACGGCGTCTCTTTCTCGGTCGAGGCCGGCGAGACCCTGGGCATCGTCGGCGAGTCGGGCTGCGGCAAGAGCGTGACGGCCATGTCCATCATGCGCCTGGTGCCGACGCCGCCGGGCCGTCACGCCGGCGCCGTCCGCTACCGCGAGGCCGACCTGCTGACGCTGCCCGAGGCCGCCATGCGCCGCATCCGCGGCGATCGCATCTCCATGATCTTCCAGGAGCCGATGACCTCGCTCAATCCGGTGTTGAGCGTCGGTCGGCAGATCGCCGAGAGCGTGCAGCAGCACCAGAAGGTCGGCCGTCGGCAGGCGTTCGAGCGGGCCGTCGAGATGCTCCGGCTGGTACAGATTCCCGAGCCCGAGCGACGCGCACAGGAGTTCCCGCACCAGCTGTCGGGCGGCATGCGCCAGCGCGTGATGATTGCCATCGCGCTGGCCTGCCGCCCGGACCTGCTCATCGCGGACGAGCCCACGACCGCGCTCGACGTGACGATCCAGGCGCAGATCCTCGATCTGATCCGGCGGCTGCAGCGCGAGCTGGGCATGGGCGTCATCCTGATCACGCACGACCTCGGCGTGGTGGCCGAGGCGTGCCACCGCGTGCTCGTCATGTACGCCGGGCGCAAAGTGGAGCAAGCGCCGGTGCTCGCCCTGTTCGAACGCCCGCTGCACCCGTACACGCGCGCGCTGATGGCGTCGATGCCGGCCATGAACACGCGGGCGCGCCGGCTCGCCGAGATCCCGGGCATCGTGCCGGCGCTGCACGAGCTCGGCCAGGGCTGTGCATTCGCGCCGCGCTGCGCGTACGCCGACGAGCGCTGCCGGCGCGAAGCGCCGCTGCTCGCCGATCACGGCGGTGCGCACCTCGTTGCCTGCCACGCCGTGCAGGAACAGCGCCTGGCCCAAGGTGTGCCGGCATGAGGCCGCAGGTCTTGCCGAGAACTCGTTGCCGCCTGCCGGGACCGGTCGCGGGTGTTGGAGTGCACCGGTGAGCGCGCCGCTGCTCGCCGTCGAGGATCTGCGCAAGCACTATCTCGCGCCCCGGCAGTGGCTGCGCCGGCCCAGGCCGCCGATCCAGGCGGTCGACGGCGTGTCGTTCCAGGTGGCGCGCGGCGAGACGCTGTCGCTCGTGGGCGAATCCGGCTGCGGCAAGACGACGACGGCCAAATCGGTGATGCGCCTGATCGAGCCGACCTCGGGCTCGGTGAGGCTGGACGGCGAGGAACTCACCGCGCTGGACGCCGAAGCGATGCGCAGGCGCCGCTGCGATCTGCAGATCATCTTCCAGGATCCCTACGCTTCGCTCAACCCGCGCTGGCGGGCCGGCGACATCGTGGCCGAGCCTCTGCGCAACTTCAGGCGCATGAGTGCGGCCGAGCGCCGCGAGCGCGTGCAGTGGCTGTTCGCGCGCGTCGGCCTGCGGCCCGAATCGGCCGCCCGCTACCCGCACGAGTTCTCGGGCGGACAGCGGCAGCGCCTGGGCATCGCCCGCGCCCTCGCCCTCAATCCCAGGCTGATCGTCTGCGACGAGCCGGTCTCGGCGCTCGACGTCTCCGTGCAGGCCCAGGTCGTGAACCTGCTGATGGACCTGCAGGAGGAGTTCGGCATCGCCTACCTGTTCGTCGCACACGATCTGGCGGTCGTGCGTCACATCAGCCGGCGCGTCGCCGTCATGTATCTCGGTCACATCGTCGAACTGGCCGACCGCGACACGCTGTTCGCGGCACCGCGTCACCCCTATACCGAGATCCTGCTCGCGGCCGCGCCGGTGCCCGACCCACGCACACCGACCCGGCGCATCCTGCTGCAGGGCGACCCGCCGAGCCCGGCGAACCCCCCCGCCGGCTGCCGGTTTCACACGCGCTGCCCGCTCACCACGGACCTCTGCCGCCGCACGAGACCCGAACTCACGCCGCGCGACGCCGCCGGCGAGGGCGAGCAATGGGTCGCCTGCCACTTCCGCTGAACGACCACGGAGCGACTGCCATGCACTACGAATTGCTGATCCGCGGCGGCACCGTCATCGACGGCACCAGGGCCGCGCGCTTCGAGGCCGACGTCGGCGTCCAGGGCGATCGCATCGCCGCCGTCGGCGACCTCGCCGCCGCGAGCGCGGAGCGCGTCGTCGACGCGACGGGCCAGATCGTCGCGCCCGGTTTCATCGATTCGCACACGCACGACGACCGGGCGCTGCTGGCGCAGGCCGACATGAGCTTCAAGGTCTCGCAGGGCGTCACCACCGTGGTGGCAGGCAACTGCGGCATCAGCGCCGCCCCGCTCAGGCCGGACATGGAACTGCCCATGCCGCTGAACCTGCTCGACGTGCCGCACGGCGAACGCTTCACCACCTTCCGCGCCTACCTCGATGCCTTGCGCCGCGCGCCGGCCGCCGTCAACGTGGCCGCGCTCGTCGGGCACTCCACGCTGCGCGCGGTGACGATGGGCGCGCTCGAGCGCGAGGCGACGCAGAAGGAAGTCGCGGCGATGCGCGGCTTGCTCGAGGAAGCGCTCGACGCCGGGGCGATCGGCCTGTCGAGCGGTACCTTCTACCCGCCGGCGGCGAAGGCCACGACCGAGGAGATCATCGAGGTCGGTCGGCCGCTGAGCGGCACGCGGGGCCTGTACGTCACGCACATGCGCGACGAGTCCTCGCGCGTCATGGAAGCGCTGGCCGAGACGTTCCGCATCGGCCGCGAGTTGGGCGTCACGGTGGTCGTCTCGCACCACAAGGTGCAGAACAGGCCCAACTTCGGCCGCTCGCGAGAAACGCTGCCCTTCATCCGCGAGACGATGCGCCGGCAGAAGGTCTGCCTCGACTGCTACCCGTACACGGCAGGCTCCACGATGATCCGCACCGACCGGGGCATGCTGGATGGGCGCGTGCTGATCGCCTCCAGCGAGCCGCATCCGCAATGCGCCGGTCGCGACCTCGACGACATCGCCCGGGAATGGGGCGTGCCCGAGGCCGAGGCCGCGCGCCGCCTGCAGCCCGGAACGGCCATCTACTTCCTGATGGACGAGGACGACGTCCGCCGCATCCTCGCGTTCGACGAAACCATGATCGGCTCGGACGGCATTCCCGTCGGCGACATGCCGCACCCTCGCCTGTGGGGCACCTTCCCGCGCGTACTGGGCCATTACGCACGCGACGTGGCGCTGTTCCCCCTGGAGACAGCCGTCTGGAAGATGACGGGCCTGACGGCGCGCAACTTCGGCCTGACCGGCCGCGGCACGCTCGCCGAGGGGCAGCACGCGGACCTGGTCGTCTTCGATGCCGCTACGATCCGCGATGCCGCCACCTACGAACACCCGACGCGGGCGGCGGACGGCATCCGCAGCGTGATCGTCAACGGCAGCGTCGCCTGGCAGCAGGGCCGTCACACGGGCGCACGTTCGGGCCAAGTCATCACCCGCCAACCTGCCTGAGGAGCCTTCGCATGCCCGCCATCCAGCGCCATCCGACCCCGCATCCGGTTCCGTTTTCGAAAGCGGTTCGCGCCGGCGACTTCCTGTTCCTCTCCGGCATCCTGGCCATGGACGCGCAGGCCAACATCATCGAGGGCGACGTCCAGGTGCAGGCCCGCGCCATTCTGGAGCGCATCGCCGCCACGCTGGCGGAGTGCGGCGCCGGCATGGGGCAGGTCGTCAAAGCCACCATCTGGCTGGCCGATCTGGACGATTTCGCGGCATTCAACCAGGAATACGCGAAGCACTGGCCCGCCGACAGCCTGCCTGCGCGCTCCTGCGTCCAGGCGACGCTGTACAGGGGTGCGAAGGTCGAGATCGAAGTGCAGGCCTACGTCGGCGACGGCCATCGGTAGCGGCGCGCCGCCCGCGGTTGCCGTCCGCGTCGGCGGGCCACCGCTGCTCGAGCCGATCGCCGGCGCGCGACGGCACGGCGCCATGGCTCCTGTAGCCACGGGGCGACGCGCCCGCCCGCCGCAACGGCGCCGCAATCCGGCGAGTCACCGGCTCGGGCCCGGCACAGGTGCCGATCCGCGCGTCGCTGCACCACACCGGCGGGCCGCCTTGGCGTCACTGCGTCCGCGCCAGTTCCGGCCAGCGCGCCAGCCGCTCGTACAGCGCGGCACGCGACATGCCCAGCAGGCGCGCCGTGGCCACGCGGTTGCCGCGCGTGGCGCGCAAGGCGGCGCCGATGGTGGCGCGCTCGAGTTCGGCCACCTGCTGCGCCAGCGGCCGCAGCAGCGGCGCGTCGCCTGCGGATGACGGCTCGGGGGTGGGCGGTGCTGCACCCGCCGGCGGCGCAGCGCCCCGGGGCTCGGCCGGCGGCGGCGCCACCAGCGCCTGCGCCGCGCCGAAGTGCCGCGGCTCGAGCAGCGTGTCGTCGGTCATCAGGGCCGCCTGCTCGAGCGTGTTGCGCAGCTCGCGGATGTTGCCCGGCCAGCTCTGGCGCGCCAGCCAGTCGAGCGCCTCGGCGCTCACGGCCTTGGGCGGCAGGCCGCTGCGCCGCCCGATGTCCTCGGCCAGCGCCTCGACCAGCGCCTCGAGGTCGGCGGGCCGCTCGCGCAGCGCCGGCAGCCGGATCGGCAGCACGGCGAGCCGGTAGTACAGATCGGCGCGGAAGCTCCCGCTGCCCACCATCGAGGCCAGGTCGCGGCTGGTCGCGGCGACGACACGCACGTCGACGCGCTCGACGCGGTTGCTGCCCAGTGCCTCGATCTCCTGCTCCTGCAGCGCGCGCAGCAGCTTGGCCTGCAGCGCCAGCGGCATGTCGCCGATCTCGTCGAGGAACAGCGTGCCGCCGTCGGCGAGCTTGAACTTGCCCTCGCGCGCCTTGCGCTCGGCGCCGGTGTAGGCGCCCGGCGCGACGCCGAAGAACTCGGCCTCGAGCAGCGTGTCGGGAACGGCCGCGATGTTGACGCCGACGAAGGGGTGCGCGGCGCGCCGGCTCGCGGCGTGGATGGCATGCGCGAGCAGTTCCTTGCCGGTGCCGGTCTCGCCCAGCAGCAGCACCGTGCTGTCGGTACCGGCCACGCGCCGCGCCTGACGCTTGACCTCGAGCGCCGGCGCGCTCGCGCCGATGAAGCTGGCGATCGTGTACTTGGGCCGGCGCGCGGCGGCGATCTCGCGCCGCGCCGCGTCGAGCTCGCCCTGCAGCCGCGCGAACTTGCCCAGCAGCGGCTGCATCGCCGTCTCGGGCTCGTCGAGCAGCACGTAGCCGACGGCGCCGATCACCTCGCCCGCCTCGTTCTTGAGCGGCAGCCGGCTGACGAGGAAGCTGCCGGCGCGGTTGGTCAGCAGGTCGACGAGGATCGGCTGGCCGGTGTCGACGACGCGGCCCATCAGGGTGTTGGGCACCACCTCCTCGACGCGGCGGCCGACGAAGCCGTGCTCGTCGGTGCCCAGCGCCGGCAGGAAGCGCTTGTAGCCCTCGCTGATCCAGACCACGCGGTGCGCGCGGTCGACCACCAGCGTGCCCAAAGCCATCGTCGCGAAGGCCTCGAACAGGCTGCGCACGGCGAGTTCGAGCACGCGTTCGGCGTCGAGCGTGGCCGCAGCGTCCATCGGCGGCGACTGTAGCGGCTGCCGATGCCGCCGGTGCGGCCCCTGCGCACGCGCGCCGCAGCGCTACAGCCACATCGTGACGCGCACCGTGTCGTCTTCGCGCGCGATCTCGTAGCGCTCGGTGGCGCGGCGCGCCAGTTCGATCATGCGCTTGTTCTGCGGCAGGATCTCGCCCACCAGCGCACGCAGGCCGCGCGTGCGCGCGTGCTCGACCAACCGGCGCTGCAGCGCGCTGCCCAGGCCCGTGCCCTGCCAGTCCGGCGCGACGACGAACGCGATCTCGGCGGTGTTGGTCGAGGGATCGGCAGGCCTGGCCGACGATCACCTCGTGCTCGCGCGTGCCGCTGACGGCCACGAAGCCGACCTCGTTCACGTGGTCGTAGTTGCACAGGCGCTGGATGTCTTGGCCGGAGAGCGAGCGCACGCGGCGGAAGAAGCGCGTGTAGACGTCGCCCTCGGGCAGCTTGAAGAACAACGCGCGGATGCCGCCGCCGTCGGAGGCGCGCGCCGGGCGCAGCAGCACCTCGACGCCGTTCTTCAGGCGCACGCGCCGCTCGTCCTCCAGCGCATAGGCACGCCTGCTGGCGAGCGTCTGGCCGGCGTCGAGCAGGCCCAGCCGCCTGGCCTCGTCGAGCAGCCAGGCGCGGAACTTCGGGTGCGCCAGCTCGATGAGCACCATGGCGCGCTCGCGCACCGACTTGCCGAACAGGTAGAGATGCCGTACTCGGTGATCACGTAGTGCACGTCGGTGCGCGCCACCGTGGCGCCCTCGCCGGCCAGCAGTTGCGGGCGGATGCGCGAGACCTCGCCGTCGTCGGTGGTCGAGGCCAGGCAGACGATCGGCTTGCCGCCGGGCGCGCGCGCCGCGCCGCGCAGGAACTCGGTCTGCGCCGCGAGCCCGCCGTAGAACTCGCCGGCGAACTGGTCGGCGCAGGCCTGGCCGGTGAGATCGACCGCGAACACCTGCGTCACCGACACCATGCGGTGCTGCGCCGCGATGGTGTAGGGATCGCACACCGTCTCGATGGGCTGGAACGCGAACAGCGGGTTGCGGTCGACGATCTCGAACAGCCGGCGCGTGCCGAAGGCGTAGCTGGCGACGATGCGCCCGCGCTGCAGGCTCTTGCGCCGGCCGTTGACGATGCCCTTGTCGAGCAGCGGCACGATGGCGTCGGTGACGGCGTCGGAGTGGATGCCGAGGTCGCGCCGGTCCTCCAGGTACCGCAGCGCCTCGTTCGGGATGCGGCCGGGGCCGATCTGCAACGTCGCGCCGTCGTCGATGGTGCCGGCGATGTAGCGCGCGATGCGCTCGACCACGGCCTGTTCGGTGGATGCGTGCCGGTACTCGATCATGGCCGGCTCGACCTCGACGAGATGGTGGATGCGCTCGAGGGGCAGGGTCGATTCGCCCATCGTCCAAGGCATCGCCGGGTTGACTTCGGCGACGACGAGCCGGGCGCATTGCACCGCCGCCGCCGCCACGTCGACCGAGACGCCCAGGCTCACGAAGCCGTGCGCGTCGGGCGGCGTCACCTGCACGCAGGCCACGTCGACCGGCAGGCGGCCGTCGCGCATCAGTTCGGGCAGCCGCGCCGCCGACAGCGGCACGTACTCGATCGCGCCCTGGCGCATCGCCGCGCGCATCTCGCTGCCGATGAAGATGGCGCGGTGGCGGCAGCGCGTCGCCACGCGTCCGTCGGCGCCGGCGGGCAGCGCGCCGTCGGTGACGAAGTGCAGCAACTCGACGTCCGCCGGCGGCGGCGTCAGCGCCTCGAGCGCGCGCACCAGCGTGCGCGGCGTGGCGCAGGCGCTGCCGACGAAGACGCGGTTGCCGGGCGCAATGCGTTGCACCGCGGCCTCGGCCGACAGCAGGCGGGCCCGATAGGCCTGGGCGACGGAAGGCGTCATGCGGATCCCCGGGCGGCGCGCGCGGCAAGGCGCCGAAGCCGCGCACGGTAGCACCGCGCACCGCGGCGCCGCCAGCGGCGCGCACCCCCGCGTTCGCAGGGGGCCGGGCGTGTCCGCTTTTTCCGGCGCGCTGCGTATGCAAGTGCGCAGGTGCGGCCGCGATCCGCGCCGCACGAATCCACTTCGAGGGGCCGTTTCATGCATCGCATCGCCTTCGGCGCGGCAAGTCGTCTCATCGGTGTCCTGGCCTGTGCCGCCGCCGGCGCGGCCTGGGCCGGGCCGCTCACGCTGCAGCCGAACCTCCCGCAGTTGCGCCTCGGCGCCGACGGCGCCAGCCTGCCGACTCTGCCCGCCGGCTACGATCCGCCCAACGTCAAGGGCGCGCTCGCGCCCGGCGCTTCGGCGCGCCCCGGCTACCTCGCACTCGCCACCGGCCAGCCGCTGGGCGCGCCCGGCGGCGGCATCCAGGGGCCGATCAAGGAGCCCGGAGAACTGCCCAAGCTGCTCGGGCAACCCGACCCGATGGGCGCACCGGGCGGCCGCGTGATCGGTCCGATCCGCTTCCCCGGGGTCGTGGCCGCGCTCGTGACGCCGGGCATCACCGAGCTGCGGCTGCGCGCGATCACGCGAGCGATCCAGCCCGGCGCCGGCGTCGACCCCCTGGCGCCGAGCGTCGCGTACCTGCACCGCCTGTTCCCCGCTCTGGCCATCACCACCGAGCTGTACACGCCGGGCGGGGCACCGGGCGCGATCAGCTTCTGCAACTCCAAGGCCGCATGCTCGTCGGCGCCGGCGACACCCGATCCTGCGAACGTGCTGAGCGCCCTCTACGTCGGCTCGTTCGACTGGATCCGCGACGGCGGCGCCGAGTTCGAATATCTGTACTCCCTCCTCAACACCGACGCGCTCGTCTACATGGACATGACCGACCTGGCGCGCGTCGGCGCCGGCGACACGCTGGCCGGCCTGGTGCTGGCCGGTGCCGACGAGACGCTGCCCTACTTCGGCATCCACAGCGTGGGCTCCTTTGGGGCCGGCGCCAACGGCAAGCAGCTGCGCGACGTGGCCGACGTCACCGACGACGTGCTGGCGCGCTATGCAGCCGAGCAGGTGCCCGAACCCGGCACGCTGGCGTTCGTCGCCGCCGCGCTCGGTGCCGCGGGCTGGAGTGGACGCACGCGCGCGCGGCAGGCCGCACGCGGCGGGCACCCAGGTTGACGCAGGCGAACGCGCGGCCGGCGAGACTGCGGCCGCCTGCCTGGGGCAGGCGCGCCGCGGGGCACCTGCGCGCAGCGCTGCGTCCACGCGCACTGGGGCAGCGCGCAGCACCGCGTCCGCGCGCACTGGAGCACCTGCGCGCAGCGCCGCGTCCACGCGCAGGGGAACACCTGACCGCAGCGGGGCGCGGGCGCCCCGTGCTGCCCGGTCCGGCGCGGCACCGCACACCCGGTTGCAGATGCGGCCTGGCCACGCGCCTGGCGGCCGGCCTCGCAACCTGTCTCGTGCTGGCGCTCGCCGTCACGGCGGCGGCCGCTGCGCAGGGCGCATCTGCGGCGCCGACGCTCGAAGCCGTGGCCGCAGCCTGCGGCGCGGGCCCGCCGACCGCCGCCACCGCCGACGCCGCGCTTGCGCTGTACGCCCGGGGTGTGCTCGAAGTGGCGCGGCCCTGCGCCGTACCGCTGCTGCGCGCGGCACGCGACGCCGCAGGCCCGCCCGCGCTGCGCCTGGCCGCGCTGCGCGCCGCGGCGCGGCTGTCCAGTGGCGAGCCTTCGAGCGCCATTGCCGACGAGGTGGCCGCGTTGCTCGGCGACCTGGGCGGGGTCGTGGGCGAAGGCGCGGGCGCAGCCGACGCCACCCTGGCGCTGACGCGTTGGCAGGTGCGTGTCGAGCACGGCGTGCTGCTCGCGCTGCTGCGCCGCTCGGCCGAGGCCGAAGCCGCGCTCGATACCGCACTGGCCGCGGCACCTTCCACAGCCGACGCGGCCGAGCTCCTGCGGGCTCGCCGCTGCCTCGCGGTGGCGCTGGCCGACGGGCGGCGCGCCGCCGAGGCTCCGGCACGGGCACGCGCCGTCCTCGACGAAAGCGAGCGGCTGCTCGGCCCCGACCATGTCGAAACGCTGCTGGCCGCGCTCGGCCTGGGCACCTTGCTGTGGCGCGTGTACGAGCTGCCGGCCGCCGAGCTGCAGTACGAGCGCGCGGCGGCGGGCTTCGCGCGCGTGCTCGGCGCCGACCACGCCTACACGCTGGCGGCGCGCCAGGGCCTGGGCGTGCTCGCACTGCGGCGCGGGCAGTTCCAGGGTGCCGTCGCCACGCTCGGCGCGGCCCTCGTCGACGCCCGGCGCACGCGCGCCGACGACGACCCCGATCTGGCGCCGCTCGCACTGGCGCACGCCAGTGCGCTGGCCGAAACCGGCCGCCTGCGCGAGGCCGAGGCCGCGTTCGAGCGGCTCGAGGCGCAGCAGATCGCGCGCCACGGCGCGCGCGACGCGCGCACGCTCGACGTGCAGTCGATGCTCGCCTTCGTGCGCTACTGGCTGGGCGACGGCCGCGGCACGATGCGCGCCGCCGAGGCCGTGCTCGAAGGCCGCGTGCGCAGCGCCGAACCGCACGATCCGCGCCGTCTGGCCGCCGAGGCGCTGTACGCCTCGGCGTTGCAGCTCGTCGGGCGCAGCGACGAAGCCGCGCGCCGACTCGAGCAGGCCCTGGCCGTGGCGCGGCCGGTGCACGGGCCGGGCAACGACAGCGTACTGCAGATCGAGCTCGAGCTCGCGCTCGCCTATCTCGAGAGCGGCCGCACGGCCGAGGCCCTGCCGCTGCTGCAGGCGATCGACGCGGCCTTCGCCGGCCGGCCGGCGGAATTGCCGCATGTGCGCCTGATGGCCGAAGAGCTGCTGGCTCTGGCGCTGCTGCGCCGCGGCGGCGGCCGTGGCGCACGCACGCGCCGGCCTGGCCCTCGGCGACGCCGCCGGCGCCCGAGCCGAACTCGAAGCGGCGCTGGGCACGTTCGAGGGGCACGGCGACTTCCTCTGGCGCGAGCGCTTCGCGGCGCGCGCGGCGCTGGCGCAGGCAGCCGACGCGCTGGGCGACGCCCGGGCCGCGCGCGTCGCGCGCCGGCGTCTCGTCGAAGACGTCGAGCGCATCCGCGCCAGCCTCGACGACAGCCCTGCGGTGCGCCAGGCCTACCTGCGCGATTGGGTGCCGCAGTACCGGCAGCTCGCGCTGGACGAGGCGGCGGCGGCGCGCCCGGCCGAGGCCTTCCGCGTGGCCGAGCTGGCGCGGGCCCGCACGCTGCTCGAGAGCCTGCGCAGCCGCCGCGCCGACGAATCGGGCCCGACCCAGGCGCGCGACCGCGCGGCGCTGGCCGCGCTGGCCGGCCGCATCGGCGTGCTCGACGAGGCGCTGCACGACGCGTCCGACGAGGCCCGCGTCGCGCTCGAAGCCGAGCGCAGCCGCGTCGCCGACGAACTGGCCGCATTGCGCACCGCGATCGCCGCGCGTGATGCGCGCTACGCGGCGCTGCTCGCCTTGCCGGCGGCCGGCCCGGAGGCGGCAGCGCAGGTGCTGCAGCCGGGCGACCTGTTCGTCTCCTACACCGTGCACGAGGGCCGGCTGCTCGTGACCTGGTTCGACCGCCGCGGGCTGCCGCAGGCGCGCATCGCACGGCTGGCCGGCTCGCTGCGTGACGCCATCGAAGGCTGGCGCGCGCTGCTGCTGGCTTCGCCCGGGCGGCCGGCGGCGCCGGTGTGGATCGACGGCGAGCGCGTCGTGCTGGGCGTCGTGCGGCCCGGTCCCGGCGCCCGCCGCGCAGCCACGGCCGATGCGGTGGGCGCGCTGCTGGCGCGCTGGCTGCTCGAGCCGCTGGCCGACGCGCTGCCGGCGACGCGCCGGCTCGTCGTCGCGCCCGACCCGGCGCTCGCGCTCCTGCCCTTCGACGCCCTGCCGTGGCAGGGGCGGCCGCTCGTGGCGGCAGTCGACATCGCGCATGTGCAGTCCTTCGGCGTGCTGGCGCTGCTGACGGCGCAGCCGCGCGCACGCGCGGCGCCGCGTCGCCTCCTGGCGGTGGCCGATCCGGCGTACGAAGGCGGCACCACCGGCCGCACGCGCCCGGCGAGCGCGGTCGAGCAGGAGCTGCGCCTGAGCGCACCCGGAATCGCCCCGGGTGAGCCGCTGGCCTGGAGTGCGCTGCCCGGCACGCGGCGCGAGGCGCTGGCCGTGGCGCGCTTGTTCGCACACCGCCGGCTGCTGCTGGGCGCGGGCGCCTCCGAGAGCGAGCTGTACCGCCTGGCGCAGCGCGGCACGCTTGGCCGCTACGACGTGCTGCACTTCGCCACCCACGGCCTGATCTCGGCGCAGCGCCCGTGGTCGAGCGCGCTCGTGCTCGCCGCGCCGCCGCCCGGCGCATCCGAGGACGGCTACCTCACGGCGCTCGAGTTCGGCCGCCTCGGCCTGGCCAGCAAGCTGGTGGTGCTGTCGGCCTGCGACACCGCAACCGGCAACGCGCTCGAGGGCGAGGGGGTGCTCGGATTCCCCTATGTTCTGCTGGTGTCGGGTGCGGCAGCGACGATGCTCACACTGTGGCCGATCGACGACGCGGCCACCGCGCGCCTGATGCCGGCCGTGCTGCGCGGCGTGCGTGCCGGGCTCGCGCCGTCGCGCGCGCTGGCACGCGCCAAGCGCGAATGGATCGCGCACGATGCGGCTGCCGGCGCGCGCACCTGGGCCGGCGTTGTGGTGTACGGCCTGTGAACGGCTCTTCGCCCGAGCGCGCCTGGCGCCGTCGCGGCGCCCTCGCCGCCCTGGCTGCGGCCGCGCTGCTGCCGCTGTTGCCGCCGCTGCAGCGCGCCGAGCTGGCCTGGCTGGACACGCAGTGGCGGCTGCTGCGCCGCCTGGCGCCGCCGGCGGCCGCGGCAGCGCGCGACGAACCGGTGGTGGTCGGCATCGACGAAGCCACCTACCAGGGCATCGCCGAGCCCTTCGCACTCTGGCATCGACCTCTGGGCGAGTTGTTCGCGGCGCTGGCCGCCGCCGGACCGCGCGGCGTGCTGGTCGACATCGCGCTGCCCGAGCGCTCGTTCGACCGCGTGCTGCCGGGCAGCGACGCCGCGCTGCTGGCCGGCATGCACGCGCTGGCGCGCGCCGCGCCGGTGGTCTACGCCGTCATGAGCGGTCCCGACGGCCGACCAAGGCCGGTGTTCGCGCCGCTGGCGGCGGTGGCCGGCGCGCATTCGTTCGCCTCGGCGCTGCTGCCGCTCGACGAGGACGCTCATGTGCGCCGACTCGGCGGCGCGGCAGGCAACTTGGAGCCCGCCACGATGGCCGCGGCGCTGGCCGCGCGCCTGGGAGTCGCGTCGCCGCACGCCGACGCGCTCATCGACTACGCGCCGAGGCACCGCTTCGACTACCTGCCGATGCAGGATCTGCTCGCGCTGCAGCGGGCCGGTCGCAGCGACGAGCTGCGTGCGCGCCTGGGCGGCCGGCCGCTGGTGCTGGGCGTGGTGCTCGCGTACAGCGACCGCCTTGCAACGCCGGTGCCGCTGGCTGCCTGGCAAGACGACGCGGCCGCGCCACCGGGCGTGCTTGTGCATGCGCAGGCGCTGCGCACCGTCTTGAGCGCGCGCGCGGTGCAACCGGCGCCGCCCGCGGCGGCTTGCGCGCTCGTGCTGGCCTGCGCTGCGCTCGGCTGGCTGCGGCTGCCGGCGGCGGCCGTTCCGGCCTCGGTACCGCCGGCCCTGGCACTGCCGGTCATGGCGTTGCTGGCCTTGGCGTTGCTGTCGACCGCGCTGCTGCGCGCCGGCTGGTACCTGCCGGCCGCCGCGGCCGCCGCGGCTCTGGTGCTGACTGCCCTGGCGCGTCAGGCGCTCGAGGCCGCGCTGGCGCTGCGCGAACGGGCGCGGCTGCGCAGCGCCTTCGCCGGCTACGTGAGCCCGCAGGTGCTGCAGCAGCTGCTCGCCGGGGAACTCGACCCCGCGCGACCCGACGGCCCGCGCCCGATGGCCTTCCTGTTCGCCGACCTGCGCGGCTTCACCACGCGCGGCCAGCACGAAGCGGCGCGCGAAACCGTCGCGATGCTCAACCGCTACTACGACGCCATCGTCGAGCCGATCCACGCCCAGGGCGGCATGGTCGACAACTTCCGCGGCGACGGCATCATGGTCGTGTTCGGCGCGCCGCAGCCGCAGCCCGACGCAGCACGCGCGGCCATGCTGGCCGCCGGCGGCATGGTGCGCGCGCTGACGGCGCTGAACCGGCAACTCCGCAGCGAGGGCCGGCCGGCGCTCGAGATGGGCATCGGCATCGCCTGCGGCGAGGCCGTGGCCGGCCAGGTGGGCAGCCGCCAGCGCCACGACTACACGGCGATCGGCGACGCCGTCAATGTCGCCGCGCGGCTGCAGGACCAATGCCGGCCGCAGCGCGCGCAGGCGGTCGTCAGCACCGAGGCGGCAACCCGGCTGCGCGCCGGCGAGGCGCAGATCCGCGAACTGGGCGAGATCGAGCTGCGCGGGCATGCGCCGGTGCGCTGCTGCGCGCTCACCTGGCCGGACGGATGGCCTGACGGCACGGTGAACGCGGCGGCGGCATGAGCGGCCCCGCGCAGCGCCGCAAGGCGGTTCGCACGAGCGCTTGCATGACGAGCCGTCGCATGGGGTGTCGCATGAGGTACCGCACGAGGATCCTGTCTGCATTCGTCTTCGCCGCCTGGGCCGCCGCCGGGACCGCCGTGGCCGGCGCACGCTTGATCGACGTCGCCGGGCGAGCCGAGCGCGGCGGCGCGCGCGGCGGCAGCGCGCTCACGCTGTTCGAGGCACTGGCGCCGGGCGAGCGCCTGGTGCTCGCTGCCGGCGCCCACGCGACGCTCGTCTTCGACGACAGCGGTCGCCAGTTCCTGCTGCGCGGCCCGGGGCGCTGGGCGCTGCACGGCGACGCGATCGCCACGCTGCAGGGCGCAGCGCCCGAGCCGCTGCCGGTCGTGGTGCCGGCGCTGCGTCCGCCGGCCGCGGCCGGTGCACGGCTGGCCGCCGGCGGCGCGGCGATGCGCGTGTCCGGCGCCGTCGACCTCGCGCCCTGGCCCGACGCCACCCGTCTGCTCGCGGCGCCGCCGGCGCTGCGCTGGGCGAGCGCGGGCGAGGGCTCACGCTACAAGGTCACGCTGGCCACGGCCGAGGGCCAGGCGCTGGTCGAGGCCCGGGTCGACGGCTCGCCCCTCGTGCTGCCGGCGCCGCGGCGCACGCAGCCGGGCATGAGCTACGCCTGGTCGGTGGAGGTCGAAGCGGGGCCGCGCCAGGGCGCACGCGCCTTCGCCGCCTTCAGCGTGGCCGACGCAGCGACGCAGCAGCAATGGGCCGCGCTGCGCCCCGAAACCGACGCGCCGGCATCGCAATGGGTGCTCTACGCGAGGGCGCTCGAATCCGCCGGCTTTGCCGACGACGCGCGTGCGGCCTGGGACCATGTGCGCGCCGCGCGCCCCGGACTGCGCCTGCCGACGACGTACTGAAGCGCACCCGCCGCGCCCCCATCGCCCCGCCCGCTCGAACACCGCCGCCGCCATGAGCCACGACCCGGACGCCCTCCCCGCCGCATCCCCCGGCGACAGCGCTGCTGCCGGCGCTTGCGCCGACTCCGTCGCGCGCGACGCTCCCGGCGCGCCGCCGCCGCGGCGCGACCTGCAGCGCTTCACGCGCCGCTGCGCCTGCGGCGAACTCGTCTTCGAGGAAGGCGGCGCCGGGCGCTGCATGTACGTCGTGCTCGAAGGCGAGGTGCGCATCCACACCGGCGAGGGCGAGCAGCGACGCACGCTCAACACGCTCGGTCCGGGCCAGTCGTTCGGCGAGATCGCGCTGCTCGAGGAAGGCAGGCGCACCGCGAGTGCCGTGGCCGTCCGCACGCCGACCGTGCTGGTCGAGATCGACAAGCCCCGCTTCGTCTACCTGGTGGGCCAGCAGCCGGCCTTCGCCCTCACGGTGATGCGCGCACTGGCGCGCCGCATGGAAGGCAGGACGCGATGAGCAGCGCCGAGACCCCGCGCGTGCACGAGCTGGCCGGCGGCGTGTGGCAGTTCGTCGGCGCGCAGCGCAGCGCGCACAGCTACCTGTTCAAGGGGCGGCGGCGCATCGCGCTGGTCGACAGCGGCCTGCCGACCACCACCGCCTACCTCGAGGCCTGCCTGGCGACGCTGGGCCTGGCGCCGCGTCACGTGGACTTGCTGGTACTGACGCACGAGCACATCGACCACGCCGGCGGCGCGCCCTTCTTCGCCGCGCAATGCCTGGTCGCCGCGCACGCGCAGGCGGCCAACAAGCTCGCGCTGGCCGACGACTTCTCGCTCATGACCAAAGCCTTCGCCGAGGCCGCCCGGCCGTTCCAGGTGGATCTGTGCTGCGCCGAGGGCACGGCGGTCGAACTCGGCGGCCTCACGCTCGAAGTGGTGCACACACCGGGGCATTGCTCGGGCTCGGTATGCCTGTACGTGCCGCAGCGCCGGGTGCTCGTCGCCGGCGACACCATCATGGCCGGGGGCGTGGTCGGCGGCGTGCTGTTGTCGGGCAACACGAGCGACTACATCGGCTCGCTCGAGCGGCTGCAGCGGCTGCGCATCGACGCGCTGCTGCCCGGCCATGGCCGCGTGTCGCAGGACGCCCAGGCCGATCTCGAG
Organism: Rubrivivax sp.; assembly: GCA_020852865.1. Classification (GTDB taxonomy): domain Bacteria; phylum Pseudomonadota; class Gammaproteobacteria; order Burkholderiales; family Burkholderiaceae_C; genus Rubrivivax. The sequence goes on from JADYZZ010000011.1 coordinate 38,378, forward strand.
GCCGGCCGGGCGCGCCTGGCCGCCATGCTCGAGGACTCGCACACGCTGTTCGCCGCGCTGCGCGAGACCGATCGGGGCTTCGGCGAAGTCATGCGCTCGCTGCGCGACCTCAACCAGCTCTGAGCATTTCAAGCCCGCCAGGCGGGTCCGGTGTTCTTGAAGGAACCGCCACCTTCCGCTATGCCGTGACCGTTTGATATTCCTGTTCCTCGAGAGGCCGCGCGGCGACCGCGGGCCGGGCAGCCGGCAGCGCTTGCGTTACCCTCGGGGCGTGAACCCGACCCGCCTGCGCCGGCCGCTGCGGCCGGCGCGCCTGCTTTCCATGCTGCTGGCGCTGTGGCTCGTCGCCTGCGCCAGCGTGACCAACCCCGTGACCGGCGAGCGCGAGCTCACGGTGATGGACGAGCGCGCCGAGATCGCCGAAGGCGCCAAGGCGCACCAGGAGGTGCTGAAGGAATACGCCGTGGTCGACAGCCCGGCGCTGCAGGCCTATGTCAACGGCGTCGGCCAGAAGCTGGCCGCGCAGTCGCATCGCGCCAGCCTGAAGTGGACCTTCACCGTGCTCGACAGCCCCGAGGTCAACGCCTTCGCGCTGCCCGGCGGCTACGTCTACGTCACGCGCGGCATCCTGGCCTACCTCGACAGCGAGGCCGAGCTGGCCGGCGTCGTGGGCCACGAGATCGGCCATGTCACGGCGCGCCACGGCGCGCAGCGCGCCACCAGCCAGGCGCGCGCCGGCTGGGCCGTGCTCGGCGCCACGGTGCTCGGTGCCGTGGTCGAGGCCGCCACCGGCGTGCGCGGACTCACGCAGGCGGCGGGCGACATCGCGCAGACCGGCGCCGCCGGCTTCATCGCCCGCTATGGGCGCGAACAGGAGCTGCAGGCCGACCAGCTCGGCGCCGAGTACCTGGCGCGCACGCACTATGACCCGCAGCGCATGGTCGACGTGATCCAGGTGCTGAAGGACCAGGAGCGCTACGCCGCCGACGCCGCCAGGGCGGCCGGCCGGGCCCCGCCGGCCGAGCCGGGCTGGCTGGCCTCGCACCCGAGCAACGACCAGCGCCTGGCCGAGATCCGCGCCGCCGCGGCGCGGCTGAAAGCCGCGCAGCCGGGCGCCGTCGACGACGGCCGGCTGCGCTACCTGAAGGCCATCGACGGCATCGGCTTCGGCGACGGCCGCGAGCAGGGCGTGGTGCGCGGCCGGCAGTTCCTGCACGAGCCGCTGGGCATCGCGATCACGGCGCCCGAGGGCTGGGCGATCGTCAACGAGGCGCAGCAGGTGACGCTCGTCAACGCGGCGCGCGACGCGGCGCTGCTGCTGCAGCCGGTGCCGCCCGCGGTGCTCGGCAAGACCGGAACCGACCACCAGGCGATCCTGCGCCAGGCGCTCGGCGCCACCGAGGGCCGCAGCGAGCGCCTCACGCTCGGCGGGCGCCTGAACGCGACCTACTACAACGGCCTGCGGCGCGATGCCCAGGGCCGCGTCGGCGCGCTCGAGGCGACCATCGCCGACGGGCCGCGCGGGCAGGTGTTCCTGCTCGCCCACATCGGACGCGACGCGGCGGCACGCGAGCGCGCGCGCAGCGCGATGCGCGAGGCCGAGCTGAGTTTTCGCGCGCTCGGCGCGGCCGACCGGGCGCTGGCGCGGCCCTGGCGCGTGCGGCTCGTGCCGCTGCCGCCGGGCGGCTTCGCGCAGCTGGCGCGCAACGCGCCCGTCACCGAGCTGCCCGAGCAGCAGCTGCGGCTGCTCAACGGCGTATACAGCGGCCAGGCCCTGCCCCGGGACGGCGAGCTGGTCAAGACGATCGAGTAGCCAGCCCGCGGCGGCTGCGGCCGCGTGGCAACATCGGCACACCCGGCTGCGCCGCCGCCGGCCGCGAGAACCGCAACGAGACCCAGGAACCAAGCCCGAGCTGCCGCGATGGATGCCCAGTCCAATGCCAACCTGTACGTCGCGCTGCGCGCGGCGTTTCCCGACACGCTGGACGCCACCGCGATCGAGACCTGCGACACGCCGCGCCCGCTGCAATACACCTGGCGCGACCTCGAACGCGGCACGGCGATGCTCGCCAACTTGCTCGCCTCGCTCGGGCTGCCGCCCGACTCGCGCATCGCCGTGCAGGTCGACAAGAGCGTCGAGGCCCTGATGCTGTACCTCGCGGTGCTGCGCGCCGGCCACGTCTACCTGCCGCTCAACACCGCCTACCAGGCCGCCGAGATCGAGTACTTCGTCGGCAACGCCGAGCCGGCCGTGGTGGTGTGCAGCCCGCACGCCTTCGGCTGGGTGAGCCGCATCGCCTTTGCCGCCGGCACGCGCCATGTCTACACGCTCGACGCCGAGCGCCGCGGCACGCTGCTCGACCGCGCCGCCTACCAGAGCGACCGCCACGAACCCGCCCCGCGGCAGCCCGACGACCTGGCGGCCATCCTCTACACCAGCGGCACCACCGGGCGCAGCAAGGGCGCGATGCTCACGCACCGCAACCTGCGGTCCAACGCCGAGGTGCTGCACGAGGCCTGGGGCTGGGCGGCGCAGCCGCGCGGCAGCGACACGCTGATTCACGCGCTGCCGATCTTCCACGTGCACGGCCTGTTCGTCGCCGTGCACGGCGCGCTGCTGGCGGGCGCGAAGATGCTGTGGTTCGGCCGGTTCGACGCCGCCGGCGTGATCGCGCGCCTGAGCGAGGCGACGGTGTTCATGGGCGTGCCCACGCTGTACACGCGCATGCTGGCCGAGCCCGCGCTCGCGCGCGCGGCCTGCGCGCACATGCGCCTGTTCGTCTCGGGCTCGGCGCCGCTGCTCGCCGAGACCTTCGACGCCTGGCGCGAGCGCACCGGCCACACCCTGCTCGAGCGCTACGGCATGAGCGAGACCGTGATGCTCACCTCCAACCCGTACCGGCCCGAAGAAGGCCGGCGCCGCGGCACGGTGGGTCCGCCGCTGCCGGGCGTGCAGTTGCGCGTCCGCGACGAGCGCGGCCTGCCGGTGGCGAGCGACGAGACCGGCGGCATCGAGGTCAAGGGCCCCAATGTCTTCATGGGCTACTGGCGCATGCCCGAGAAGACGGCCGAGGAGTTCACGCCCGACCTGTGGTTCAAGACCGGAGACGTCGGCCGCGTCGACGCCGACGGCTGGGTGACGATCGTCGGGCGCAGCAAGGATCTCATCATCAGCGGCGGCTACAACGTCTACCCGGCCGAGGTCGAGGGCTGCATCAACCAGCTCGAAGGCGTGGCCGAGAGCGCCGTCGTCGGCGTGCCGCACCCCGACTTCGGCGAGGTCGGCGTGGCGGCGGTGGTGCCCAGGGCCGGGGCCACGCTCGACGGTGCGGCCATCGTCGCCGCGCTGAAGGTGCGGATCGCGCATTTCAAGGTGCCCCGGCAGGTCTTCGTCGTGCCCGAGCTGCCGCGCAACGCGATGGGCAAGGTGCAGAAGAACCTGCTGCGCGCGCAGCACCGGGCGCTGTTCGCATAGGCGCGCCGCAGGCGGGGCAGCGCCTGGCGCAGCGCCGACGACGCCGCGGCAGCCGCTGACCCGCGCGGCAGCCGCCGCGCAGGCCTCCCATCGGCGCGGCCGGCGCTTCGTCGCCGCCGCGCGGCGGTTCGTCGCAAGCCGCTCGCCCACGCGCGGGCCGCTGCCTACAGTGCAGGCATCGCATCACGCAGCCCGAACCCTGGAGATGACCATGACCCGCGCACCCGCACTCACGGACAAGTTCCGGCGCAGCGCCTTCGCGCTCGCCGTCCTCGCCACCCTCGCCACACTGGCGGCGGTGAACACGCTGGCCACGGCGCCGGCGCACGAGCTGCAGCTCGCCGCACGCGCGGGCAGCGCACCCGTGGCCGCGGCCCCGGCCCAGCCGCCGCGGCTGTACACGGGACGCTCGGTCCGCGCCGGCGACCGGCCGGCGGTGCCGACCTCGGCGTCGATGTCGTAGCCGGCGGCAGCCGGCCCGCCGCTGCGGCCCCGAGCTTGTGTGGATGCGACTCCTGTCCGCGATTCGGTCGGCGCAGGCTCTCAGCCGCGCCCGACCAGCGGCATCTGCGTCGCCATCACCGTCATCGACAGCACGTTCGCCTCGAGCGGCAGGTTGGCCATGTGCAGCACCGCGGCCGCGACATGGTCGACGTCGATGAAGGGCTCGGCGCGCAGGCCGCCGTCGGCCTGCGGCAGGCCCGCGTCGAGCGCGGCGGCGGTCTCGGTGACGGCGTTGCCGATGTCGATCTGGCCCACCGCGATGGCGAAGGCGCGGCCGTCGAGCGCGGCGGCCTTCGTGAGTCCGCTCAGGCCATGCTTGCTGGCGGCGCAGGCCGCCGCGTGCGGTCGCGGCACCTGCGCCGCGACCGAGCCGTTGTTGACGATGCGTCCGCCGCGCGGCTCCTGCGCCTTCATCATGCGGAAGGCCTGCTGCGTGCACAGGAAGGCGCCGGTGAGATGGACGTCGAGCGCGGCGCGCCACTGCTCGATGCGCAGCTCCTCCAGCGGCACGCCGCCGGCATGCACGCCGGCGTTGTTGAACAGGAAGTCGAGCCGGCCGTGGCGCGCGCGCACGAAGTCGAACAGCGCCGCCACCGAGTCGGGCCGCGTGACGTCGGTGGGCACGGCGACGGCGCGGCGCGCGATGTCGCCGAACGGGTCGTCGCACATCGCGATCGACTGACGCAGCGCCTCGAGGCGGCGTCCGGCGAACACGACCAGCCAGCCGTCGCGCACCATCAGGTTCGCGGTGGCGCGGCCGATGCCGCTGCCCGCGCCGGTGATCACCGCGACGCGGTCGTGCGCTTGCGCCATCGCTGTTTCCTCTTCTGCACGGCCGCGCAGTCTACGCGCGCACGAGCCCCAGCCACTGCCACAGCGCAAAGGCCGCAAGCGCCAGCGCCGACACGCGGTTGACGAGGCGCAGCGCGCGCAGGTCGAAGTGCCGGCGCAGCGCGTCCACGGCGCTGGCGAGCACGAGCCACCACAGCGCCGAGCCGGCCGCGACGCCGGCGATCATCGTCCACGCCGAGCCCGGTGCGGCCGCGTCGGCGCGCGCGCCCAGCGCGCCGAAGACGGCGGCGAAGGCGAAGATCGTCGCCGGGTTCGACAGCGTGAGCAGCAGCGTGCCGACGAAAGCGCCGGCCAGGCCCGGCCGCTCGGCCACCTGCGCCGCCTGCCCGGGCTGCGCGCCGCGCCAGGTGCGCCAGGCCAGCCACAGCAAGAAGGCGCCGCCGGCCAGCGCCAGCGGCACGCGCAGCGAGTGCAGCGCGCGGATCGCGCTCGTGACGCCGAACGCGCCGACGGCGCCGTACAGCGCATCGGCCAGCGCCGCGCCGAGACCGGTGGCGAGGCCGAGCATGCGGCCGTGGCGCAGCGTGCGCTGGATCACCAGCAGCCCGATCGGCCCGACCGGCGCGGCGATCGCCACGCCGACCCAGAGTGCGTCGAGGAACATCGTCGGTGCAGCGTGCGGCGGCAGCCTCGCCCGGCTCCGGTGCGCGTTCAGTAGCTCAGGCGCGCGAGATAGGTCCGGCGCGAGGCCTCGAGCGCCTGCGCCAGCGTGCCGATGCCCGCCGCCTCGAGCAGCGGGATCATCTTCAGGAACACCTCGGCCGTGACGATGGCGTCGCCCAGCGCCGTGTGCCGCCCGAGCACCGGCACGCCCAGGCGCTCGGCGATCGCCTCCAGGCGATGGCTTTCCTGGTGCGGATGCAGCAGCGCCGACAGCAGCAAGGTGTCGAGCACCGGCATGTCGAAGCGCACGCCGCTGGCCGCCTCCTCGAGCTGCAGGAAGCGCATGTCGAACGCCGCGTTGTGCGCCACCAGCACGCTGTCGGCGGCGAAGGCGCCGAACGCGGCGAGCACGGCCGCGATCTTCGGCTGACCTGCCAGCATCTCCGCGCGGATGCCGTGGATCGCGATGCCGGCCTGCGGCAGATCGCGCTCGGGGTCGACGAGCTGCTCGAAGCTGTCGTGGCGGCGCAGCTTGCCCGCGTCGATGCGCACGGCGCCGATCTGGATGATCTTGTCGCCGGCCGAAGGCTCCAGGCCCGTCGTCTCGGTGTCGAACACGGTGAAGGTCAGCTCGACCAGGCGGCGCGCGCCGAGCTCGCCGGCGGCCGGCGCCGGACGCGAGAAGAGATCGAAGTCGTAGAACTCGGGCCGGCTGCCCGGGCGCACGACGGCGCCGGCCTCGAGCGGCGCGCTCGTCGCCGCCAGCGGCACGAGAAAGCGGAAGAAGGCACGCTGGGACGCGCGCTCGCGCTCGAACCAGAAGGCACCGCCGTGGCGCTGCACGACGTCGCGCAGCGTCGCCGCGCCCGGGCCCGAGCCGCCGTCCAGCGGCTCGGTCTCCCAGGCGACGACGGTCTCGGTGCTCACGGGCTGCAGCGGGAACACGAGGTCGAGCTGGGCGCGCTCGGCGGCCTGCGCCGCCGGCGCCAGGCGGATCTGCAGGCGCATCGGCCCCCAGCCCTGCTCGAGGCGCAGGGCCAGGTGCAGCAGCGCCTGCAGCAGCGAATAGCTCTCGACGCGCAGCCACAGGTCGGGCTCGATGCCGGCCGGCTGCACGCGGCTGCCGCACGCCGCCTCGATGCGCCGCGCTGCGGCGGCGGCGAAGTCGGCGCCGAGCATGTCCTCGAGCGGCCAGCGCGTCTCGAGCGCGGCGGCGCTCGCCGCCGCCGCTTCGTTGACGCGCCGCACGAGCGCGCCGATCTCGTCGCGGATGACGCCGAGGAAGCGCTCGCGCGTCGGCGCGTCGAGCTGCGGATCGTCGAGCAGTTCGACCGCCGCCTGCAAGTTGCCCGCCGAACTGCGCGTGCCCTCGGTGAGGCGATGCAGCAGCCGCTCGCGCCCGTCGGCCTCGGCGATTTCGCGCGTGATGTTGTCGAGCATGAGCACGAAGCCGTCGAGCGGCGCCGCTGCCTGCGCCGCCTCGGCCGGCGCGGCGTCGCGCTCGCCGTCCGCGCCGCCTGCGCCGTCGGTGCCGCCTGCGCCGTCCTTGCGCGCGGCGCCGATCGCGCGCACCGGTGCAAGCTGCACGCGCAGCAGCTGGCCGCCGGCGGTGCCGGTGACGAACTGCGCCGACGGGTTGCGCGCGCCGCGCGCCAGACGCTGCTGCACCGCCTCGAGCGCGTGCGCGACGAGGCGGCGATCGAGCAGTGCGTAGATCGAACGGCCGAGCGCCACCGGCTCGACGCCGCCGAGACGCGCTGCGCCGGCGGCGTCGGCCAGGGCGCGCAACTGCAGCCGCGCGCGCGCATTGAACAGCAGGATGCGGCCGTCGAGGTTGCACACGACCACGCTCTCGCTCAACTCGGCCATCAATGCCGCCAGACGGCCGCGCTCCTGGTCGACCGCGCGGCTGGCCTCGGCCACGCGCTCGGCCATCTCGCGGCGCAGCGCCTGGCGCTGGCGCGCGAGCAGGTTCACCGCCGCGGCCAGCGCGCGTGCGCCGGCCGTGGCGCGGCCGGCGCCGGGCTCGGGCAGGCGGTCGTCGGCGCTCGCGGCCAGCACCTGCAGTTGCTCGGCCAGGCGGCTGGGCACGGCGCCGTAGCGCCGCCAGGCCCAGTGCAGTGCGGCGCCGCCGACCAGCGCGGCGAGGAACCACAGCATCACGAGCAGCGCCAGGCGCGGCTGCACCAGCGCCCACGCCGCGCTGCGCTCGGCCGGCTCGAGCGTGGCTGCGAGCAGCCAGGCCGCGAGCGCGAGCACGAGGCCGAAGGCCAGCGCCGGCAGCAGCGCGGCCGCCGCCGCGCGCGCGTCGATGCGCGGCCGCGGCGTCATCCGAGCAGTTCCCTCACCTTGGCCGCCAGCTCGCGCGTGGCGAAGGGTTTGCTCATGTAGGCGTCGGCGCCCACGCCCAGGCCCTGCGCGACATCGGTGTCGCGCCCCTTGGCGGTGAGCATCAGCACCTTGATGCCGGCGGTGGCCTCGTCGGCGCGCAGCGCCTGGCAGACCTCGAAGCCGCTCTTGCCCGGCATCATCACGTCGAGCAGCACGAGCGCGGGGCGCTCGCGGCGCGCCAGCGCCAGCGCCTCGTCGCCGTCGCGCGCGACGAGCACCGCGTGGCCTTCGCGCTTCATCAGGTATTCGAGCGAGACGACGATGTTGGGCTCGTCGTCGGCGATCAGCACCTTGTACGTCACGATCGGGTCACCTCCACGCGGTACGGCAGGTCGAAGCCGAAGCAGGCGCCCCGGCCCGGCGGCGAGCGCAGCCACAGCCGCCCGCCGAAATGTTCGACGATGCGCCGGCTGATCGGCAAGCCCAGGCCGGTGCCCTGCGGACGGCTGCGCGCATCGCCGCCCTGGCGGAACTTCTCGAACACGGCCTGCTGCTCGGCCGCCGGCACGCCCGGGCCGTTGTCCTCGACCTCGACCGTGATGCCCTGCGCACCGGCATGCAGCCGCAGCCAGACGCGGCCGCTGCCGGCGGGCGCGAACTTCGCCGCGTTGGACAGCAGGTTGAGCAGCACCTGCAGCAGCCGGTCCGGGTCGGCACGCAGCGGCGGCACCGGACCGGCGCGCTCGATCACGAGCTGCACGCCGCGCTCGCGCAGCACTTCGGCCATCGTCGCCGCCGCCTGTTCGACGAGCGCGCCCGCGTCGACCTCGGCGTTGCGCCACTCGGCGTGGCCCGACTCGATCTTGGCCATGTCGAGCACCTGATTCACCAGGCGCGTCAGCCGCTCGGCCTCGGCGACGACGATGGCCAGGAAGCGCTGGCGCTGCGCCGGCTCCATGTCGGGCTCGTCGCGCATCAGCTCGGCGAGCGCACGGATGCTGGCCAGCGGCGTGCGCAGCTCGTGCGTGACGCTGCTCATGAAGTCGTCCTTGAGTCGGTCCAGGCTTTGCAGCCGCTCGGCGAGCTGGCGCAGCGCCGAGGCCTCCTCGACGATGCCGAGGATGTCGTCGAGGTCGAGCGGCTCCTCCTGGACCACCGAGGCCACCATGACGCGCGCGCTGGCGCTGCCGATCGCGCCGGCGAGCTGGGTTTCGGCGAACTGCACGAGCGCGGCGTCGGCCGGGCCCGCCGCGCGCCCGGCCAGCAGCGCCTGCGCGCGCTCGGCACCGAGAAAGCGCGCCAGCAGCGCGGCCAGGTCCTCGACGCGCGCCTTGCCGCGCCAGAACACGCGCTCCTCGCTCGCGCGCTCGAAGGCCTCGACGAACTGCAGCGCCTGGCCGGCCTCGGCGGCGCTGGGCGCACGCGCCAGCGACACGCCGACATAGAGCGCGGCGTTGACGGCGAGGCTCCAGAACAGGGCATGGGTGAGGTTGTCCATGCCGGCGAGCCCGAACAACGCTTCGGGCCGCAGCCAGGCCAGCCCGAAGGGGCCATGCGTGACGAAGCCGGCATCCATCCAGCCGCTCTTGGCGATCGAGGGCAGCATCAGCGTGTAGGCCCACAGCAGCGCGCCCGCGCCCAGCCCGGCGAGCGCACCGTCGCGCCGCCCGCCCTTCCAGTACATGCCGCCCAGCAGCGCCGGCGCGAACTGCGCCACCGCGGCGAAGCTGATGAGCCCGATGCTCACCAGCGCGTAGGCTTCGCCGGCGACCTGGAAGTACAGCCAGCCCAGCAGCAGCAGCGCAACGATGACGGCGCGGCGGATGCCGAGCACGAGGCCGGTCAGGTCGGCGCGCCCCTGCAGCCGCCGCAGGCGCAGCAGCAGCGGCAGCACGAGGTCGTTGCACACCATCGTCGAGATCGCGATGGCCTCGACGATCACCATGCCGGTGGCCGCCGACAGTCCGCCGATGAAGGCCGCCAGCGCCAGCGCGCCGGCCCCGGCGGCCAGCGGCAGCGACAGCACGAAGGTCTCGGCGTCGGCGCCGCCGCGGCCGAAGTACAGCAGCCCGCCGGCGGCGATCGGCAGCACGAAGACGTTGATCGCCAGCAGGTAGGCCGGGAAGGCCCAGGCCGCGCGCCGCACGTGGCGCTCGTCGACGTTCTCGACCACCATCACCTGGAACTGGCGCGGCAGCAGGATCACCGAGAACATCGCCAGCACGAGCAAGGCGAACCAGGCGTCGTAGGCGAAGCCGGCGGCGGGCGGCTGCAGCACTCGTGCGATCGCCGGCTCGGCCAGCGCACGCGTGAACAGATCGTCCGGGCCGCCGAACAGGCCCCAGGTGACGAACGCGCCCACGGCCAGGAACGCCAGCAGCTTGACCACCGACTCGGCCGCGATGGCAGCCACCATGCCCTCGTGGCGCTCGGCGTTGTCGAGGTGGCGCGTGCCGAAGACGATGGTGAAGCCGGCCAGCAGCAGCGCCACGGCAAGCGCGACCAGCGCGTGCGTGCCGCCCGACGCCGGCGTGGCGGTGAGCAGCTCGTAGCCGGCCGTCACCGCCTTGAGCTGCAGCGCCACGTAGGGCACGACGCCCACGAGCGCGAGCAGCGTCACCAGCGCGGCCAGCGCGCGGCTCTTGCCGTAGCGGCTGGCCACGAAGTCGGCGATGCTGGTGATGCGCCCGCGCCGCGCGATGCGGATCATCTTGCGCAGCACCAGCCAGGCCAGCACCATGGCCAGCGTCGGCCCGAGGTAGATCGGCAGGAACCACAGGCCGCCGCCCGCGGCGCGCCCGATGCTGCCGAAGTAGGTCCAGGCCGTGCAGTACACGCCCATCGACAGCGCGTAGACCCAGGCGTTGCCGATCACCGAGCGTCCGTCGGCGGCACGGCGGTCGGCCCACCAGGCGATGGCGAACAGCGCAGCCAGGTAGGCGAACGAGGCCGTCAGAACCGACACCGGCGCGAGCGCCGGCGTCGGCAGGACGCTCGCCGTCGCCATTGCCCGTCTCGTGCGCCGGCGCGCCGCCGGCTATTCGCCGTCGCCGCCGCGCTCCATCAGCACGGCCAGCACGACGATGACGAGCGCCCACAGCGCGAACAGCAGCAGCGCCGGCCTTGGCCAGCCCAGCAGCGTGGTCTCGGGGCCGCCGCCGCCCAGCGCGATGCCGAGCAGCGGGAAGTCCAGCAGCAGCCAGCCGGCGACGAACAGCGCCAGCAGGCGTTGCACGCGCAACGAGCGTTTCATCGCGGGCCCCCAGGCGCCGCCGACGGCACGGACGGCACGGACGGCACGGTCGGCACGGTCGGCACGGCCGGCACGGACGGCACGGTCGGCACGGCCGGCACGGCCGGCACGGGCGGCGGCGACCCGGCCGTCACAGTGCGTCGAAGCGGAAATGCCGGCGCAGCCATTGCCTGAAGTCCTTGACGATGTCGAGCGCGTCGCGCAGCGGCTCGCGCTCGAGCGTGGCCAGCTCGGCCGGCCGCACCTCGTTGCCGGCGGGCCTGCCGGCCGCGCGCTGGCGCAGCTGGTGCGCCAGCCGGATCCCCATCAGCAGGTGCAGCGCGTCGACGAGGTCGTCGGCCTGGGCGGCATCGAACTGCCCCGCGGCGACCAGCGCGCGCAGCCGCGGCACGGTGCCGCTGACGTGCAGCCGCTGCTGCAGCGCCAGCGCGCGCACGCCATGCACGATCGGAAAGATGCCGAGCTTCTTGATGTCGAGCGGCCTGTCGTCGCGCGCCGTCTTCAGCCGCGTGAACCAGCCGCCGGGTTCGTGGAACTGGTCGGCCGCGGCGGCGAAGCGCGCCAGGAAGGCGTCGGCGCCGGCGAGCGCCTGGTCGAGGTGGGTACGCAGCGCGTCGAGCAGCGCGGCGTCGCCGGCCACCGCGGTGGCGTCGACGAAGATCGCCAGCTGCATCGGCGCTTCGGGCTCGTGGCCGTAGAGCCATTGGCGGATCGCCTCGCGCCAGGCCGCCAGCGGCCGGCACCAGGCAGGCCGGCTCGCCATGATGCCGCCCGGGCAGGGCGGCCAGCCGAGTTCGCCCAGCGCCGCCGCAAGCCGCGCCGTCGCGCCGGCCACGTCGAGCGCCCGGGCGTCGAGCCCGTCGCGCAGCACGAGCGCGTTGTCCTGGTCGGTCTTGACGATCTGCTCGCCGCGGCCTTCGCTGCCCAGCACGAGCAGGCACGAGCCGCGCACCAGCTCGGGCGCAGCCGCCAGCGCCCAGGCGCGCGCGACCAGGCGGCGGTTGAGCTCGCTCACCAGATGCGTCACGCGCGCGATGCGGATGCCGCTGCCGTGCAGCAGCCGCACCATCTCGTCGACGCGCGCGGCCGCGGCGGCCAGCTCGGCCACCGTCGCCGCCTCCTCGATCTGCACGCCGATCAGGTGCGAGTGGTTGGCGACGAAGTTCATGAGGTCGAGCTGGCCGAGCACGCCCAGCACGCGCTCGCCGTCGCGCACGACGAGGCGGTGCACGCGGTGGCGCACCATCGCCCACAGCGCCTCGAAGAGCTCGGCCTCGGCCTGCACCTCGAGCACCGGGAAGCGCGCCACCTCGCGCACCGCCAGGCGCTCGGGCGGCGTGCCGCGCAGCAGCGCGTCGCGCAGGTCGGTGGTGGTGAAGATGCCCAGGCGGGCGGGGCCGGCGCCGTCGGCCTCGCGCACCAGCGCCGTCGTCAGGCCGGCCGCGGCCAGCGCCCGGCACACCGAGACGATGTCCTGCGCCCCGTCGACGAAGAACGGGGGGCGCACGACGGCGTCGCGCACGCGCGCCGTCGCCAGCGCCAGCATCTCGCGCTGCGGTTCGATCGCCGGGGGCATCGCTCGCTCGTCGTGCACCGTGCACCGATCCGGGAAAAAGGGGCCGCAGACGACACGCCTGCGGCCCCGAGTGTGAAGCAGGCCGCCGCCGGCAGCCTGCGCGGCGTCAGTGTCCCGACGCGCCGGCCGCGCCGATGCCCGTCTCCGAGCGCACCTGCTGCGCCAGGAAGCCGGCCTTGTCCTCCTGGGCGCGCGCGCTGCCGTCGAGGAGGCTGAACAGCCAGATGCCGACGAAGCCGATGGTCATCGAGAACAGCGCCGGACTCGTGTACGGGAACCAGGCCGAGCCCTTGGGATTGCCGAGCGTGGCCTCCCACACCGCCGGCGACACCACCGTCAGCGCGACCGAGCTCAGGAGCCCGAGGAAGCCGCCGATCACCGCGCCCCGGGTCGTGCAGCCCTTCCACAGCACGCTCATCAGCAGCACCGGGAAGTTGGCGCTGGCGGCGATGGCGAAGGCCAGGCTCACCATGAAGGCGATGTTCTGCTTCTCGAAGGCGATGCCCAGCAGCACGGCGATGATGCCCAACGCCACCGTGGTGATGCGCGAGACGCGCAGCTCGTCGCGGCTGTCGGCCTTGCCGCCCTTGACGACGGTGGAGTACAGATCGTGCGACACCGCCGAGGCGCCCGACAGGGTGAGCCCGGCCACCACCGCGAGGATGGTGGCGAAGGCCACCGCCGAGATGAAGCCGAGGAAGACGTTGCCGCCCACTGCGTTGGCCAGGTGCACCGCGGCCATGTTGCCGCCGCCCAGCAGCCCGCCCTTGGCGTCGAGGAAGGCCGGGTTGGTCAGCACGAAGATGATCGCGCCGAAGCCGATGATGAAGGTCAGGATGTAGAAGTAGCCGATCCAGGTGGTGGCCCACAGCACCGACTTGCGCGCCTCCTTGGCGTTGGGCACGGTGAAGAAGCGCATCAGGATGTGCGGCAGCCCGGCGGTACCGAACATCAGCGCCATGCCGAA
>JADYZZ010000012.1 GCA_020852865.1 Rubrivivax sp.
CGTCGGGGCTCGCCGAGCCGTCGCGCGCCGACGAGTTCGTCACGCAGTCGCTGAAGTCGGCGCTGCAGCTGGTGGACGTGCGCGTGCTCGACCACCTCGTCGTCGGGCGCGGGCAGGTGGTGTCGTTCGCCGAGCGGGGGCTCTTGTGAGTTCCGACAGCCGCGGCCGCGGTTCGCCGGGCAGCGACGGCTGGGCCGCGCTCGGCGCCATCGGCGAAGCACTGCGCACGCAGCGGCAGCACGAGGCGGCCGCGCGCGAGCGCGAAGCGGCGCGCCGCCACGCCGAAGAGCGTGAGCGGCGCCTGTTCGTCGACGCCGTCGGCCCGGTGACGCCGCTGGCGCCGCATCGCCGGCGGCCGCACGATGCGCCGCGCGCGAAGCCGCACCCGCGCCAGCGTGAACTCGACGAGCAGGCGGCGCTGCGCGAGGCGTGGTCGGACGCGGTGGATGTCGAGTCGCTGCTGCTCACCGACGACGGCCTGGGCTTCCGTCGCGAGGGCGTGCCGGCCGACGTGCTGGCGCGGCTGAGGCGTGGCCAATGGGCGATCCAGGGCCAGCTCGACCTGCATGGACTGCGCCGCGACGAGGCGCGCGACGCGCTCGCGGGCTTCCTCGCCGGCGCCGAGCGCCAGGGCTGGCGCTGCCTGCGCGTCGTGCACGGCAAGGGCCTCGGCTCGCCGGGCCGCGCACCGGTGCTGAAGGCGAAGGTGCAGCGTTGGCTCGCGCAAAGCGCCGCCGTGATCGCCTTCGCGCAGGCCAGCGGCCCGCAAGGCGGCGCCGGGGCGTTGATCGTGTTGTTGCGGGGGTCTGGGCGCTGAGGCAATCAGGCCGGCGCCGACGCCGGTGACGCCGGCCCGGCAGGGCTCACCGGCCCCGTCCTTCGCCCGCGGCAATTGGCCTCGTGCTCGAGCCAGTAGACGACGTTGCCGACGACGGCAAGGCTGCCGCTGACGACCAGCGTCGCGGCGCTGACGACGCCCAGCGTCACGAGGAGCGCCGAACACTCGCGGCCCGAACAGCCGTGGAACTGCGCCACCGTCGTCGTCTCCAGCGTCACCTCGCGGCGCATCAGCCGACAGTCCGGGTCGTAGACATCGCGCGTTGCCGGCACGACGACGCAGCCGGCGAGCGCGAGCCCGCCGGCCATCGCCGCAATTGCAGCCCTCGCTGCCCTCGCAGCCCTCGCAGCCCTTCGCGCCCTGCCCGATAAACCGCCTTCGTTCACGCCGACATTCTGGCCGCGGCGTGCACGAGAGCGATCGCCGCGGCGGTGCCGGGCATCGTCTCCATCAACAGCTGGCGGCGCAGCACGGCCTCGCGCACGGCGGGGTCGACCGGCACTTCACCCAACAGATCCAGCCGCACCGCACTGCCCGGCTCGAGCGCCGGGTTGACGTAGCGGTCGACGACCTGCTGCAGCTGCGCGCGCACAGCCCGGCCTTCGCCCGGCCGGCGCGCCTGGTTGACGAGCAGTTGCACGCGGCGGCGGCCCTGCGTCGTCGCGAGCACCTTGATCGTCGCGTAGGCGTCGGTCAGCGAGGTCGGCTCGGGCGTCACCACCACCAGCACCTCGGCGGCGAGCGACACGGTGTAGAGCACGACGTCGGAGATGCCGGCGCCCGTGTCGAGCAGCACGTGGTCGAACTTCGGCGCCACCTCGGCGACGAGCTTTTGCAGTTGCTCGCGCACCTCGGCCGTCATGCGCGAGTACTCGACCATGCCCGAGCCCGCGAGCAGCACCGAGAAGTTGCCCGGCGCCGGCAGGATGGCTTCTTCGAGCGTGTGCTTGCCGGTGAACACGTCGTGCAGCGTGATCTTCGGGAACAGGTTCAGCACGACATCGAGGTTCGCCAGGCCCAGGTCGGCGTCGAGCACGAGCACCCGCCGCCCGCCACGCGCCAGCGCCGCGGCAAGGTTGGCCGAGACGAACGTCTTGCCGACGCCGCCCTTGCCGCTGGTGACGGCGATGATGTGCGGCATCGGTACGCCGGCAGATGCCGGACCGGCCTGCGAGGCCGGCGCGGCGGGCGAATCGGCGCTCGGGGCGAAGCTCATTCGTGGTCCGTCATCGGGAAGGTGTCGAACAGCAGGCGCTTTTCTTCGTTGCTGACGACCGAGATCGCCGCCGGCTCGAGCTGCACGAGGTTGCGGCCCTGCGCCTTGGCGCGATAAAGCTGCTGGTCGGCGCGCTCGAGCCACAGGCCCGGCGTGCAGCGCACCCACTGCGGCGCGAAGGCGCCGCCGACGCTGGCCGTGACCGGAATCTGCAGCATCGGCGACACCTGCACCGGCGTCGACTCGATGCGCCGGCGCACGCGCTCGGCCACCGTCTGCCCGAAGGCGCTGCCGCAGTTGGGCAGGATGATCGCGAACTCCTCGCCGCCGATGCGCGCCACCAGGTCCATCGGGCGCACGCTGTCGATGAGCGCCAGCGCGACGGCGCGGATCACCTCGTCGCCGGCGGCGTGGCCGTGCGTGTCGTTGACGCGCTTGAAGTGGTCGATGTCCAGCACCAGCAGCAGCGCGGGCTCGCCGCTGCGCGCCACGCGGTCGGCCTCGCGCGCCAGCGCCAGCTCGAAGGCGCGGCGGTTGGCCAGGCCCGTCAGCGCGTCGCGGCTCGAAAGCTCGACGAGCGCATCGATCAGCCCCTGCACCCACGGCGCGCTGCCAGGGGCGCCCGCCGGCGGCTCGCGGCCGGACTGGGCGAGCAATTGCAGGGCCTGCTCGAGCTGGAGCGGGCCGGGCGGCGGCGGTGAGGATGGGCTCTTCAAGAGCAAGACGATGGTCGAGTCGGTTGACGCTGGGGCCATACGCTGGGATCAGCGCACCGTCGAGAAACCGACTCTAGCAGCGGCATTAGGCGCGCCCGGCGCGGAACTGCGCCCGAATGCAACCCCAGTTCGACCCTTGAATCGCCGCCGATCCGGCCGAAAACAGCAGCGGGGCACGCAGGTGCGCTGCCGATCCGTCACGTCTTCAACGCCACCATGCCCGAACCCACCGCCCTCGCCCCATCGACCCTGGCCGGGCCTGTCGGCGCCGCTGCCCCGGGCGCGGCCGCAGGCGACAACGAGTTCGTGATGACGCGCGGCGACTTCGACCTCGTGCGCCGCCTCATCCACCGCCACGCCGGCATCCACCTCGCCGACGGCAAGGAAGCGATGGTCTACGGGCGCCTGGCGCGCCGGCTGCGCGAGACCGGCCAGGCGAGCTTCACGAACTATCTGCAGCAGTTCGAGCGCACGGTGGCCGCCGGCGGCCCGGCGGCCGAGGCCGAGGTGCAGCAGTTCATCAACTGCCTGACGACCAACCTCACGTCGTTCTTCCGCGAGGAGCACCACTTCCCGGCGCTCGCCGAGGACCTGCGCGCGCGCGCCGCCCTCGGCGCGCAGCCGCTGCGCGTGTGGTGCAGCGCTGCCAGCACCGGCGAGGAGCCGTACTCGATCGCGCTGACGGCGCTGGAAGCGCTGGGCGCCTCGGCGCGCGTGGAGATCCTCGCCACCGACATCGACACGCAGGTGCTCGCCACCGCCGAGCGGGGCGTCTACGCCGCCGACGCGCGTGGCCTCACCGAACAGCGCCTGCGCGCGGGCTTCCAGCGCGGCACGGGCCCCAACAGCGGGCGCATCCGCGTGCGGCCGGAACTCGCGCGGCTCGTGCGCTTTTCGGCCTTCAACCTCGTCACCGGCGACTGGTCGCGCCTGGGGCAGCCGTTCGACGTGATCTTCTGCCGCAACGTGATGATCTACTTCGACGCGCCGACGCAGCGCCGAGTGCTCAAGCACATGCACGGCGTGCTGAAGCCCGGTGGCCTCTTGTACGTGGGGCACTCCGAGAACTTCAGCGACGCGCGCGAGTTGTTCCGCTTGCGCGGCAAGACGGTCTACGAGCGCGCCTGAGGCCACGCTTCGAACGCGCACGACATCCGCATGGCCACCGCCCTCGCCTCCCCCGCCTCCGGCGCAACCACCGCGACACCGGCGGCCCAGCAGCAAGCGCGCCTCGAGCGCCTGCGCTCGCGCACGCGCCGGCCCGGCGAGGCGTCGTTCTTCTACTGGGACGCGCACTTCGGCAAGGAAGCGGTGAAGGTGCTGCCGGGCGAGTTCTTCGTGCACGACGAAGACGTGCTCGTGATGACGACGCTCGGCTCGTGCATCGCCGCGTGTCTGTGGGACCGCGAGCGGCGCGTCGGCGGCATGAACCACTTCCTGCTGCCCGATGCCGGCGAAGGCGGCGTCGGCGACGCGAGCGGGCGCTATGGCTCGTTCGCGATGGACCAGTTGATCGGCGAGCTCGTCAAGCGCGGCGCCAACCGCTCGACGATGGAGGCCAAGGTCTTCGGCGGCGGCGCCGTCATCAGCGGCATGACGAGCCTGAACGTCGGCGAGCGCAACACGAAGTTCGTGCTCGAGTACCTGCGCACCGAGCGCATCACCGTCGTCAGCAAGGACGTGCAGGACGTGTACCCGCGCAAGGTGTGTTACCTGCCGGCCAGCGGCAAGGCGATGGTCAAGCGCCTGGCCAGCGCCAACACCGACGCGCTGCTGGCGCAGGAACGCAGCGCCGCGCAGCGCCTGGGCGGCGGCAGCACGGCGGCGGCCGGCGGCACGATCGACCTGTTCTGAGCCTCAACAAGAAGAAACCGGACAACGAGAGCATCGATGAAGACGCGCGTGGTGGTGGTGGACGATTCAGCGTTGGTGCGCAGCCTGCTCACCGAGATCGTCAACCGGCAGCCGGACATGCAGTGTGTCGGCGCCGCCGCCGACCCGCTGGTGGCGCGCGAGATGATCCGCAACCTGAACCCCGACGTGATCACGCTCGATGTCGAGATGCCGCGCATGGATGGCCTGGACTTCCTGGCCCGGCTGATGCGCTTGAGGCCGATGCCCGTGGTGATGGTCTCGACGCTCACCGAGCGTGGCGCCGAGGTGACGCTGCGCGCGCTCGAGCTGGGCGCGGTGGACTTCGTCGCCAAGCCGAAGATCGGCATCAGCGACGGCCTGCGCCAGCTCGGCGCCGAGATCACCGAGAAGATCCGCATCGCGGCGCGCGCGCGCGTGCAGCGGCACGTGGCGCCGCCGCCGGCGGGGCCCGGCGCGGCGGGCGGTCACCCCGGCGATGGGGCTGCGGGCGCGAGTGATGACACTGCCGGCGCGGCTCGCCGCGCCGCACCGCACGCCGCGGCCGGCAGCAGCGGCGGCCTCCTCGGCCGCCTGTCGACCGAAAAACTCGTCTTCATCGGCGCCTCCACCGGCGGCACCGAGGCGACACGCGAAGTGCTGATGCAACTGCCCGCCGACGCGCCGGCGGTGCTGATCACGCAGCACATGCCGCCCGGCTTCACGCGCAGCTACGCGAGCCGGCTCGACGGGCTGTGCAGGGTGGCGGTGGCCGAGGCGCAGGACGGCGAACGCATCCTGCCCGGGCACGCCTACATCGCGCCCGGCGGCCGCCACCTCGCGGTCGAGCGCTCGGGCGCGAACTACATCGCGCGCGTCTTCGACGGCGAGCCGGTGAACCGGCACAAACCGTCGGTCGAAGTGCTGTTCGAGTCGGCCGCGCGCATCGTCGGCCGCAACGCGATCGGCGTCATGCTCACCGGCATGGGCGCCGACGGCGCCGCGGCGATGCGCAAGATGCGCGACGCCGGCAGCTGGAACATCTGCCAGGACGAAGCGAGCTGCGTCGTCTTCGGCATGCCGCGCGAAGCCATCGCGCACGGCGCCGCCGACGAGGTGCTGCCGCTGGCGCAGATTGCGCCCAGGCTGCTCGAGCGGCTGCGCAGCACGGTGGGGCTGGCGACGTCGCGGGTGTAGCGCGCGCGACGCCGCGGTGCGCGCCGCCGCGCTGCGGCGGCGCCCGACGCACCCCTACCAGCGCATCCGCTCGATCTCCAGGTCGCTCAGCCGCAGCGGAGGCGGCGCAAACTCGCTCAGACCCAGGTCGCACAGCGTGCGCGTGTCCAGCGTCGCCAGCACGCGCCGCGTCGCGCGCTCGCGCGCCGCGGTGCGCCGGCGCTGCCGCGCCTCGCGCCACAGCGCCTCGGCGGCCCGCCCGAGCCGCTGCCACAGTGGCCGGTGCAGGCGGATCGGCGGCGCGGCGATGGCCGGGCCGGGGCGGCAGGAAACAACGGCGGTGTTCACATCGGGCTCCTGGCGAACGAAGCAAGGTGTCGGCGACTGGTAATCTAGGTTGCGCAGCTTCAGCGGGGAAGCGATGATTCGTCGCCTTCGTGTGCAGCCGGACTTACCAGCCACCGACCACACGCCCGACAAGCGATGAGCCGCGTTCCCCTTTCGACCTTGCCCACCTTCCGCGAGGCGGCGCGCACCGAGAACCTGCGCGCCACCGCCGAGCGGCTGCATCTGACGCACAGCGCCGTCAGCCAGCAGATGCGCCAGCTCGAGCAGCAGCTGGGCTTTGCCCTCTTCGAGCGGCGTGGCCGCAGCCTGGCGTTGAACGCGGCCGGCGCGGCGCTCAGGCGCTCGGTCGAGGCGGCGCTGGACCTCATCGACGAAGGCGTGCGCGCCGCGACGCTGGCCGCCGAGGGCAAGGTGCAGACGCTGCGCGTCACGGTGCTGCCCTCGTTCGCGCAACGGTGGCTCCTGCCGCGCATGGCGCGCTGGCGCGAGCGGCACCCGGGCATCACGCTCGAGCTGCACGCGTCACAGGCGCTGGCCGATCTGCCGCGCGAAGGTTTCCATGCCGCGGTGCGCGCCGGCACCGGGCCGTGGCGCGGGCTCGTGGGCGAGCAGCTCGGCACGTCGCGCTTCGTGGCCGTCGGCGCGCCGGCGCGCGCCGCGCATGTGCGCTTCGGCGACCACGCGGCGTTGGCCGCCGAGCCGCTGCTCGGGCACGCCGAGAAGTGGAGCGCGTTCCTCTCGCTGTGCGGCTGCAAGCTGCGCGGCAAGACGGTGGCCGAGTTCAACGACGCGGGCCTGTTGCTGCAGGCCGCCGAGCAGGATCTCGGCGTGGCGCTGGCGAGCGAACTTCTCGCCGCCGACGCGCTGCAGGCCGGCCGGCTCGTGCGCCTGTCGCCGCTCACGCTGGCCGACGTGGAACCGGCGCCGTACTGGTTCGTCTACCCGCCGCAGCACGCGGAGCTGCCGGCGCTGCAGGCGCTCAGGCAATGGCTGCTCGAGGAGATGGCGTTGTCGCGCGCGCAGCTGGCGGAGTCCGGCCGATGATGATCGGCCTGGCCGCACGCGCGGCGAGCGTCGGCTTCGTCGCGGCGATCGCGAGACTCGCGATGTTCGCGGTATCCGCGATATTCGCGAGATTCACGAGGGTCACGAGGGTCGCGGGCCTCGTGGGGCTGGCGAACCTGGCGGCCTGGGCCGGCCCTGCGCCCGCGCAGGGACTCGACGCGGCGCTGCTCGCGCGCATCACGAGGGCGGCCTCGGAGATCCACGCCGCGCTGCCGGCCAGTCGGCCCGGCCATGGCACCACCGACTACCCCGGCCACGCCGAGGGCGACGTGCCGAAGTCGTACGCGATGGTGCTGCTGGCCGAACTCGACCGGCGCGGCCGCCGCTGGCGTGCTGGCGAGGCCGATCTCGCGCGGACCGCCGGCCAGTGGCTGCTCGCCAACGCCGACAGCAACCGCGACGGCGTCGTCGGCTGGGGCCTGCCGGTCGCCTGGGACGCCTACGACGACGGCAGCGTCAACCCGGCGCACACCCAGTACACGATCTCCACCGCGATCGTCGTCGATGCGCTGTTGACCTGGGCCGACCGCGATGCCGACGCGCCGCGCGCGCGCATCCGCGCGACCGTGCACGCGGCGCTGGCGCCGTACCTCGATGCGCGCCACGCGTCGCCTTCGGGCATGGCGCCGTACTCGCTGGCCGCGGCCGACCGCCGCTACGACACGTTCAACCCCGCCGCCTACCTGGCCGGGCAGTTGCAGCGCGCGAGCCTGGCGGTCGCCGACCACCGCGAGCGCGAGCGTTACCTCGCGGCCGCCGACGCGACGATGGCCGCGCTGCTGAAGCACCGTCAGCAGGCGCCGGGCAGCGGCCACTGGTTCTGGCACTACTCGGTGCAGCAGGCGCTGCCCAACGACCTGCCGCACGCCGGCTACGTGATCGCCGGCATCCGCGCGTACATCGAGCATGGCGGGCGGCTCGCCGCGCGCTTCGACTGGCCGGCGGTGCGGGGGCACCTCGTTGACTTTCGCGGGCCGGCGGGCGAGCTGCGCGCGTTCCCGAGCTTACGCGCCGAGTTGAAGCTCGCGGCGCGTTCGTACGACCTCGGCTTCGCGCTGCATCTGGCGTGCACCGAGACGGGGACCGCGGACGTGGCGGCGCTCGTGCCGTGGCTCGTCGGGGCCATCGATGGCTATCGGACGACGGCGTCGGGCCGGCCGCGGTATCTGAAGTACCCGCGGGCCGCAGCGCCAGCGGCCGCGGTGCCACCGGCGGGTGTGGCGCCGCTGGTCGTCAACGAGTACGAGGCGTACCTCTATCGCGGGCTGACCTCTTGCGCGATGGCGCCGCGAGCGGCGGCAATGGCGACGGGCCCGGTGAACGCGGCAAGCGCGGCAAGCGCGGCCGGCACGAGCGGCATCGAAGGCCGGTCGAACGCCGTCGTGCCACTCGCCGCCACGGCCGCCTCGACCGCACTGGCGCGCGAGCTGGCCGCGCCGGCGGCAACGAAAACCGCGACAGCGAACCCCGTCGTCCCGCTGCTTCCCGCCGACGCCGGCCTCGTCGGCTTCGACGCCGGCAAGCGCGCCACCATCACGCGCGCCGACGGCCTGCGCCTCGTGCTCGACACGCCGGGCGTGCCGGTCAAGACGCTCGCGCGCGGCGCCGCGAGCTTCGTCTTCCTGCGCCGCCATCCCGACGATGCGCTGCACTTGCTGCGTTATGAAGGCACGCGCCTCGTCTGCCGGCTGGAGGTACGGCACGGCAGCGACCCGACCGCGCAACCGAGCCTGCGCGCCGCGACGCTGCACGCGGGCCGCGTGCACGCCGTCGTGCACCACAACCCGAGCGAGGCCAACTTCCACCTCGCGTGGGATGGCGACAAGGACTGCCCCGAACGCATCGGCAAGACAACGCGGCTGCCTTCGCTCGAAGAGCCGGCCGGATCGACTTACGAGATGATCCCGTCGCTGCACTTCCACGTCGTGGCAAGCGAGCGACTGTGGCTCGCCGGCGGCAACATGCAGCTCGAGATCGGCCCCGACGGGCCGCTGGCCGTGCAGCGGCTGCGCGCCTGCCGGCCGATCATCGAGACGGTCGCGACGCCCGCGGGGCTCGCGCACCTGTGCCTCTCTTCGACCGTCGATGCCACGACCGGCGCACGCAGGCACCTCGTCGTCGCGCCGCCGGGCGTCGCCGCACCCATGCTCGACCCGGCGGCCGGCGTGCCTTGGCGTCTGAGCTGGTCCGGCGGCGCGCTGCGCATCGACCACGCGCGCAGCGCTGCGCAGTTGCGCCACCTCATCCGCCGCGACATCGCCGCGACGGCGCCCGGCGGCTGGATGGAGTTCGGCATCAACAACGAGGAAGGCCGCATCCCCTGGTCGCAGATCTACTACCTCAATGGCCTGCTGGACCTGCTCGACCTGGCGCGGCGCGACGCGCAGGCGCTCGAACTCTTTGCGCCGCTGTTGCCCGAGGTGCGGCAGCGGCTGGACCTCGAGATGCAGTGGCTCGACGAGCACGTCGCGGCGGGGCGCCACGCGACGCGCGCCTTCACGGTCGATCGCAGCCGCGCGCTCTTCGGCGTGCAGACGGCGCGCTTCCTGCTGCTGATGCGCCGCTACCTGACCGAGCTGCCGGATCCCCGGCCACTGGCCGGCTACGCGGCGCTGAAGCGCGCCGTGCCGAAGCTCGAAGGCCACATCGAAGTGCTGGCGACCAGCGGAGAAGACCCACGCTGGATCCGCCCCGGCCTCGCGCACCTGCGCTGGCCGCGCGGCAGCAAGTTCTCGTTCGATGGCCTGCCCGTGCCCTACAACCATCAGAACGAGTGGGCCTACGCGGTGCTCGCCACCGCCAACGACGACACGCCGGCCGCCGCCGTGCGCGCCGCCACCGACGTGCTGCGCCACTTCACCGACCGCATCGCGCCGGCCGGCCGGCTGCCCGCCTCGGGCCAGTGGGACTACTGGTGGGGCCGCGCCTGGGACGGCTGGGACGAAGCGGCCGGCGTGTCCGTGAACCGGCCGGTTTATGCCGGCGACCGCATCAAGGCGTGGATCTCGTTTCGCACGATCGACGCAATGGCGCTCGTCAGCGGCGCGCCACGGCTCGGCGCCGACGAGGCACGCCAGGCGCGCGCTTCGGCACAGGCGCTGGCAGCGCGCGGCGCGCTGTATCCGTTCGCGAACCATGCCTGGATGGCAACGGACCCGGCGATCCACCTCGCCACGCCGGTGGCGCACGAATACGTGCGCGTCAGCGCGCCGTGGGAGATTGGCAGCGCCGTGTGGAGTGCGGCGGTGCTGGCGGGAAGGTGGCGCGCGGAGTGATCAGGTTCCGCCCGGACGTGGCGCCGGCAGAAACATCGCCTGCAACTCGCTGAGGAAGTCGAAGCCACGCGCCGTGGCGCGGATCACCTCGCCGTTGCGCTGCAAGAGGCCGCGCGCCTCGGCCGCGGCGACGGTGGCCGCCACGGCCGACCACGGCAGCCCGGTGCGCTCGGCGAAACGCGGGACCTCGAAGCCTTCGGCCAGACGCAACTGGTTGACCATGAACTCGAACGGCAGGTCGCGCCGCGCCACCTCGTGCTGGTTGCTCACCGCCGCCCACGGCGTCGCCGACAGCGCCTCTTGCATGTAGCGAGCCGGCTCGCGCCAGCGCACCTGGCGCACGACGCGATGGGCGAAGCTGAGCTTGCCGTGTGCGCCGGCGCCGATGCCGAGGTAGTCGCCGAACTGCCAGTAGTTCTGGTTGTGCCGGCAGCGGTGGCCCTCGCGCGC
>JADYZZ010000013.1 GCA_020852865.1 Rubrivivax sp.
CGGCCCTACGAGCCCAGCGGCAGCGGCGGCGCTGCCTGGGAGAAGGGGTCGCCGGCACCGGCAGCCGCGCCGGCTGTCGCCAGGCCGCAGGCAAGCGCCCTGCGCGCCAAGCGCAAGGTGGCGTCGCTGCTCGGCGGCGGGCGCTGAAGACGGCGGCGCGCTGAAGAAGCCGCGTGTGCTGAAGACGGCCGCGTGCGGCGAACGTCCGATCGCGACGCTTCTTGCGTGCGCTGTCGCGCATCGCGTCGTTACAGGCTCACGCCAGCCAGGCGAAGACCGCGGGCGTGCGCTCGGGCAGCTCGGGCGGCGCGCGCCGCCAGGCCGATACGGTCTGCATGCGCGACCAGCCGCCCGGCAGCGTGAGCCCGCACGAGACGGCCAGGCGCGTGCCGGGGGCGAACGCGGCCAGCATCGCGCCCAGCAGCGCGGCGTTGCGGTAGGGTGTCTCGATGCAGATCTGCGTCTGACCGAGCTGGCGCGAGCGTGCCTCCAGCTCGCGCAGGCGCGCGCTGCGCGCGCCCGCGTCCTGCGGCAGGTAGCCGACGAAGGCGAACTGCTGGCCCTCGAGGCCGCTGGCAGCCAGCGCCAGCGCCAGCGCGCTCGCGCCGGGCAGCGGCTGCACCGGCACGCCGGCGGCGTGTGCGGCGGCCACCAGGGCGGCGCCGGGGTCGGCCACCGCCGGCAGGCCGGCTTCCGAAAGCAAGCCGAGGTCGTGGCCGGCCAGCGCCGGCGCCAGCAGCGGCTGGCCGTCGGGTGCCAGCGGTCCGTGCATCGCCTGCAGCGGCGCGGGCAGCGTCGCATGGCCTGCCGTCCGGGCCTCGCCCCTGGCCTTGCCCTTGGCCGGCGGCGGCAGCTCGCGCAGGTGCAGCGACTGCAGCGGCTGCGCCAGCGGCACGAGCGCGTGCACGCGCTTGAGGAAGGCACGCGCGCTGCGCGCGTCCTCCACGACCCAGTGCGCCAGCGTGGCGGCGCGCCGGATCACGGCCAGCGGCAGCACCTCGTCCAGCGGTACCGGCTCGGCGCCGAGGTCGAGCGCATTGGGCACCAGCCAGAGCGTGCCTTTGGCGCCCTTCATGTCGCGCGCGCGGCGGGTGCGGCGGCAGCCGCGCCCAGCGGGTCGACGCCGGCCGCGCGCAGCAGGCGCGCGGTGCGGATCAGCGGCAGCCCGACGAGGGCCGTCGGATCGTCGGAATGGATCGCTTCGACGAGCGCGATGCCCAGCGTCTCGCATTTGGCGGCGCCGGCGCAGTCGTAGGGCTGCTCGAGCCTCAGGTAGCGCTCGATCTCGTCGTCGGCGAGCGCGCGGAACTGCACGCGCACCGGCGCCGCATCCTGCTGCTCGAAGCCGCGCGCCCGGCAGACCACGGCGAGCGCGGTATGGAAGACCGCACTGCGGCCCGAGAGCCGCCCGAGCTGCGCGCGCGCGCGCTCGTGCGTGCCGGGCTTGCCGAGCGCCTCGCCGTCGAGCTCGCAGACCTGGTCGGAGCCGATCACCACCGCCTGCGGGTGCTGCGCCGCGACCGCCTGCGCCTTGGCCAGCGCGAGTCGCGCGGCCAGCGCGGCCGGCGCCTCGCCGGGCAGTGCCCCTTCGTCGACCTCGGGCGCCACGACGTCGAAGGGCAGGCGCAGCCGCTCGAGCAATTCGCGGCGGTAGCGCGATGTCGATGCGAGCACGACCCGCGGCGTGGCCGCAAGTGCCGGCGGCGCGGACGGTGCAGGCGGTGCAGGCGGTGCAGGTGGGGGCGCGGCGGACGGGCTCATGCCGCGATTGTTTCATCCGACGTCGCAGGGCCATTGCAATGCGGCCGTCCGATGCTCCGGTCCCGGCGGCACCGTACACTGCACCGATGGAAGCACGCCTGCACCCGCAGTGTCCGGATGCACCGGCGGGGGCGCGCTCTTGCGGCGCCGCAGGAGCGCGCTGATGGCCGTGCGCGGTGCCCGCAGCGCCGATCCGCGTGCCGTGGACGTGGCCGCGCTCGCGCGCAGCGGCGGGCGGCTCGCCGGCGCCTGGCCGCTGGGCGAGCTCGAGCGCCTGGGCGGCCTGCTGCTGCACGCGGCGGACGGCGCCGCCGCCGTTGTTGCCTGGTCGGCCGCGGGCGCGACGCGCGCTGTGCCGGGAGGCGAGCCCGAGATCTGGCTCGAGCTGCAGGCGCGCGCGCCGGTGCGGCTGCAGTGCCAGCGCTGCCTGCAGCCGCTGACGCAGGTGCTGGCGGTCGAGCGCCGGCTGCGCTTCGTGCGCGGAGCCGACGAGGCCGAGCGGCTGGACGCGGACAGCGAGGACGACGTGTTCGAGCTGCTGGCGCGGCACGACCTGCGCACGCTGGTCGAAGACGAACTGATTCTCGCGCTGCCGCTGGTGCCGCGGCACGAAGTCTGCCCCGAGCCGCTGGTGCCGGCCGCGGCCGATGCGCCGTCGGCCGATGTCGGCGCCGGTGCCGACAACGGCGGCAGCGCCGAGCATCCGTTCGCGTCGTTGGCGGCGCTGCGCCGCAAGGTCTCGTGAGCACGTCCGACCGCTCCCGGGCACGAACCGCGGCGCGCGCTGCGCAGAGGGTCGGCCGGTGAGCGTGACGCAGGTCTCGGCACGGCGGCGACACCCTCCGCGCTGCTATACTGCGCGGCTTTGCGACCAGCGTCGGCCGCGTCGCCCGGTGCCAGCCGGGCCTGCCTTCGGAGGCGACGAACGCCGCTGCGCCGGGGCTGTCTGGCGAATCCGACCGCATCGCCGCGCCCCGCTCCCAGGAGATTGCCATGGCCGTCCAGCAGAACAAGAAGTCGCCGTCCAAGCGCGGCATGCATCGCTCGCACAACGCGCTGGCCGCACCGGGCACGGCGCTCGAGCCGACCACCGGCGAAGTGCACCTGCGGCACCACATCAGCCCGGGCGGCTTCTACCGCGGGCGCAAGGTGTTGAAGACCAAGGCCGACGCCTGAGCCCCGCGGCGGCGCGCCGGCACCTGCAGCCGCGCGCGCCAGCGCGTGCCGCCGCGCAGCGCGAGCCGTCGTTGCGCCGCCTGCGCCGCATGCCCCGCCGGCCGTGACCGAACACCCCGAATTCGCGCCGCTCGCGACCGTGCGCCTGGCGGTCGACTGCATGGGCGGCGACCACGGCCCGGCCGTCACGCTGCCGGCTTGCCGCGCCTTCCTCGACAAGCACCCCCAGGCCGAGCTCGTGCTCGTCGGCACGGCCGCGGCGCTGGCCCAGGCTGCACTGCCGCGCAGCCGCAGCGTCGTCGCCAGCGAGGTGGTGACGATGGACGACCCGGTGGAGGTGGCGCTGCGCAGGAAGCGCGACTCGTCGCTGCGTGTCGCCATCGCCCAGCTCAAGGCGGGTGACGGCGGTGCTGCGGCGGCCGACGCCTGCGTCTCGGCCGGCAACACCGGCGCACTGATGGCGGTGGCGCGCTACCTGCTCAAGACGGTCGAGGGCATCGACCGCCCGGCCATCGCCACCGTGATGCCCAACGCGCGCGACGGCTACACCACCGTCCTCGACCTCGGCGCCAATGTCGACTGCTCCCCCGAGCATCTGCTGCAGTTCGCGGTGATGGGCAGCGCGCTGGTCAGCGCCGTCGACGGCAAGGAAGACCCCAGCGTCGGCCTGCTCAACATCGGCGAGGAAGCGATCAAGGGCAGCGAGACGATCAAGCGCGCCGGCGAACTGCTGCGCGCGGCGGCCGCCTCGGGTCAGCTCGCCTTCCACGGCAACGTCGAGGGCAACGACATCTACAAGGGCACGGTCGACATCGTCGTGTGCGACGGCTTCGTCGGCAACGTGCTGCTCAAGACGAGCGAGGGCCTGGCCTCGATGCTCACCGAGTTCATCCGCCAGGAGTTCACGCGCAGCGCGCTGGCCCGGCTCTCGGGGCTGGCGGCGCTGGGCGCGCTCAGGCGCTTCAAGCGCCGCGTCGACCCGCGCCGCTACAACGGCGCCGCGCTGCTCGGCCTGCGCGGACTGGTCTTCAAGAGCCACGGCTCGGCCGACGCCTACGCCTTCGAGATGGCGCTCACGCGTGCGTATGATGCCGCGCGCAACCGCCTGCTCGACCGCGTGCACGACCGCATCGACGCGACCCTGGCCGCGCTGCCGGCCGCTGCGCTGCCCGCTGCCGCGCCGGCGACAGCGGCCTGAGGCGCAGCGCCCGCACAACCCGCAGACCCCGCCAGCCCGCCGTGACGTCGCTTTGCCACGCCCGCATCGCCGGCACCGGCAGTTTCCTGCCGCCGCGGCGCCTCACCAACGGCGACATGGTGGCGATGCTCGCGCGCCGCGGCGTCGAGACGAGCGACCAGTGGATCGTCGAGCGCACCGGCATCCGCGCCCGCCATTTCGCCGACACCGGCGTGACGAGCAGCGACCTCGCGCTGCAGGCGGCGCAGCAGGCGCTCGAAGCGGCGGGGCGCCGCGCCGAAGAGCTGGACCTCATCATCGTCGCCACGTCGACGCCGGACATGGTGTTTCCGTCGACCGCCTGCATCCTGCAGCGCAAGCTCGGCGTGCACGGCTGCCCGGCCTTCGACCTGCAGGCGGTGTGCTCGGGCTTCGTTTATGCGCTCGCCGTGGCCGATTCGATGGTACGCGCGGGCAGCGCGCGCTGTGCGCTCGTCGTCGGCGCCGAGGTGTTCTCGCGCATCCTCGACTTCGACGATCGCACGACCTGCGTGCTCTTCGGCGACGGCGCCGGCGCCGTGGTGCTCGAGGCGAGCCCGGTGCCGGGCATCCTGGCCAGTGAGCTGCATGCCGACGGCCGCCACCTCGAGATCCTCTGCACCCCGGGCACGGTGTCCGGCGGCCGCGTGCTGGGCGACCCGCTGCTCAAGATGGACGGCCCGGCGGTGTTCAAGCTCGCCGTCGGCGTGCTCGAAAGCGCCGCGCGCGCCGTACTCGCCAAGGCCGGGCGCACCGAGGCCGATCTCGACTGGCTGGTGCCGCACCAGGCCAACATCCGCATCATGCACAGCACGGCGCGCAAGCTCAGGCTGCCGGCCGACAAGCTCGTCGCCACCGTCGCCGAGCACGGCAACACCTCGGCCGCGTCGGTGCCGCTGGCGCTCGACGTCGCGGTGCGCAGCGGCCGCATCCGGCGCGGCGACACCGTGATGCTCGAAGGCGTGGGCGGCGGCTTCACCTGGGGCGCCGTGCTCCTCGACTATTGACATGGACCAAGCGGCTGCCCGCGCAGCCGGTCATCGCCGATGCATCCATTCGCATTCGTCTTCCCCGGCCAGGGCTCGCAGGCGGTCGGCATGCTCGACGCCTGGGGCGACCATCCCGCCGTGCGACGCACGCTCGACGAGGCCTCGGCCGCGTTGGGCGAGGACATCGCCCGGCTCATCCGCGAGGGCCCGAAGGAGGCGCTCGAACTCACCACCAACACGCAGCCGGTGATGCTCACGGCGGCCATCGCCTGCCTGGCGGCGTGGCGCGCCGAGGGCGGCCCGGAGCCGGCCGCGGTGGCCGGGCATTCGCTCGGCGAATACAGCGCGCTCGTCGCCGCCGATGCGCTGGCGCTGGTCGACGCGCTGCCGCTGGTGCGCCGGCGCGCCGAGGCGATGCAGCGCGCGGTGCCGGTGGGCGCGGGGGCGATGGCGGCGATCCTCGGCCTCGAGGCCGAAGCCGTGCGCGAAACCTGCGCTGCGGTTGCCGCCGACACCGGCGCCGTGGTCGCGCCGGCCAACTTCAACGATCCCAGGCAGACCGTGATCGCCGGCGCCAAGGCGGCGGTGGACGCGGCCTGCGAGCGGCTCAAGGCGGCAGGCGCCAAGCGTGCGCTGCCGCTGCCGGTGTCGGCGCCCTTCCATTGCGCGCTGATGCGGCCGGCGGCCGAAGAGCTGCGTGCGCACCTCGCCGCCGTGGCGCTGCAGCCGCCGCGCATTCCGGTCGTCAACAACATCGACGTCGCCGCGCCGGCCGAGCCCGACGCGATCCGTGACGCGCTGTACCGCCAGGCCTTCGGCCCGGTGCGCTGGGTGGAACTGGTGCGCGCGCTGCGCGCTCGCGGCCTGGCGCATGTGTTCGAATGCGGGCCGGGCAAGGTGCTGGCCGGGCTCGTCAAGCGCATCGATGGCGAGATCGGCACGACGACCGTGCTCGATCCGGCCAGCCTGGCCGAGGCCCGGAGGATGCTGCAATGAGCGAGGACAGTCAGGCCGTTCGCGTCGCCCTGGTCACGGGCGCCTCGCGCGGCATCGGCCGGGCGATCGCCGCGGCGCTGGCGGCGGCAGGGCTGCGCGTCGTGGGCACCGCCACCACCGGCGCCGGAGCAGCGGCGGTCACGCAGGGATTGGCCGCCTGGCCGGGCTGCCGCGGCATCGAGCTGAACGTGAACGATGCCGCCGCCTGCGACGCCGCCGTCGACGCCATCGTCAAGGAGTCGGGCGGGCTGCACGTGCTCGTCAACAACGCCGGCATCACGCGCGACACGCTGGCCATGCGCATGAAGGACGAGGACTGGGACGCGGTGCTCGACACCAACCTCAAGGCGGTCTTCCGCCTCAGCCGCGCGGCGCTGCGCCCGATGATGAAGCAGCGCTACGGCCGCATCGTCAACATCACCTCGGTGGTGGGGGCCAGCGGCAACGCGGGCCAGGCCAACTACGCCGCCGCCAAGGCCGGCGTCGCCGGCCTCACGCGCGCACTGGCACGCGAGCTCGGCAGCCGCAACGTCACCGTCAACTGCGTGGCGCCGGGCTTCATCGCGACCGACATGACGGCCGGCCTGCCCGAGGCGCAGCGCACGGCGCTGCTGACGCAGATCCCGCTCGGACGGCTCGGCACGGCCGAGGAAGTGGCGCACGCCGTGGCCTTCCTCGCCTCGCCGCTGGCCGGCTACATCACCGGCACGGAACTGCACGTCAACGGCGGCATGTACATGAGCTGAAGTCGTTGCGCCGGGCGCGGGCGCCCGGCCGAGGCCCCGCCGGTAGAATCGCCGGCTGTTTTTCCGCACCACTCCCGGAGGAGTCATGAGCGATATCGAAGCGCGAGTCAAGAAGATCATTGCCGAGCAGCTCGGCGTGCCCGAGGCCGACGTGACCAACGAGAAGGCCTTCGTCGCCGATCTCGGTGCCGACTCGCTCGACACGGTGGAGCTGGTGATGGCGCTCGAAGACGAGTTCGGCATCGAGATCCCGGACGAGGAGGCCGAGAAGATCACCACCGTGCAGCTCGCGATCGACTACGCGACCAGCCACCAGAAGAGCTGAGTCCCGCGCTGCGGCGCAGCCCTGAGGGAGAGTCGAGCTTGAGTCGTCGTCGCGTCGTCGTCACCGGCCTGGGGGCGGTCTGCCCGGTCGGCAACACCGTGGCCGAGACCTGGAGCAATGTGCTCGCGGGCCGCTCGGGCATCGGGCCGATCACGAGGTTCGATGCCGGGGCCTTCGCCTGCCGCTTCGCCGGCGAGGTCAAGGGCTTCGACGTCGAGCAGTACATCCCGGGCAAGGAGGCGCGCCACATGGACGCCTTCATCCACTTCGGGCTGGCCGCAGCCTTCCAGGCGGTGCGCGATGCCGGGCTGCGCACCAATGCCGAGCTCTCCGAGGCCGAGGCCGAGCGCATCGGCTGCGTGATCGGCTCGGGCATCGGCGGTCTGCCGCTGGTGGAGCGCACCCGCCACGAATACGACGAGCGCGGACCGCGGCGCATCTCGCCGTTCTTCGTGCCGGCGGCGATCATCAACATGATCTCCGGCCACCTGTCGATCAGGTACGGTTTCACCGGCCCGAACCTGGCCATCGTCACGGCCTGCACGACCGGGCTGCACAGCATCGGCGAGGCCGGCCGGCTGATCGAGTACGGCGACGCCGACGTCATGATCGCCGGCGGCGCCGAGGCCACCGTGTCGCCGCTTGGCGTGGGCGGTTTCGCCGCGGCGCGCGCGCTGTCGACGCGCAACGACGACCCTGCCGCCGCCTCGCGCCCCTGGGACAAGGAGCGCGACGGCTTCGTGCTCGGCGAGGGCGCCGGCGTGCTGGTGCTCGAGGAGTACGAGCACGCGAAGAAGCGCGGCGCGCGCATCTACGCCGAGCTGGCCGGCTACGGCATGGGCGCCGATGCCCACCACATCACCGCACCCGACGTCGACGGCCCCAAGCGCGCCATGCTCGCCGCGCTGCGCAACGCGCGCGTCGGTGCGGCCGAGGTGCAGTACCTGAACGCGCACGGCACGAGCACGCCGCTGGGCGACGTGAACGAGACCAACGCCATCAAGCTCGCCTTCGGCGAGCACGCCCGGCGCATGGTCGTGAGCTCGACCAAGTCGATGACCGGGCACCTGCTGGGCGGCGCCGGCGGCGTGGAGTCGGTGCTGACCGTGCTGGCGGTGCACCACCAGATCGCACCGCCGACGATCAACCTGAGCACCCCCGATCCCGAGTGCGATCTGGACTACTGCGCCAACGAGGCGCGACCGATGCGCATCGACATCGCCGCCAAGAACAACTTCGGCTTCGGCGGCACCAACGGCACGCTCGTCTTCCGCCGCGTCTGAGGTGCCGCCATGCGTGCCGCGCCGCCGGTCAGCGTGCACGCCCGCGGCGGGAGCGGCTGGCGCGCCCTGCGCGCGCTGGCGCCGGCACTGGCGGCCGCCGTCTGCAGCGCCTGGGCCCTGCAATGGGCCGGACTGGGCGACGCGGCAGCCGCGGGCATCGCCGGAGCCGCTGGCGCGGCCGTGGCGCTGCTTGCCTGGCGCACCACGGATGGGCGCGCGTCGACGCTTGCCTGGGACGGCGTCCAGTGGTCGGTCGACGGCGTGCCGGGTCGGCTCGACCTGATGATCGAGCTTGCGGCCTGGCTGCTCGTGCGCCTGCGGCCGACCGCGGGCGGAGCGGCACGCTGGGTGGCCGTGACGGCGGCCGAGGCCGGCGCTGCCGAGACGCTGCTGCGCGCGGCGCTGCATGCAAGGCCGGGCGCGGCCGCCGCGCCGGCACCCCGCGCGGCCGGCCCGGACGACGCCTGAATGCCCGACGCCGACGCCCTGCTGGTCGAGCGCGCCAAGCGCGGCGACAAGTCTGCGTTCGAGATGCTGGTGATCAAGTACCAGCGGCGCATCGAACGGCTCGTCGGCCGCATGGTGCGCGACTCCGATCTCGTGCTCGACATCGCGCAGGAGAGCTTCATCCGCGCCTACCGCGCGTTGCCGCAGTTCCGCGGCGACAGCGCCTTCTACACCTGGCTGTACCGCATCGCGGTCAATACCGCCAAGAAGGCGCTGGTGGAGATGCGGCGCGATCCGCTCGTCACCGAGTCCGCGCTCGCCCCGGCCGACGGCGGCGAGGAAACTTCGCGCCTCGGCAGCGAACTAACCGACGGCGCGACGCCCGAGGCGGTGCTGGCGAGCAAGGAGATCGCCGCCGCCGTGAACGCCGCCGTCGACGAGCTCTCCGAGGATCTGCGCCAGGCGATCGTGCTGCGCGAGATCGAAGGACTGAGCTACGAGGAGATCGCCCAAGCCATGAACTGCCCGATCGGTACCGTGCGCTCCCGCATCTTCCGCGCCCGCGAGGCGATCGCCGCGCGGCTGCGGCCGTTGCTCGAGACGCGCGCGGGCGAGCGCTGGTGAGTGCGAGGCGACCCCGGCCGAGCGCCTGCAAGTCCAGTTCCACTGCATCCTCCACACGGAAGAACGTGCGATGAGCCCCGAGCCTTCCCGAGCCCAACCGCCGAAGCCCGACGAACTGCTGTCGGAACTCCTCGACGGCGAGTGCCGTGATGCCGGCGCGGCCTGTGCCTGCTGGTGCGGCGACGCCTCGGCCCGCGCCGCCTGGCATGCCTACCACGTGATCGGCGACGTGCTGCGTTCCGGGGATCTGGCGCTGCAACCCGATCGCGACGCGCAACTGCTGGCCGGCGTGCGCGGTCGGCTGGCGCACGAACCCGTGCCCATGGCGCCGCCGGCACGGCGCCGCCTCGGCTGGCACGCGCCGGCCGCCGTGGCAGCAGGCTTCGCGGCGGTGACCGGCGTGCTGGTGCTGACGCGCGGTGCGCCCGACTCGGTGCCGGCCGTGCCGCCGCCGCTGGTGGCCGCCGCCTCGGCGGCCGAGGCCACCCCGCCGGCGCCGGGCGTGCTCGAGGCGGCCGCCGAACCGATTCGGGATCCGCAGCTCGAGGCCTACCTGCGCGCCCATCAGTGGGCGCGCGGCGGCGCCATCGGCTCGCCCCCCGGCGTGATGCTGCGCAATCTCGACATGGCCGTGCCGGTGCGGCCGGCGGCGATGCCGGTCACGGCCGTGCCAGGCGTCCCGAGGTGATCGCGGGGCTGCCGATCGCACGCCTGGCGCGGCGCGCGGCGCCGCTGCTGGCGCTGGCCGGGGCGCTGCTCGCGCCCGGCGCCGGCGCGGGTGAACCCGACGCGCGGATGCTCCTCGAGCGCATGCGAAGTGCCGCCAGCGTCGGCAATTACCAGGGCACGATCGTGTTCAGCGCGAGCGGCTCGATCTCCAGCTCGCGCATCTGGCACTACTGCGTCGGCGATCAGACCTACGAGCGGCTCGAGGCGCAGGACGGCCGCCTGCAGCGCG
Organism: Rubrivivax sp.; assembly: GCA_020852865.1. GTDB lineage: Bacteria > Pseudomonadota > Gammaproteobacteria > Burkholderiales > Burkholderiaceae_C > Rubrivivax. Next base: position 10,522 of record JADYZZ010000013.1, read on the forward strand.
TGTTCCGGCACAACGACGAGGTGCGCACCTTCTGGCCGCAGGCGCGCGTGGCCGTGGTCGAACGGCGCGAGCCGCTGGCCGGATGGTCGACCAAGCCGCAGGCGATCGAGGAGCGGGCGCTCGAGAGCTACGCGCTGCGCGAGGAGGGCGAGGCGCGCGTCGCCGGCCGCGCGGCGCGCGTGCTCGTGCTCGAGCCGCGCGACGCGCTGCGTTACGCGCAGCGGCTGTGGGTCGACCGCGCGAGCGGCCTGATGCTGCGCGCCGACGTGCTCGCGCCGGGCCAGGGCGTGCTGGAGACGGCGGCCTTCAGCGAGATCGAGATCGACGTCAGGCCCGATCCGCAACGCGTGCTGCAGGGCATGCGCAGCGCCGAACAGCCGACCGCGACGCGCGGCGACGGCGCCGAGCGCAGGGAAGGCGGCGAGACCTGGCAGGTGCTGCGGCCGGCGCAGCGGCGCACGCAGCTCGAGGCCGAAGGCTGGACGCTGAAGGCGCAGGTTCCGGGCTTCAGGCTTGCCAGCTGCGCGCTGCGCGGCATCGCGTACGGCAGCAGCGAATTGCCGGTGCTGCAGGCCGTGTTCTCCGACGGCCTGACCCATGTGTCGCTGTTCGTCGAGCCGTACCGCGCCGAGCGCCACCGCGGCGCGGTGCAGGCCAGGCTCGGCGCCACCAGCACCGTGACGCGACGCCTGGACGAGCACTGGGTCACCGTCGTCGGCGACGTGCCGGTCGCCACGCTCGAGCGCTTTGCCGCGGCGCTGGAGCGCCGTCGCTGAGCTTGCCGGTGCGCGGCCGCAAGCCGCGCAACCGCATGGGAGGCCGACCGGCGGCGGCCCCCGGTTTATCCTTGCCCGCCTTCGCTTAGATCTCGACTGCATGCCATGAATCGTCCCGTCGCCCCCTTCGCTTTGCGCCTGTGGACCGGACGTCTGGTCCTCGTGCTGGCCTGCACGGCCTGGCTGCCGGCCGCGCTCGTGCCGACGCCGACGCAGGCCCAGACGCTGACCCTGCCCGACTTCAGCGAACTGGCCGAGCGCGTCAGCCCCTCGGTGGTGAACATCCGCACCACCGAGCGCGTGCGCAGCGCCGTGCCGGAGGGGCTGGAGCCCGGCGTGGAGGACTTCCTGCGCCGCTTCGGCATCCCGCTGCCGGGCCGCCCGAATCCGCGCGGCGGGCCGCGCGGCGACGACGGCGCACCGCCGCAGCAGCGCGGTGTCGGCTCGGGCTTCATCCTGAGCGCCGACGGCTACATCATGACCAATGCGCATGTCGTCGACGGCGCCGACGAGGTCATCGTCACCTTCACCGACAAGCGCGAGCTCAAGGCGCGCATCATCGGCGCCGACCGCCGCACCGATGTGGCGGTGGTGAAGGTCGACGCCAGCGGGCTGCCCGCGGTGAAGATCGGCGACGTCAACCAGCTCAAGGTCGGCCAGTGGGTGATGGCGATCGGATCGCCGTTCGGCCTGGAGAACACGGTCACCGCCGGCATCGTGAGCGCCAAGCAGCGCGACACCGGCGACTACCTGCCCTTCATCCAGACCGACGTCGCGATCAATCCCGGCAATTCGGGCGGCCCGCTGATCAACCTGCGCGGCGAGGTGGTCGGCATCAACTCGCAGATCTACAGCCGCTCGGGCGGCTTCATGGGCATCAGCTTCGCCATCCCCATCGACGAGGCGATGCGCGTGGCCGACCAGCTGCGTGCCCATGGCCGCGTGGTGCGCGGGCGCATCGGCGTGACGATCGCGCCGGTGACCAAGGAGGTCGCCGAATCGATCGGCCTCGGACAGCCGCGCGGCGCGCTCGTGCAGGGCGTCGAGAAGGACGGCCCGGCCGACAAGGCCGGCATCGAGGCCGGCGACATCATCGTCAAGGTCGACGGCAAGGCGGTCGAGAAGTCGGGCGACCTGCCGCGCATCGTCGGCGGCACCAAGCCCGGATCGCGCAGCACGCTGCAGGTGTTTAGGCGCGGCGGGCTGAAGGACTTGGCCGTGACGGTGGCCGAGTTCGAGTCCGAGCGGCCGCAGCGCCGCGCCGAGGCCGAGCCGGGCGGTGCGCCGCAGGCGACCAAGAGCGCGCTCGGCATCACCATCTCCGAGCTGAGCGACGCGCAACGGCGCGAACTGCGCCTGCGCGGCGGCGTGCGTGTCGACGCGGTCGAGGGCGCAGCGGCGCGCGCCGGCCTGCGCGAAGGCGACATCATCCTGTCGATCGACAACACCGAGATCGCCGACGCCAGGCAGTTCTCCGCCGCCGCGTCCAAGGCCGACAAGTCGCGCGCCGTGAGCGTGCTCGTGCGGCGCGGCGACTGGGTCAACTACCTCGTGATCCGCCCCGGCCGCTGAGCCCGGACGTGCGGCTGCGCCTGCGCGCAGTCGCGCGCCGGGCGAAGGGCCGCGCGGGTCGCAGCACGCGCAGCGCGGCCTGCAAGGCTGAGCCCGGACGTGCGGCTGCGCCTGCGCGCGGCCGCGCGCCGGCATCCGTTCGGACCGCCCGGCCCACCGAACCCATGAAACCGACAAGGACGCCTGGTCTTTTTACTTTGCGGAATGGAAAGCCCAGATCGGCCCGACGCGTCGACCAAGCGTTGTCGACGCCACAAGTTGGCGGCCATTTACTTCACTGCGGCGATCGCCCGTATTACCGACCGGGACGTCTAGAATGCCGATCCGACGCCCATGTTTTCGGTGAATTCCGGGCCCGAACAGCGCAGCGAGGCGCGTCGGCCAAGACTCGGATCTGTCTGTTGAAATTCTGTGGACAACTATCTCCTGTCGGATCCCCGCAACGGCCGGAAATCAAGCATTGGTGCGGGTTCCCGGCCGATCCTTTTGGCTACAATGGGCGCCCAACAAGCAGTTGCCAAACGTTCTGTTGGAAGGCGCGTCACCCACTTGGACGCGCCTTTTTTTTAGCTCCGGCAAGGCCCTGCGGGCCGGCCCATCGCGGCGCGACGCGCGCCTGCACTGAAGCGGCTGCGCCGCTTCGCCTCGCGCCCGATCGCCCGTGAACCACATCCGCAATTTCTCCATCATCGCCCACATCGACCATGGCAAGAGCACGCTGGCCGATCGGATCATCCAGCGTTGCGGCGGCCTGGCCGAGCGTGAGATGGAGGCGCAGGTGCTCGACTCGATGGCGATCGAGCGCGAGCGCGGCATCACGATCAAGGCGCAGACGGCGGCCCTCAGCTATACCGCGCGCGACGGCCGGATCTATCAGCTCAACCTGATCGACACGCCCGGCCATGTCGACTTCAGCTACGAAGTGAGCCGCTCGCTCAGCGCCTGCGAAGGCGCGCTGCTGGTGGTCGACGCCAGCCAGGGCGTCGAGGCGCAGACGGTGGCCAACTGCTACACCGCGCTCGACCTCGGTGTCGAGGTGATCCCGGTGCTCAACAAGATGGATCTGCCCCAGGCCGACCCGGCCGAGGCGCGGCGCGAGATCGAGGAGGTGATCGGCATCGACGCGGCCGACGCCATCCCCTGCTCGGCCAAGACGGGCGAGGGCGTCGACGACGTGCTCGAGGCGGTGGTGCACCGCATGCCGCATCCGCGCGGCGACCCCGACGGCCCGCCCCGGGCGATGATCATCGACAGCTGGTTCGACAACTACGTCGGCGTCGTGATGCTGGTGCGCGTGGTCGACGGCGTGCTGAGGAAGGGCGAGCGCATCCGCCTGATGGCCACGCATGCCGTCTACCCGCTCGAGCAGCTCGGTGTCTTCACGCCCAAGAGCGTCGCGCGCGACGAGCTGCGCGCCGGCGAGGTGGGCTTCGCGATCGCCGGCATCAAGGAGCTGCAGGCCGCCAAGGTCGGCGACACGATCACGCTCGAGCGCAAGCTGCCCAACAACGCCGGGCCGGCGAGCGAGCCGCTGCCCGGCTTCAAGGAGATCAAGCCGCAGGTCTTTGCCGGGCTGTACCCGACCGAGGCGAGCGAGTACGACTCGCTGCGCGACGCGCTCGAAAAGCTGAAACTCAACGACTCCAGCCTGCGCTACGAGCCCGAAGTGAGCCAGGCGCTGGGCTTCGGCTTTCGCTGCGGCTTCCTCGGCCTGCTGCACATGGAGATCGTGCAGGAGCGGCTCGAGCGCGAGTTCGACCAGGATCTGGTGACGACGGCGCCTTCGGTCGTCTACGAGGTCGAGCTGGGCGACGGCAGCGTCGAGCTGATCGAGAACCCGAGCCGCATGCCCGACATGGGCCGCATCCGCGAGATCCGCGAGCCGATCGTCACCGTGCAGCTGTACATGCCGCAGGACAGCGTCGGGCCGGTGATGACGCTGGCCAACCACAAGCGCGGCATCCAGCTCAACATGGCCTACCACGGCAAGCAGGTGCACCTGAGCTACGAGCTGCCGCTGGCCGAGATCGTGCTCGACTTCTTCGACAAACTGAAGAGCGTGAGCCGCGGCTACGCCAGCATGGACTACGAGTTCAAGGAGTACCGCGCGGCCGACGTCGTGAAGGTCGACATCCTGATCAACGGCGAGCGCGTCGATCCCCTGGCGATGATCGTGCACCGCGCGCAGAGCCAGGCGCGCGGCCGCGCCGTGGTGGCCAAGATGCGCAAGCTCATCCCGCGCCAGATGTACGACGTGGCGATCCAGGCCACGATCGGCGCCCACATCATCGCGCGCGAGGACGTCAAGGCGCTGCGCAAGAACGTGCTGGCAAAATGCTACGGGGGCGACATCACGCGCAAGCGCAAGCTGCTCGAGAAGCAGAAGGCCGGCAAGAAGCGCATGAAGCAGATCGGCACCGTCGAGGTGCCGCAGGAGGCGTTCCTCGCCATCCTCCAGGTCGATGAGTGAGAACACGCACACCATGAGCTCGATCACCGCCGTGCTGTACGGCCTGCTCGTCGTCTACCTCGGCGGCTGGTTCCTCAACTACTGGACGGGCAACTTCTCGCTGCTGCTGTTCGTGCTGACGCTGGTCACCTTCGCCTACTGGCTGGCCGAGCGGCTGCGCTTCCAGCCCGCGCGCCTGGCCGCCGCGGCCGCCCTCGAGGCCGGCGACGCCCGGCGTCGCGCCGAACTGGCCAAGATGGGGATCGACAAGGTCGACGGCAATGTCGCCGAGGCGCGCCAGCGGCTGCTGATGCAGCCCTGGTGGCTCGACTGGACGGCGGGCTTGTTCCCGGTGATCCTGATCGTGTTTCTGCTGCGCAGCTTCCTGTTCGAGCCGTTCAAGATCCCTTCGGGTTCGATGGTGCCCACCCTCGTCGTCGGCGATCTGATCCTGGTGAACAAGTTCCACTACGGCATCCGGCTGCCGGTGATCAACAAGAAGATCATCGACAACCACGCGGTCGAGCGCGGCGACGTGGTCGTCTTCCGCTATCCCGTCGATCCGCGCCAGGACTACATCAAGCGCGTCGTCGGCCTGCCGGGCGACGAGATCGCCTACCGCGACCAGAAGCTGTCGATCAACGGCCAGCCGGTCGAGGAGACGCCCAAGGGCGAGAACTACGACGACGACTCGATGAGCTACGCTCCGCTGTTCCGGGAGAAACTGGGCAAGGTCGAGCACCTGATCCGGGTCGACCCGCGCCGCACGAGCTTCTATGGTCCGGGACCGGGAAACTTTCCGTTTGCCCAGAACTGCCGCTACCAGCCCGACGGCGTGGTCTGCAAGGTGCCGCCCGGCCACTATTTCATGATGGGCGACAACCGTGACAATTCGCTCGATTCGCGTTTCTGGGGCTTTGTGCCGGACGAGAATCTCGTCGGCAAGGCATTCTTCGTGTGGATGAACTTCGGCAACCTCGGCCGCATCGGGTCGTTCCAGTAGCGCCCGCCGCGCCCACGCTGTTCTCGGAGGCACAGGGCTTGGTCACTCCGCATCGCACAGGCGGCTGCCGCGCGCGCCGCGCCCCGCAGCGCCCGCGCCGCGGCGTCACGCTGTTCGGCCTGCTGTTCTGGGCCATCGCGATCGGCTTCGTCGCCTACATCCTGGTGCGCACGCTGCCGACCGTCAACGAGTACCTGACGATCCAGCGCGCGGTCGAGCAGATCGCGCGCGGCAACCCGACCACGGTGGCCGAAGCGCGCGCCGCCTTCGACCGCCAGAAGGAGGTGGAGTACTCCATCAGCGCGATCTCGGGCAAGGATCTCACGATCACCAAGGAGAACGACCGCGTGGTGATCGGCTTCGCCTACGACAAGGAAGTGCCGATCTACGGTCCGGTCTACATCCTGATCAAGTACGAAGGGCGGTCGCGCTAGTGCAGTGTTCGACGCTGTGCGGCACTCGAGAGAACCGATGGATTTGTCGTCCCGGCCAGGCGCAAACCGCAGGGATACCCGGAGGTATCGCGAGGACTTGCAACGACGCCGGGGCGGCAAGGACGCGGTCTTGAGTGCTGAACAGCGTGGCACACCGCGCTAGCGGGCCGGCCGCTGCGATGGACCGGCGCCCGGATTCGGCACACGCCGCGCTGCAGAGCCGGCTGGGTCACCGCTTCGCCGACGAGGCACTGCTCGCGCGCGCGCTCACGCACCGCAGCTTCGGTGCCGAGCACAACGAGCGCCTGGAGTTCCTCGGCGACGCGGTGCTCAACCTGGCCGTCTCGCGGCTCGTCTACGACCGCCACGGCGCGAGCGACGAAGGCGACCTCACGCGCGTGCGCGCGCACCTGGTGCGCGAGGCCAGCCTGCACCAGGCCGCGCTGGCGCTCGGTCTGTCCGAGGCGCTGCGCCTGTCCGAGGCCGAGGCGCGCGGCGGCGGGGCGCAGCGCCCGTCGATCCTGGCCGATGCGCTGGAAGCCGTCATCGGCGCCATCTTTCTCGACGGCGGCTACGACGCGGCGCTCGCGCTCGTGCGGCGTGTCTTCGGCGAGGTCATCGACACGAGCGAGGCTGCCAGCTGGACCAAGGACGCGAAGACCGAGCTGCAGGAATGGCTGCAGGGCCGGCGCATCCCGGTGCCGGGCTACGCCATCGTCGCCACGCGCGGCGAGAAGCATGCGCAGACCTTCGAGGTCGAATGCACGGTGGCCGTGCTCGGCCTGGCCGAGCGCGGCGAGGGCCGCTCGCGCCGCGCGGCCGAGCAGGAGGCGGCCAGGCGCCTGCTCGCCGCGCTCAAGGCGAACGACCGGCCGGGCGGCCCGCTGCGCTCGTGACGCGCCCGTGAGCGACGCGCCCGTGAGCGACGCGCCCGCACCGCAGCGCTGCGGCCTCGTGGCCATCGTCGGCCGGCCCAACGTCGGCAAGAGCACGCTGCTCAACGCGCTCGTGGGCCAGAAGATCAGCATCACGTCGAAGAAGGCGCAGACGACGCGCCACCGCATCGCCGGCATCCGCACGCTGGGCACGGCGCAGTTCGTGTTCGTCGACACGCCGGGCTTCCAGACGCGGCAGGCGCGCGCCCTGAACCGCCTGCTCAACCGCACCGTGCTGGCCGCGCTCGCCGACGTCGACGTCGTGCTCTTCGTGTGCGAGGCGGGCCGCTTCGGCGCCGACGACGCCAGGGTGCTGGCGCTGCTGCCCGCCGGCAAGCCGGCGCTCCTGGTCGCCAACAAGCTCGACGCGCTGGCGCGTCGCACCGACGTGCTGCCCTGGCTGCAGCAGATGCAAGAGCGCCACGCCTTCGCCGAGTTCGTGCCGATGAGCGCACGCCGCGCCGCCGACGTCGAGCGGCTGCTCACCGTCGTCGCGCCCTACCTGCCCGGGCAGCCCTGGCTGCACGAGCAAGACGCGCTCAGCGACCGCAGCGAGCGCTTCCTGGCCGGCGAGATCGTGCGCGAGAAGCTGTTCCGCCTGACCGGCGACGAACTGCCCTACACGTCGACGGTCGTGATCGAGAGGTTCGACGAGGACGCCGGCGGCGAGCCCGGGCAGCCGGGCGACGCGGCGCCGGGCCGGCGCATCAGGATCGCCGCCGCCATCGTCGTCGAGCGCGACGCGCACAAGGGCATGATCATCGGCGCCGGCGGCGAGCGCTTGAAGCGCATCGGCACCGAGGCGCGCCGCGAGCTCGAGCGCCTGCTCGGTGCGCGCGTCGTCCTCGAGTTGTGGGTCAAGGTGCGTTCGGGCTGGGCCGACGACGAGACGCACCTGCGCAGCTATGGCTACGAATAGGGCCGGCACGCGCGCCCAGCCGCCGCTCGCCGCCTATGTGCTGCATACCTGGGACTGGAGCGAGAGCAGCCTCGTCGTCGACGTCTTCACGCGCGAGCAGGGCCGGCTCGCGGTGGCCGCCAAGGGCGCGAAGAAGCCGACCTCGAACCTGCGTCCGGTGCTGCTGCCGTTCCACGCGCTCACGCTGTGGCTGTCGCGGCCCCGACCCGACGCCGACGACGAGGTGCGCGCGCTGCGCGCCGCCGAATGGGCCGGCAGCGCGCCGCTGCCGGCGGCCGCGCTGATGTCGGCCTTCTACCTCAACGAACTGCTGATGAAGGGGCTGGCGCGCCAGGACCCGCACCCGCGCCTGTTCGATGCCTATGCCGACACGCTGGCCGCGCTCGGCGCGGCGGCCGGTGTCGCCGCCGCCGAGGAGCCGGCCGCGCTGCGCGCGTTCGAACTCGTCTTCCTGCGCGAGCTGGGCGTGCTGCCCGAGCTCGATGCCGTCACGCTCAGCGCGGAGCCGCTGCGCGCCGAAGGCCGCTACGCGCTGCGGCCCGAAGCCGGCCTGGCGGCCGACGCCGGCGGGCCGTCGGGCACGGCTTGGATCGAGCTGCAGGCCGCGCTCGACCACGGCAGCCTGGCGGCGCTGCGCGCGCGCTGCCGCGCCGCCGCGCCGGCGCTGCGCACGGCGCTGCGCACCCTCGTTCACTATCATCTGGGCACCGAGCGCCTGCGCACGCGCGAGGTCTGGCTCGAGATGCAACGCCTGGCCGAACCTGCCACCCGATGAACCCGCTCGTCGCCGCGCCCGAGGCGCACCGCGCGCCCACCGCGCTTTCGGTCAACGTCAACAAGGTCGCGCTGCTGCGCAACACGCGCCACCTCGGCATCCCGAGCGTCGTGCACGTGGCGACGCTGGCGCTCGAAGCCGGAGCCGACGGCATCACCGTGCACCCGCGGCCCGACGAGCGCCACATCCGGGCCGCCGACGTGCACGAGCTGGCCGCGCTGATGAAGCAATGGCCGGGTGCCGAGTACAACCTCGAGGGCAACCCGCTGCACAACCTGATGGACTTCGTGCGCGCGGTGCGCCCGCAGCAGGCCACCTTCGTGCCCGACGGCGTCGGTCAGTTCACGAGCGACCACGGCTGGCGCCTGGCCGGCGACGCCGGCGCGGCCGAGGCGGCGCGGCTGCGTCCGCTCATCGACGCGTGTCGTGCCCTGGGCGTGCGCGTGAGCCTGTTCATGGACGCCGAGCCCGAGGCGATGGCGCTGGCGCGCGCCGTCGGGGCCGACCGCGTCGAGCTCTACACCGAGCCCTATGCCGCTGCGCACGGCACGCCGCGCCAGGCGGCCGAGATCGAGCGCTTCGCCGCGGCCGCGCGCGCGGCGCTGGCCGCCGGTCTCGGCGTCAACGCCGGTCACGACCTCAACCGCGCCAACCTCGCCGATTTCCTGCGTGGCGTCGGCGGCGTGCGCGAGGTGTCGATCGGACACGCGCTGGTCGCCGACGCGCTCGAGTTCGGCATGGCCGAGACGGTGCGCGCCTACCAGCGCTGCATCCGCCGGGCCTGGGCCCCGGCCGCGCCGTGATCTACGGCATCGGCACCGACTTGTGCGACGTCCGGCGCATCGACGCCGCGCTCGCACGGCACGGCGAGCGGTTTGCCGAGCGCGTGCTCGGCGGCGAGGAACTGCAGGTGTTCCATGCGCGCCGTGCGCGCTCGGCGGCGCGCGGGCTGCGCTACCTGGCCACGCGCTTCTCGGCCAAGGAGGCCTTCAGCAAGGCCATCGGCCTGGGCATCCACACGCCGATGCGCTGGCGCGACTGCCAGATCCTCAACCAGTCCGGCGGCAAGCCGCAGATCGTGCTCGGCGGCGCGCTCGCCGCGTGGTGCACGGCGCGGGGGCTCGCCGCGCAGGTCACGCTCACCGACGAAGGCGACTATGCCGCGTCGTTCGTCGTCGTCGAGATCCGCACCGCACCATGATCGCCCACGCTCCCGTCGTGCTCGACGTCGCCGGCACCGCGCTCACGGCCGACGACCGGCGCCGCCTCGTGCACCCGCTCACCGGCGGCCTGATCCTGTTCGCGCGCAACTGGGGCGGCCGGCGCCAGCTCACCGAGCTCGTCGCCGAGGCCAAGGATTTGCGCCCCGATCTGCTCGTCTGCGTCGACCACGAAGGCGGCCGCGTGCAGCGCTTTCGCAGCGACGGCTTCACCGCGCTGCCGGCGATGCGCGCGCTGGGCGAGGCGTGGCAGCGCGACCCGCTCACGGCGACCGACGCCGCGAGCGCGCTCGGTCAGGTGCTGGCCGCCGAGCTGCGCGCCTGCGGCGTCGATCTCAGCTTCGCGCCGGTGCTCGACCTCGACCACGGCGGCAGCAGCGTCATCGGCGACCGCGCCTTCCACCGCGACGCGCGCGTCGTCGCGCTGCTGGCCAGGAGCGTGGCGCACGGCATGCTGCGCGCCGGCATGGCGCATTGCGGCAAGCATTTCCCCGGCCACGGCTTCGTGCGGGCCGACAGCCATGTGGCGGTGCCGGTGGACCGGCGCGGCCTGAAGGCGATCCTGGCCGACGACGCGCGGCCCTACGAGTGGCTTTCGGCCACGCTCACGGCGGTGATGCCGGCGCATGTCGTCTACCCCAGGGTCGACCGCAGGCCGGCCGGCTTCTCGCCGAAGTGGCTGAAGGAAATCCTGCGCGCACGGCTCGGCTTCACCGGTGCCGTCTTCAGCGACGACCTCGCCATGGAGGGCGCACGCCACCTGGAAGGCGGCACGCTCGAGTACGCCGAGGCGGCGGCGCTGGCGCTCGAGGCCGGCTGCGACCTCGTGCTGCTGTGCAACCAGAGTCTGGACGGCGGGCGCGCCGTCGACGCGCTGCTCGACGGACTGGCCGCCCAGGCCGCGGCCGGCCACTGGCGGCCCGATCCCGACGGCGAGCGGCGGCGCCTGGCGCTGCTGCCGCAGGTGCCGCCGCTGGCCTGGGACGAGCTGATGCACGACGCGGCCTACCAGCGCGCGCTGGAGCGCCTGCCCTGAGCGTTGCGCGGCGGCGCGCGCCGCCGCGCTCGGATCGCGGCTGCTGCAGCGCGTTCAGTGCGTTGCGGCGGACTGCTGCGGCGCGTCGAACGGCAGCTTGAACTGCGCCAGGTCCCTGCGCGTCTCCACCAGCACGAGCGGGCCTTCGTCGAGCACCACCGGCGGCCTGGGCGCGCGCGGCACATGCGCCGGCCTGGGCTCGGCCGCCATCGCCGCCCGCACTGCGTTGACCTTGTCGGCGTCGGAATGGACCCACTCGAGGCCCGCGTCGCGTGCCAGCGCCGTCAGCCGATCGGCCGGCAGCGCATAGGGCTCGATGCGGATCGGCTCGACGCTGCGCGGCGTGAGGGCCGACGGCGGCGCGGCCGAAGCAAGTGCCGCAACCGGCACAACCGGTGCGCTTGCCGTCGGTTCGACCGGCGCGGTCGCGCGCACTTCACGGTCGGCAGGCTGAGGTGCCGCAGGCACCGGTGCTTCGTCGCGCCCGGCATCGGGGCGTGCGGAGTCGGTGGGGGCCGCGCCGGGCGCGGTCTCGTCCGCCTGCGCGGCCGACTCGGGCGTCGTGGCTTCGACCGCCGTGGCCGCGGTCGCGGCTGCGGCATCGAGCGGCAGGCGCTCCTGGCCGTTTTCGTCGCGACCCTCGGCGCGTCCGCGCCCGCCGCGGCGGCGGCGCCGCCGCCCGTCGCGCTCGCCGGCATCACCGGCCTGCGCCGGCTCGGCCGTCGGAATCGTGTCGACGAAGTCGAGCGGGCGCTCCTCACGCAGTTCGGCGGCCTTGCCTTCGGCCGGACGCTCGGCGCGCGGCGCACGCGTGCCTTGCTTTGCGCTCGCTGCCGGCGCTTCGCGCTCGTCGCGGCTTGGGCCGAGGTTCTCGGGTCGTGCTTCGCGGCCTTCGCGCCGCTCACGTGCTTCGCGCCCGTCGCGGCTGCCGCGGCCGCCGCCGCGTTCACCGCGCTCGGCGCGCTCGCTTCGTTCGCCGCCGCGGCCGCCTCGCTCGCCGCGCGCCGTGCGTTCGCCGCGTCGGCCTTGGCGGCCTTCGCGCCCTTCGCGTCCTTCGCGTCCGTCGTCGACTGCCGCCGCCGCCGGCGCGGCCGGTGGCGTGGCCGGTGGCGCGGTCGGTGCGTCAGGCGCAACCACGGCAGCGGCCGGCTCGGACGCGCCGAACAGTCGCCGCACCCAGCCGAAGAAGCCGCTGCCCGCAGGCGCCGCGGCCGGCTCCGCCGGGGCCGGCGCGGCGACGGCGACCGGCATCGGTGCGGCCGGCGGCGGCGCGACCGGCATCGGTGCGACCGGCGGCGCTGCCGGCGCGGCGGGCGGTGCCGGCTGGTCGGGCAGCACGCCCTTGATCACCGGTTCGTGCTTGGCGCGCGCTTTCTCGCGCCGCGTGATGCCGACCTCCTCGTCGGGCTCGTCGACCATCGTGTAGCTGGCGCGGAAGCTGTCCAGGCGCGGGTCGTCGTGGCGCAGGCGCTCGAGCTTGTAGTTCGGCGTCTCGAGGTGCTTGTTGGGCACCAGCAGCACGGTGACGCGCTGCTTCAACTCGATCTTGCTGATTTCGGCGCGCTTCTCGTTGAGCAGGAAGCTCGTCACTTCCACCGGCACCTGCACGTGCACGGCGGCGGTGTTCTCCTTCATCGACTCCTCCTGCACCATGCGCAGGATCTGCAGCGCGCTCGACTCGGTGTCGCGGATGTGGCCGGTGCCGTTGCAGCGCGGGCAGGTGATGTGGCTGC
>JADYZZ010000014.1 GCA_020852865.1 Rubrivivax sp.
CGCGCTGGTCGGGCTGCGCCGGATCCTCCAGCGGCGTGCCGTCGGCCGCGCGCCGATGGCGCGCCATGCGGCCGGCGCGCTGGATGATGCGGTCGATCGGCGCGAGATCGCTGACCAGCAGGTCGAAGTCGACATCCAGCGATTGCTCGACGACCTGGGTCGCGATCAGCAGCCTGCCCGCTCGCAGCGCCGCTGTGCTCGCCTTGCCGAAGGTCGCGAGCACTTGTTCCTCCAGCCGCAGCCGGTCGTGCAGCGCGAAGCGGGCGTGGAAGAGCAGCAGGTGTTCGGTCGGGACGCGGCTGCGCATCAGCTCGTAGGCGTCGATCGCGTCGGCCACCGTGTTGCGGATCCAGCACGCACAGCGCCCCGCGCGCAGCGCCTGTTCGATCGCGTCGACGACTTCGGCGATCGAGTCGGACCGGTGCACACGGACGCTGCGCCGCATGTCGGCGCGGGTGGCGATCGCCCGCTCGCGCACATCGTCGCCGGGCTGCCAGCTGCAGGCCAGCGGGTAGGAATCGCTGCGCGGGAGTGGTGCCTGTGCCGCCCCGGCGCCGCGCGCGAAGGCGCCGAGCAGCCGCGCCTTCATGCGCAGCGGCAGCGTCGCCGACAGCAGGACCGCGCTGCCGCCGGCGCGCGCATGGAACTCGAGCAGGCGCTCGAGCACCGCCTGCATGTAGGCGTCGCAGGCGTGTACCTCGTCGACGACCAGCACCTTGTGCACGAGGCCCAGCAGCCGCAGCGACTGGTGTTTGCTGTGCAGTACTGCGAGCAACGCCTGGTCGACGGTGCCGACGCCGGCGGGGGCGAGCAGCGCGCGCTTGTTGTGGTCGGCGAGCCAGGCGCTGCAGCGCGCCGATGCCGTCTCGTCGCGTTGGCGCGGATCGTGTTCTTCCGTGTCGGCCGGCAGCACCGTCGCCGCGAACTGCTCGACCAGTGTGCGCTGGCTGCTGGCGAGCACCAGGCTCGCCGGGTCAGCGAACAGCCGCCGATAGGTGGCGGCGACGCGCGCGTACATCGCGTTCGCGGTGGCCATGGTCGGCAGCGCGACGTAGAAGCCACCGGCGTTGCCCGCCGCGAGCAGGCGGTGCGTGAGCATCAATGCAGCCTCGGTCTTGCCGGCGCCGGTGACGTCTTCGAGCAGGTGGATCTGCGCCCCGCTGCCGAGCGGCACTTCTGCCGCCCAGCGCTGCAGCGGCGACGCCTGGGCGATCTGCGCAAAGAGCTCGGCAAACGACAGCGGCCTGGCGCTCGCGGGCGCGACGACGCCGCTGGCGTCGAGCGCCGCGGCGGCCTGGCGCTGCGCGCGCGCCCAGTAGTCGACCAGCGGCTGCGGCCGATCGTCGTAGGGGAAGAAGCGCGTGCTCGAGCCGATCCAGTCGGCCAGCACCGCCAGCCCGGCCACCCACCAGGACAGCTCGCGGCTGGCGCGCCAGAAGGCCGTCGGGTCCTGCGCGGCGATCGCTGCGACGACGTCGTCGGCGAGAAAGAGCGGCCGGATCGCGTCGACGAAGCCGAGTGCGGCCTCGCGGTCGGGGCGCTCGGCGTAGTGCTGGCGCCAGTCGTCGCCCTCGGTCGGCGGCTGACCGTGGTGCCCCAGACAAGCGCGTGCCCAGCAGTCCAGGCCGTCGGCCAGGTCCAGGGACTGTGGGCCGATCCACCGTTGGGCGACGAGCCGCTCGCGCAGCACCGCGCTCCAGAACAGCATGCCCAGGCTGTCGTGGCGCAACGGGCCGCCGTAGGGCTTGGCCGGATCGGCGCAGCGCTGCCGCAGCGCCCGGAAGAGCTCTGGCGCCTGGCTCTGGAACGCTTCGGAGAATTTCCCGAGGTCGTGCAGCGCAAGCCAGAAGGCGAGCCAGCGCTCGAGCTGGGCCGCCTCCAGGCCGCTGCGGCGGAAGACCCTTGCGACCAGCTCCGGGCTGCGGCGCAGGTACTCGGCGCCGACCGCGGCGACGTCCAGCGCATGCCAGGCCAGCAGATGACAGCGTGCGCCGCCGTCGGGCGCAGCGCGCGCCTTGCCCCAGTAGGAAAAGTAGCCGGGCAAGGGCGGCGGCATCGGTGCCAACCCGCCTGAGTGCGCCGCGTGATCACTGCCGGTCGACATGTCCACCCCCGGGGCAGCACGGGTTCGAGGAAAGGCGCGGGCCAGTGTAGTGGCCGTCGCGTGAATCGCCCGCGGAATCGCCCGCGGAACCTCGCGGCGGCAGGCGGTTCCTAGAATGGCCGCACCGACCCTCGCGATGAACGAAGACGCCCTCCTCTCCGCACCGCAGCGCTGCGGCTGCACGCACCATGGCCGCCGGCTCTTCACCGGCTTGCTGGCGGCTGGCGCGCTGGCGCCGCTGGCCGCGGCGCGGGCGGCCGTCGCCGAATGCCGGCGCTCGCGTGTGTCGCAGCTCGTGCCGGCGGCGAGCGTCGAAGGTTCGGCGCAGCAGCAGTACGCCGCGCTGCTGCACGAGGCCCAGGGTCAGCACGCGCTTGCCCCGGCCAACCACCCGCAACTCGTGCGGCTGCGCTACATCGCGCAGCGCATGATCCCGTTCACGGCCGAATGCAACGAACGCGCACGCCAGTGGCGCTGGGAGGTCAACCTGCTCGGCAGCCGCCAGCTCAACGCGTTCTGCATGCCCGGGGGCAAGATCGCGTTCTACAGCGGCATCCTGTCGCAGCTGCAGCTGAGCGACGACGAGGTCGCCGTCATCATGGGCCACGAGATCGCGCACGCGCTGCTCGAGCACGCGCGCGAACGCATGGCCAAGGGCACCGGCACGCAACTGCTGCTGCGCGGCGGCGCGGCGCTGCTCGGCCTGGGCCAGGCGGGCGACATCGCGGCGCAGTACGGCAGCCAGTTGCTGTCGCTCAAGTTCAGCCGCGACGACGAATCCGAAGCCGACGCGCTCGGCCTCGTGCTCGCCGCGCGTGCCGGCTATGACCCGCGCGCCGGCGTCGGCCTGTGGCGCAAGATGGGCGAGGCCACGCGCGGCAAGGCGCCGCCGCAGTGGCTGTCGACGCACCCGGCCGGCCCGACGCGCATCAAGGACATCGAGGCCCGGCTGCCGGCGGTGCTGCCGCTGTACGAGGCCGCCGCGCGGCCCGAGCGGCGGTACGCTCCGCCGCCGCGCGCGTAAAGCGTGACCGCTCGGCGCCCGATGGCGACCCCCCGCATGCCGCCGGGCTTGGGCCCCGGGCCCGCGCAGGCGCGGTTGCGCAAGCGCCCGCGCGCGCCCGGGCAACGGCCGGCGCTCCTGCCTGCGCCTGTGCCTGCGCCTGCGCCTGCGCCTGCGCCCGCGCCTGCGCACCGGCCCGGGCATGCACGCCCCCTCGCGCGCCGGCTCGCGCGCGGGCACGCGGCCTTGCTCGCGCTGGCGCTTGTGTGCGCCGGGGCCGCCGCGCCGGCCGCGCCGGGACCGAAGCCGCTCGTCTATTGCGCCGACGCCAGCCCCGAGGGCTTCGATCCCGCGCTGTGGGACACGGCCAGCACGAGCAACGTCACGGCGCAGATCTTCCAGGGCCTGGCGGCCTTCGAGCGCGGCAGCGGCAAGCTGGTGCCGGCGTTGGCCGCCGCCTGGGAGGTGTCGCCCGATGCGCGCGTCTACACCTTCACGCTGCGCCGCGGCGTGCGCTTCCACACCACGCCGTACTTCACACCGACGCGCGCCTTCGATGCCGACGACGTGCTCTTCACCTTCGGCCGGCTGGTGGATCCGCAGCACCCGTTCAACCGCGCCTTCCCGGCCACCTTCGTGTACCCGCAGAGCCTGGGCCTGGCGGGGATGATCGCGTCGATCGAGAAGCTCGACGCCGAGCATGTGCGCTTCACGCTGAAGAAGGGCAACGTCGCCTTCCTCGGCTACTTCGCCGGGCATTTCGCCGGCATCCATTCGGCCGAGTACGCCGCCCGGCTGCTGGCCCAGGGGCGGGCCAGCGCGATCAACAACCAGCCGGTGGGCACCGGCCCGTACCAGTTCAAGAGCTGGCGCAAGGACGACGTGCTGCGCCTCGTGGCGCACCCCGAGTACTGGCGCGGCCGCCAGCGCACCGAGCGGCTCGTCTACTCGATCAGCCGCGAGCCGAGCGTGCGCGTGCAAAAGCTCGTGCGCGGCGAGTGCCAGATCACGGCGCCGATCCGCGACGTCGACCTCGCCGCGCTGGCCGGCCAGCCGCAGGTGGTGGTCGAGAAGATCCCCGCGCTCAACATCAGCTACCTGGCGTTCAACCTGAAGCACCCGCCGCTGGACCGGCGCGCGGTGCGCGAGGCGCTGGACATCGCGATCGACCGCGATGCGCTGTTCAAGGTGCTGTTCCCGCGCGGCGACGCGCTGCAGGCGGTGAGCGCCTTCCCGCCCGCGGTGCCGGGCTACAACCGGGCGCTGCGCAACGAATACGACCCGGCGCGCGCGCGGGCGCTGCTGGCGCAGGCCGGGCTGGCCGGGGGCTTCGAGCTGCAGCTGTGGGCGCTGCCGATCGCGCGCCCGACCAACCCCAACGGCCAGCTCATGGCGCAGCTGATCCAGGCCGACTGGGCCCGGATCGGCGTCAAGGCGCGCATCGTGAGCTACGAGTGGGGCGAGTACCTCAAGCGCGCCAACCAGGGCGAGCACGACGTCTACATGAGCGGCTGGACGAGCGACACGGCCAACGCCGACGACTTCCTCGCGCCCAACCTGAGCTGCGCGGCCAGCCGCGGCGGCATCAAGTTCTGCAACGCCGAGTTCGACGCCTTGCTCGAGGCCGCGCGCGGCGAGGTCGACGAGCGCCGGCGCCTGGCCCTGTACGAGCGCGCGCAGCTCATCTTCAAGCACGAGCGGCCCTGGATCACGATCGCTCACAGCACGGTCTACCTGCCGCATCGCCGCGACGTGCGCGGCTTCGTGATGTCGCCCAACGGCAGCGTCGACTTCGAAGGCGTGTGGCGCGAATGAGGGCGCCGGCCGCGCTGCGCGTGGAGGACATCGCCGCCGACGGCGACTTCGTGCGCCTCGCGTCGATCCCGGGCCTGGCGGTCGACTTGCGCTATGCCGGCACGAACAACTTCGCCGGCCGCGTGCTGTACGGCGGGATCGACTGCGCCTGGATCCGGCGCGAGGCCGCCGCCGGCCTCGCTGCGGCCGTGGCCTGGCTGGCCGAGCACGCGCCGGCGCGCCGCCTCGTCGTGCTCGACGCGCTGCGCCCGCAGCGCGTGCAGGAGGCGATCTGGCGCGAGTTCGCCGGCACCGCGGTCGAACATTACTTCGCGCCGCCGCAGCGCGGCTCGATCCACAGCTTCGGCATGGCGGTGGACGCGACGCTGCTCGACGCCGCGGGCCGCGAAGTCGACATGGGCAGCGGCTTCGACGAGATGAGCCTGCGCTCGCACCCGGCACGCCAGGCCGAGCTGCTGGCACAAGGCGAGCTGACGCCGGCGCAGGTCGCCGAGCGCGAGACGCTGGCGCGCGCGCTCGCCGCCGGGGGCTTTGCCGGCATCGACATCGAGTGGTGGCACTTCGACTGCGGCGACGTCGAAGGCGTGCGCCGCGAGTTCGCCCGGATACTATGAGCCCGTGCGCTGGCGCCGCGCGCGCCTGCGCCATGCCTGCCGACGCGGGGCCGAAGACCATGACGATCCTGCACCGCCGCCGATTCGTTCTCGCCGCCGGCGCGGCCGCCGCGCTCGGCGCGTCGCTCGCCGCGCCGGCGGCGCGCGCCCAGGCGGCGCGGCCGGCGCCGGTACGCGCGCCGCGGCTGCGCCCGGGCGACACGGTTGCGCTGGTGAACCCCTCGGCCGCGGTGTTCGAGCGCGCGCCCTACGAGATCGCCGCCGAGACGCTGCGCGCGCTGGGCCTGGAGGTGCGCGAGGCGCCGCATCTGCGCGCGCGCCGCGGCCCGTTTGCCGGCACCGACGCCGAGCGCGCCGGCGACATCAACGCGATGTTCGCCGATCCTCGGGTACGCGGCCTGCTCGCACTCACCGGCGGCTCGGGCGGCGCGCGCATGCTGCCCGGAGTGGACTACGCGCTGCTGGCGCGCAACCCCAAGTTCCTCGGCGGCTTCTCCGACCTCACCGCGCTCATCAACGCGGTGCACGCGCGCACCGGCCTCGTGACCTTCCACTGCCCGCTGGGCGTGAGCGAGTGGAACGAGTTCAGCATACGCCACTGGCGCGGCGCGGTGATGCAGGCCGAGGCGCTGCTGCTCGCCAATCCGCCCGACCGGGGCGACGCGATCGTGCCGCGCGGCGAGCGCATCACCACGTTGCGCGGCGGCCGCGCGCGCGGGCATCTGGTGGGCGGCAACCTGACGGTCTTCGCCGGCCTGGCCGGTTCGGGCTACTGGCCGGCGCTCGACGGCGCGGTGCTGTTCCTCGAGGACGTCAACGAGTACCTCTACCGCATCGACCGCGCGCTGGCCACGCTGCGCCTGGCCGGTGCGCTCGAGCGGCTGGCCGGCGTCGTGTTGGGCGCCTTCACCAACTGCACGCCGGGCGACGGCGGCTACGGCAGCCTTACGCTCGACGAGATCTTCGACGACTACTTCGGTCCGCTCGGCATACCCGTCTACGCGGGCGCCTCGTTCGGCCACATCAAGCGCAAGTTCACGCTCCCGGTGGGGCTGGACGTCGAGATCGACGCCGACGCCGGCACGCTGCGCTATCTGCAGCCGGCGGTGCTGTGAGGGCGAGGCGGTCCTTGCGCGGTCAGCCCACGCGGTGCGGCGCCGATGCGCCGCGGATCGGCCGATGAACCGCCTCGACCCGGCCCCGGTCGCGCTGCTCACCGCCGCCGGCAGCGGCATAGGCGCTGCCGCCGCGCACAAGCTGCACGAGCAGGGCTGGCAGGTGGCCATCCTGTCGGCCAGCGGCAAGGGCGAGGCGCTGGCGCGCGAGCTGGGCGGCGTCGGCATCACCGGCAGCAACCGCGAGACGGCCGACCTGCAGCGCCTCGTCGACTCCGCGCTCGCACGCTGGGGCCGCATCGACGCCGTCGTCAATAGCGCCGGGCACGGCCCCAAGGGCCCGCTGCTCGAGATCGGCGACGCCGACTGGCAGCTCGGCATGGAGTACTACCTGCTCAACGTCGTGCGCATCGCGCGCCTGGTCACGCCGGTGATGCGGCGCCAGCACGCCGGCTCGATCGTCAACGTCAGCACCTATGCGGTGTTCGAGCCCGAGGCGGCGTTCCCGACCTCGGGCGTGTTCCGCGCCGGCCTGGCCGCCTTCACCAAGCTCTACGCCGACCAGGAGGCGCCGCACGGCATCCGCATGAACAACGTGCTGCCGGGCTTCATCGACAGCCTGCCCGAGAGGGCCGAGCGGCGCGCGCGCATCCCGCTGGGGCGCTACGGGCGCGCCGAGGAGGTGGCCGAGCTGATCGCCTTCCTCGCCTCGGCCAAGTCGGGCTACATCACCGGGCAGAACATCCGCATCGACGGCGGCCTCACGCGCTCGGTGTAGTGCACCGGGCTGCAGCCGCCGACGCGCCGGGCATGGCGCGCGTGTTCGTGCGGCATCACGCGCTCGGCGCAGCGCGCCAGGCTGCAGCCCCGGCGGAAGCCGGCCGGGGACCGCACGGCTGAGCGTTCTCGCCGACAAGATGAGCCGGAATATGTGTATTGCGAATCGTTGTCATTTGCGATACGCTTCCGCTTGTTGTGTCCTGCGGCACTCCAGAGCCGCCCTGCAATTGGCCGTCCGAGCGCAGCACCTTGATCGCCCTGCCCCTGGTCCACAAGCCTGCCGCGCCATCCGCGGCAGCAGCGGCCGCAGTGCCGGCGGCCGGCGTTGCCGCACCCGACTGGCGCCGCGCACTGCAGCGCCGCGAAGACGATCCGGCCGCCAGGCACTGGCTCACCGTGCTGATCGTGCTGCTGCACGGCGCGGCGCTGTGGGCGCTGCTGCAGATCGAGCCGGTGCGCGAGGCCGTGCGCCAGGCCGCGCCGGTGGTCGTCGACTTCATCGCGCCGCCGCAGGCCGCAGCGCCGCCGCCTGCGCCCCCGCCTCCGAGTCCGGCGAAGCCGCGCGCCGCGAACCTCGCCCCGAAGCCGCCGCCCCCCGCGGCGCCGCCCTTGCTCGCGGCGCCGCCGTCGCCGCAGCCGGCGCCCGCGAGCGTCGTGGTGCCGCCGCCCGGCCCGCCCGAAGCGCCTGCCTCCCAGCCCTCCGTGGCGGCAGCCCCGGCCCCGCCGGCACCGCCGCCGCCCGCGCGCAGGACGCTGCCGGCCACCGCCGTGCAGTACCTCGTGCTGCCTCCCGTCGAGGTGCCGCGGCTGTCGCGTCGCGCCGGCGAGTCGGGCACGGTGTGGCTGCGCGTCGTCGTCGACACCCGCGGCCTGCCGCTGCAAGTGAGCGTGCAGCGCAGTTCGGGCTTCGCCCGGCTCGACGAGCAGGCGCTGGCGGCGATGCGCCAGGCCCGATTCAAGCCCCACACCGAGAACGGCCAGCCGGTCGAGCTCGAAGTCCTCGCCCCGATCGAATACGCCTTGGAGTGACCCTCGCATGGACCCGACCGCCGCCCCCCCTGCCGCCGCCTTCGGCTTCGGCCACCTGATCGCCCAGAGCGACGCCGTCGGCCGCACCCTGCTGGCGGTGCTGCTGCTGATGTCGGTCGCCTCCTGGGCGCTGATCGCGGCCAAGGGCTTCGCCGCCTGGCAGCGGCGCCGGCGCAGCGAAGCCTTTCTCGGCTTTTTCTGGAACGCCGTTTCGCTCGACGAGGTGCGGCACGAGCTCGCCACGCACGGCGCGCGCGATCCGTTCTCGCATCTGAGCGCGCACGCGCTGCACGCCAAGCAGCACCACGCGCGCCACGGCAGCACGCGGCTGGCCGAGGCCGGCAGTGCGAGCGAGTACATCACGCGCACCATCAAGAAGGTGCTCGACGAAGAGACCACGCGCCTGGAAAGCGGGCTCACGCTGCTGGCCACGGTGGGCGCGACGGCACCCTTCGTCGGGCTGTTCGGCACCGTCTGGGGCGTGTACCACGCCCTCACCGCCATCGGCATGAGCGGCGCGGGCACGCTCGACAAGGTCGCCGGCCCGGTGGGCGAGGCCCTCATCATGACCGGCATCGGCCTGGCCGTGGCCATCCCCGCCGTCGTCGCCTACAACGGCTTCGTGCGCAGCCAGCGCGTGCTGGCCGCGCGCCTGGACGCATTCGCCTTCGAGCTGCACAGCTTCCTCACGCTGGGCCAGGCGCCGGGCGCCGCGGCGCACGCGAGCGACAGCGGCAACGTGCGCGCGCTCGCGCCGGCCGCCGCCTGAGCGGCACGCGGAGAACCCGGCGATGGCCTTTGCCTCCTTCGACCGCCGTGCCGGCGCCGCGCCGCTGGCCGAGATCAACATGGTGCCGCTGATCGACGTGATGCTGGTGCTGCTGGTGATCTTCATCGTCACCGCGCCGCTGCTCACGCATGCGGTGAAGCTCGAGCTGCCGCGCGCCAGCTCGCAGCCCAACCTGCCGCGGCCCGACAAGATCGAGATCGCGCTCGACGCCGCCGGCCAGCGCTACTGGAACGGCGAGGCGCTTACGCGCGAGGCCGCCGCGGCGCGCTTTGTCGCCGCCGGCCGGCGTGTCGCCGAGGGCGGCGGGCAGCCCGAGATCCACCTGCGCGCCGACGAGGCCACCGCCTACCGCGCGGTGGCCGAGACCCTGGCCGACGCGGCACGCGCCGGCCTCATGCGCATCGGCTTCGTCAGCCGGCCCGAGCGGCGCTGAGGCAAGCGCCGGCTCCGGCCCGCCTTCCAGCCGCTTTGCGGAGATCGGCCGCGGCGGCGCCGCGCGGCGCGCACAACGACTTTGCCTGAGGAGGAACCCATGTCGCCCCCATCCCCCAAGCGACGCGCGCTGCGCTGGACCGCGTTCGCCGCGCTGCTTTCGGCCGCCGCGCTGGGCCTGGACGCCGGACGCCACGCGCACGCGCAGGGCGGCGCGCCGGCAACCCCTGCCGTGTCCGCGGCCGACACCGCCGCGAGCGCTGCCGGCGCACCTGCCGGCGGCGTGCTGCCCGTCGTGCGCGCACGCGCCGCCGCCGAGCCGCAGGGCCGCGACGGCGTGCAGGCCGCCACCGTGCGCATCGGCAAGGGCGCGCAGGACCCGCGCGACCTGCCGCAATCGGTGACCGTGGTCACCGAGCGGCTCATCGACGACCGCAACCTCGACACCGTGCGCGACGCGCTGCGCAACACCGCCGGCATCAGCTTCCTTGCGGCCGAGGGCGGCGAGCAGGACATCCGGCTGCGCGGCTTCGCGCTGCAGAGCACGGGCGACGTATTCGTCGACGGCATGCGCGACCCGGCCTTCTACGACCGCGACACCTTCTTCCTCGACCAGCTCGAGGTGCTGCGCGGCTCGGCCTCGCTGCTGTTCGGCCGCGGCTCGACCGGCGGCGCGGTGAACCAGGTGACCAAGGTGCCGCGCCTGCTCACCGAGCACCAGGTCGAAGTGACGGCGGGCAGCCACGAGTACCTGCGCGCGGTGGGCGACTTCAACCTGCGCCTGTCCGCCGGCACGGCGCTGCGGCTGGGCACGATGTACACCCACGCGGCCAACGACGGCGCGGGCACGCCGCTCGACAAGCAGGGCCTGGCCGCCGCCTTGCGCACCGGCATCGGCGAACGCCACGAGTGGTCGGCGGCCCTGTACCTGCTCGACAACGACAACGGCATCAACTACGGCCTGCCGTACATCCGCAGCCGCCCCGGCGCGCCGGCGGAAGACACGACGCTGCTGCCCGTGGCGCCCACGGCGCATTACGGCATGGCGAGCGATCGCAACCACGGCCAGGCCGAGACCGCGACGATCGGCCACACCTGGCGCCCGGCGCGCCGGCAGCAACTGGTGACCAAGCTGCGCTATGGTCGCTACACGCGCGACCAGCGCGCAAGCACGATCCGCCTGGGCGCCGCCGCGCTGCAGCCCGGCGGCGTCGGCGCCACGCTCGAGACCTTCGGCCCCGCCACCGTGCTCACGCGCGGCACCCAGCTCAAGATCCAGAGCATGGACACGCTCTATGCGCAGAGCGACTGGAGCGCCGTCTTCGAGGGCTGGGGGCTGCGCCACGAGCTGCAGGCCGGCGTCGATCTGGCACGGGAGCGCAAGCAGGTGCAGGCAGCGCTGAGCGCGGCCCAGGGCGGCGTGAACCCGGTCAAGCCGAACACGCTCGCCGGCAGCCCCGACGACGGCGCCCGGATCGAAGAGGATGCACGTCGCCTGCGCGAGACCAGCGCCTACGACTCGCGCGCCGGCGGCCTGTACCTGCAGGATCTGCTCGAACTGCGGCCCGGCTGGAAGCTCCTGCTCGGCCTGCGCTACGACCGCCTGGTGGGCGACTACGACGCCTTCGCGATCCCGCCCAATGCCGCCGGCCCGGTGAGCACGACGCGCTATCGCATGAAGGTGGGCGAGCTGTCCAAGCGCGCCGGCCTGCTGTACCAGCCCAGCGAGCGCTTCAGCTTCCACTTGTCGGGCGCGACGTCGTTCAACACCTCGGGCGATGCCTACTCGCTGTCGGCGGCCAACGTCGACATTCCGCCCGAGCAGGCCATCAACCTCGAGCTCGGCGCGCGCATCGACTCGGCCGACGGCGATTTCGGCGTGCGCACCGCCATCTTCCGCAGCACCAAGCTGCACGAGCGCAACACCGACCCGCTGGTGAACCTGGTCACGCTGTCGGGTCGGCGCCACGCCGCCGGCTTCGAGATCGATCTGGCCGGGCGGCCCACGCCGCAATGGGAGGTGTTCGCTTCGTACATGTGGTTGCCGGTGGCGAAGATCGACGAGGGCTCGCCCGGCGCCGAGGGGCAGGGCACGCGGCCTTCACTCACGCCGCGCCACACCGGCACCTTGTGGACGACGTACCAGGTGACGCAGGCATTGCGCGTCGGCGGCGGCCTGAACGCGCGCTCGAGCCAGACGCCCAACCGCAACCCGGGCTTCGCGGTGCCTGGCTTCGTCACGGCCGACCTGATGGCCGAATACCAGGCCGTCTACCGCAAGCTGATCTTCAAGCTCAACGTCAGCAACGTCACCGACAAGCTGTACGCCGACCAGCTCTACACGGCGCACTACGTGCCCGGCGCGGGGCGGCTGGTGCAGCTGTCGGGCACCTACAAGTTCTGAAGGGAGGGCGTCGATGCAACGCACTGCAGCGGCCTGGGCTGCATCCCGCAATGACGGTCCGCGGCGCCGGCGAATGCTCGCGGCCGCCCTGCCGGCCTTCCTTGCGGCAGCCCTCGGGCCTGCCGCGCTGCGCGCCGCCGACGCGCCGCTGCGCCTGGCTGCGGCCTGGCGCGCGGCCGGCGGGGGCGGCAACGCAGCGGTCCACCATGTGGGCATCCTCGAGGTCGACTGGGACGAGGCGCGGTTGCGCATCGCCGCCGAGCTGCCCGTGCCTGCGCGCGCGCACGGCCTGCTGGCGCTCGCCGACGGCGGCTTTGCCGCGGTGGCCTTTCGCCCCGGCCCCTGGCTGCTGCGCTGCGACGCCCAAGGGCGGCCCATGCAGCGCCTGCTGGTCGACGAAGAGCGGCCGCGGCGCGGCTTCAATGGCCATGTCGAGGGCAGCGCCGATGGACACTGGCTCTACACCACCGAGACCGACCCGGCCGACGGCAGCGGCTGGATCGGCGTGCGCGACGCGCGCACGCTGCGGCGCGCAGCACAGTTCCCGAGCGGCGGAATCGATCCGCACCAGGTGCTGGGCACGCCCGAGGGCGCGCTCGTCGTCGCCAACGGCGGCATCCTGCGCGACGCCTCCGGGCGCGGCCTCGAACTGGCGCGCATGGACCCGACGCTCGCGCTGCTTGCCGGCGACAGCGGCCGACCGATCGGCCAGTGGCGGCTGCCCGATCCGCGCCTGAGCCTGCGCCACATGGCCTGGGCCGAGGGCGAGCGCCCGCTGCTCGGTATCGGTCTGCAGGCGGAACACGACAGTGCCGACGCCCGGCGCGACGCGCCCGCGCTCGCGCTGTGGGACGGGCACGCGCTCACGCTGCCCTGTGCCGACGCCAGCGCGGCCGGCTACGTCGGCGACATCGCCGCCGGGCCGGCCGGGGGCTTCGTACTGAGCGCACAGAAGGCCGGCCGCGGCCTGTGGTGGCAGCCCGCGGCGCCGCAGCACCTGACGCTGGTGGCCGAGCTGACCGAGCCCTGCGCGCTCGTGCGCGAACGCTCCGCCGTGCTGATCGGCGCCGGGCGCGGCCTGGCGCGCTGGCGTACCGATGCCGGTGGGCAGATGCTGCGCTGGCCGGTCGCGATGGCGCCCGACAACCACGCCGTGCTGCTGGCTGCAGCCTGATCGCCCAGGAGCGTGGGCGGCAGAAATCCAGCCCCGCAACGTCGACCTCGCTCAGCCCAGTCGCGTCAACTCGTCCAGCAGCTTGTGCCGCGCGGCGGCGTCGGGCAGGGCCTCGGCCAGCCGCGCGAAGAAAGTCCCGCGAACCGGGTTGCCCTCGGCGGCCTTGCGGACGACGACGCGCGCAATCGGGCCCAGGCGCTGGGCGAGCAGCCTCTGCGCGGCCTCGGCGAGCGTGGCGTCGACCGGTGCACCGCCGGTTGCGGGCGGCGGCGCGGTGGGCGCTCGCGCGCCGCTGCCCGCCGCGGCCCCGCTCGGCGCCGGCCCCGCCGACGGCGCCTGCGCAAGGAAAGCCGCGCGCGCCTGCGGGTCGCCCACCTGATCGGCCAGCCGGGCGTACAGGCCCGGCAGATCAGAGCAATCGCGCGCCGCACGGCGCACCAGCACGGCGGCGAGCGGGCCGACATGGCGCGCCAGCGCAGCCTCGGCACGCCGCAGCGCAGCCGGGTCCCAGCGGCCGGCGAACTCGGACCAGCTGCTGCCGGCCAGCGCGGGCGGCCCAGAGCCGGTGCCGCGCGGCAGCGCCGGCGGCGCCGCGGCGGCGGCACCGGGCCGCACCACCGGCAGCTTGATCACGGTGCGATCCCAGGCGGTGGTGTCGAACGGCTGGCCGACGCCTTGCTCGACGGCCGCGCGGAACGCCGCTGCCGTCGCGTAGCGCCGGGCGGGATCCTTGGCCAGCGCGCGCGCGACGATCGCGTCGTAGAAGCGCGGGCGCTGCACGCTCTCGAGCCGGCTCGGCGCCGGCGGCTCGTCGTGCATGGCCTTGTACATCAGCTGCTCGTGCGTGCCGGTGAACGGCGGCCGGCCGGCGAGCAGCAGGTACAGCAGCACGCCGGCGCCGTAGATGTCGACGCGGCGGTCCATGCCCGTGCCCAGGAACTGCTCGGGCGCCATGTAGCTCGGCGTGCCGATGGCGACGCCGACCTGCGTGAGCCCCGCGTCCTCGATGCGCGCGATGCCGAAGTCGGTGACCTTGAGGCGGCCGCCGCGCCCCATGATGATGTTGGCGGGCTTGATGTCGCGGTGCCACACGCCCTGCGCGTGCGCATGCTCGAGCGCGTCGAGCACCTGGCAGATCACGCCCGGGATGTCGTCGTCGGTGAAGCGCAGCTTGTGCGCCAGGCAGTGCGCCAGCGTGTGACCCTCGACGAACTCCATGGCGATGTAGGCGACGTCGGCGTCGACGCCGAACTCGTAGACCTGCACGATGCCCGGGTGCATCAGGCGGCCGGCGGCCTGCGCCTCGTTGCGAAAGCGCGCCGCCACGGGAATGCCGCTGCCGTCGTCGGCGCCGAGCTGACGGCGGATCGTCTTGAGCGCCACGACGCGCCGGATGTCGGGATCGAAGCCCTTGTAGACCACGCCCATGGCGCCCTCGCCGAGGACTTCGGTGATCTGGTACTTGCCCAGGCGTGCGGGGTGGTCCACGGCGGCGGATGCTAGGGCGATTGCGCGCGCCGCGCAGCGGCGGGCGCACGGCCACGCGCGGGCTGCGTCACGACTCGAGCATCTTCATCGCCTGCACGACGCTGGCGCGCATGCGGCGGAACGACTCGGCGAGTACGCCGATCTCGTCGCGCCCGGCGCCGGCGAAGTCGGGCGCGTCGAGCTCGCCCTGGCTGACGCGGTCGGCCAGGTGCGCCAGGCGCGTCACCGGCCGCACGACCACCAGCCAGATCAACAGGTTGAGCATGATGCCCACGACGACGAAGACGGCGACCAGCGAGCCGATGAAGAGCACGAACGACTGCTCGGCGCGGCGCAGCGGCAGCGCCAGCGGCACCGAAACGATCTGCGCGCCGACGACCTCGTTGAAGTTCCAGCCGAAGCCGTTGGCCGGGCCGTAGCGGTCGACGAGCGTCTTGGGCGCGCCTTCCACGCTGCTGTGGCATTGCAGGCAGGCCGGATCGACGATGCGCAGCGGCGCGGCCAGGAACAGCGAGGGGCCGTTGGGCGTGTCGCGCAGGCCCGAGATCTCCTTCAACTGCTCGCCGCCGCGCAAGCGGTTGACGACGTCGGTCTCCCAGCCGGTGGCGCGGTCGCGCGGATTCGTCGGGTTGAGCGTGGCCTCCTTGTACAGGTACTCGGGGTACTTCTGCAGCAAGGACGACAGCACCTCGACGGCCGAGTAGCTCGGCACCGATTGCGGCAGGAACTCGTACTTCATCGGCGTGGCCAGCAGCTTGGTGATCTGCCCCGAGGTGTAGCGGCGCACCGCGTTGGCGTTGTCGATCAGCATGCGCGCGCTGTGCATCACCTCCTCGCGCGCGTTGTCGACGAGCAGGCCGCGCGCGATCCAGCCGCTCACGCCCACGCCGGCGGCCATCACGACGACGTAGATCAGGTTGAGCTTGACGAGCAGCTTCATCGGACCATCTCCTGGTTGCGCGGCTCTGAACAGCGTTGCGTCGGGGTGTCGTGCGTCGCGTCAGCGCGACGCGCTCGCCGCGGGGCCGGCGAAGCGCTCGGGGAAGAGCACGGCTTCCCAGTCGGCGTGCAGGCGCAGGTGCTCGACGAGCGCAGCGCGGAAGGCGGGGTCGCGGGCGCGCTCGCCGAAGCGCCGCGGCATGGTGCGGCGCAGCGCCGGCTCGGCCAGCAGCCAGTCGCGCAACTCGTCGTAGCCGGGCGGCGGCGCTGCGCGCGCGCTCACGGGCCGGCCGGCGAGCGCCGCCGCCCGCAGCGGCAGCGCCGAGCGGAAGCCCTCGGGCACACGCTGCAGTTCGGCCGGCGTCGGACGCGCCGACGCCTGGCCCTTGCCCGGCGCATCGCGCCGATAGACCTGGCCTTCGGCGAGCTGCACGAGCGACGCCGGCCTGAGGCCGCGTTCCTCGAGCCGCACGCTGCCGGTCTCGGCGAAGACCCAGGTCTCGCTGGCCGCGGCCCGCACGACGACGGCGCCCTTGAACGGCGGCACCTCGAGCTGCGGCGCGAGCAGCCCGGCCACCGGCGCCGAGCTCAGGCTCGCCAGCTTCACCCAGCCGCGCAGCAGATAGACCGCCGGCGGCTTGTGGCGCGCGTCGGCCAGCGGCGGCACCAGCATGGCCTGCGTGTCGGGACCGAAGTCGGCCACGCTGCCGTCGGGCCACTCGACGCGCAGCAGCCGGGTCTGCGCCGTCGTGCGCACGAGGGTCTGGTCGGCCACCTTCAGCCCTTCGGTCGCGAGCTGCGCACGCGCGCCCTCGACCAGCCGCGCCTCGCCGTCGACGATGGTGACGAGGCCTGCGGCCCCGGCCGCCGCGCCCCAGGTCAGCGCCAGGCACAAGGCCCATCGCCGCAGGCCCCTGAGCATGCTCGGCAGAGGCGTGGGGTGCGTGCGCATGGTGGTGGGCGAGCGGCCGGGCTGGCACCCGTCCGAACGCGTCACGCATGGTAGCGGCGAACGCCGGATCGCGTCGGCTGCCGCCGCGGGCGGCTGCCGCGCCGCGCCGGCGGCGGCGTCAGAACGCCGAGCCGGGCTGCTTCAGAAACTCGATCTCGGCGGGCGTGCTCGTGCGCCCGAGCGCGGCGTTGCGGTGCGGGTAGCGCCCGAAGCGCGCGATCACCGCGGCGTGCCTGCGGGCCCATTCGAGCGCATCGCGCAGCTGCGGCTGCTCGTCCGCCAGCGCGCCGAACAGGCGCAGCGACTCGGCCTGCGCCGCCGCGTCTTCGGCGTGCTCGAAGGGCAGGTAGACGAACCAGCGCTCGAGCGCGCCGAGCGCGCGATCGCCGCCGCGCGCGACCAGGGCGCGCGCCGCGGCCAGCGCCAGCGCATCACCGGCGAAGGCGCGCGCCTGGCCGCGAAACAGGTTGCGCGTGAACTGGTCGAGCAGCAGGATGCGCGCCAGCGCGCCGGCAGGCGCGGCGTCCCATTCGAGCAGCGCGCCGCCGAGCGCGCGCTCGACCTGCGCGCCGAAACGCGCGCGGATCCGTGCGTCGAAGTCCGCGTCCTTGCGGAACCACTCCGCGCGCGGCGCATCGCCGGCGCCGAACCAGAACTCCAGGATGGCGCGTGCCGCGTCGTTCATGCCGCCTTGCTGCACCTTGCGTGCCGCCGCGGCGTCGTCCAGCAGATCCTGCGTCTCGGGATGGCGCCGCATGTAGGCCGCGACATAGCTGCACAGCGGACGCACCGTCAGGCCCTCGCGGCGCGCCCAGTCGAGCGTGGCGCGCACCAGCCGCGCGGCGATGCCGCGGCCCTCGGCGTGCGGCGGCACCTCGGTGTGCGTGAGCAGCAGCGTGGCGCCTTCGCGCCGGTAGGCGCAGACCGCCGGCACGCCGTCGACGTCGAGCTCGAAGCGCGCCGCAGCCGCGTTGTGGCGCACGGCATCGGTTGCGTTCATCCGTCCAGGGCCTGCGAAGGCATGCGGGCGTGATTCATATCTTCGCAGGCTCCGTCCCCGAGCGCGGCAACCGCCTCGGGCTGCGCCGCGCCGGCGGCGCACCAGCGCAGCAGCGCCGCGCGCAGCTTGTCCATGTCGATCGGCTTGGTGAGGAAGTCGTTCATGCCGGCCTCCAGCGCCGCCTCGCGCTCGGTGACCAGCGCCGCCGCGGTGAGCGCGACGATCGGCCGGTCGTACCCCGCGGCGCGCAGCGCGCGCGTCGCCTCGTGGCCGCTCATCACCGGCATCTGCACGTCCATCAGCACCAGATCGTGCGGCCGGCCGGCGGCCGCCGCGCGCGCCACCGCCTCCTGCGCTGCGATGCCGTCGGCCGCCTCGTCGACGTCGACGCCCCAGCGCGCCAGCATCGCCGTCGCGATCATCATGTTCACCGGGTTGTCCTCGACCAGCAGCACGCGCGCCCCGGCAAGCGTGTGCTCGCCCACCGGCGCCGGCGGCGGCGGCGGCGCGACGCCAGCCGGCAGCTGCAGCTCGGCCCAGAACAGGCTGCCGACGCCCTCGCGGCTGTCGACGCCGACTTCACCGCCCATCATCGCGGCCAGTTCGCGGCAGATCGACAGCCCCAGGCCGCTGCCGCCGAAGCGGCGCGTCGTCGACTCGTCGGCCTGCGTGAACGGCTTGAACAGGCGCCCCAGCGCCTGTGGGTCGATGCCCGGTCCGCTGTCCTGCACCTCGATGCGCAGGCGCGCATCGCCCTGCGGCCGCGTCGCCCGCAGCACGACGCTGCCGCGCTCGGTGAACTTGATGGCGTTGCTCAGGTAGTTGCTCGCGATCTGGCGCACGCGCAGCGCGTCGCCGCGCGCCTGGCCGTGCACGCCGGGCGCGATCTCGAAGCGCAGCACGAGGCCGCGCGCCTCGGCCTGCGCCGTCCAGGTCTGCCGCAGCGTCTCGAACAGCTCGCCCAGATCGAAGCTCGCCGTCTCGAGCACGAGCTTGCCGGCCTCGATCTTGGACAGATCGAGGATGTCGGAGATGATGCCGGCCAGCGACTGTGCGCTGTCGGCGATCTGCGCCAGGTAGCGCGTACGCGTCGCTTCGTCGAGCCCGGGCTCGCGGGCCAGCTGCGCCAGCCCGATCATGCCGTTGAGCGGCGTGCGCAGCTCGTGGCTGGTGTTGGCGAGGAAGGCGCTCTTGGCGCGGTTGGCGGCCTCGGCCTCGTCGCGTGCGCGCGCCAGCGCCAGCTCGGCCGCGCGCCGCTCGGTGATGTCCTCGACGATCCACACCGTGCCGCCTTCGGCCGGGCGCTTCGGATCGACCGCATGGGCCCGGATGCGGCCGAGGAAGGTGCTGCCGTCGCGGCGCGCCGCGCGCGACTCGAACTCGACCGATTCGCCGCGCGTCAGCGCCGCCCCGTACTGGCTGCCGACGCGCGCGTAGTCCTCGTCCGAGGCCCAGGCCACGCGGCCGGGCTGCCCGATCAGCTCGCCCGCGCCCCAGCCGAAGATGGCCTCGAACTGCGGGTTGGCGAGCACGAAGCAGCGCGCGCGCGTCACGGCGATGCCGACCGAGGCGTTGTCGAGGATGGCTTCGCGCTCGAGCCGCGCACGCTCGTGCTCGGTGACGTCGCGCGCGTTGATCACGATGTAGTCGCGCCGGTCGATCGCGAAACGCGCACCCGAGACGATGAGCGAGACCTCGTGGCCGCCCTTGGCGCGCAGGCGCGTGGGCAGCTCACCCACCTCGCCGCGTTCGGCCACACGCGCGGCGAAGGTCTCGCGCTCCTCGGCGCTGCACCACAGCTCGAGATCGGCCCAGCTGCGCCCGACGGCCTCGGCCGCGCTCCAGCCGGTGATGCGCTCGAAGGCCTGGTTGACCATCGCGCAGCGGCCGCTGGCGAAGTCGATCAGCGTCACCAGGTCGGGGCTGGTGGCCACCAGGTGCGACAGCAGCGCCTCCGAGCGCCGCACCATCTCCTCGGCGGCCAGGCGCTCGGTGTCGTCGACGAAGATCGACAGCACCGCCGGCCCGCCCTCGGCGTCGACCATCACGCCGGTGGCACGCACCGAGACGCGGCGCTCGCCGACGCGCAGCCGGTAGTCGGTAACCGGCAGCGCGGTGCCGGGCGGCTGCCCCTGCAGCTGGTCGAGGCGGCGGCGCGCGCGCTCGCGCGAGTCGCCGCTCTCGTAGGCGGCGAACAGGTCGACCGCGGCCAGATCGGCCAGGGTCTCTTGGCCGAACATCTCGAGCGCCGCCGGGTTGGCATCGATGGCGCGGCCGGCGCGATGCAGCACGAGCGGCGTCGGGATGCGGCCGAAGAGCTCGCGGTAGCGCGTCTCGGTCGCGGCGAGCGCCTCGCGCGCGGCCACCTCGGCGGTGACGTCGCGCGCGACGCCCCAGTAGCCCAGGAACAGACCGCGCTCGTCGAAGCGCGGCGCACCGCTGACGAGGAACAGGTGCGCACGGCTGCCCTCGGGCGTCCAGCGCACCATGACGTCGCGAAACGGCAGGCGCGCGTCGAGGTCGGCCATCAGGCCGTCGAGCACGTCGGGTTCGCAGTCGAAGGCCGGCAGCTCCCAGGGCTGGCGGCCCAGGCCATCCGCCGCGCCCAGCGCGCGCGCGTCGTCGCGCTGGCGCAGCGCGGCCGCGAGCCGGTACTGCTGGTCGATCTCCCAGTAGGCGTCGGCGGCCAGCCCGAGCAGGCTGCGAAAACGCTGCTCGCGCTCGGTGGCCGAGCCCAGGTAACGCCCGACGACACGCGAGACCATCACGCCCACGGCCAGCCCGAGCGCGAGCGCCACCAGATTGGCTGCCAGCGGCAAGAGCGCGCCGGACGGCGTGGCGCCGGCGCGCATGGCCGCCCATTGCACGAGCAGCAGCAGCACCGCGTCGATCGCGGCCAGCAGCGCTCCGGCGCGCCAGCCCGCCACGGCACACAGGAAGCACACCAGCACGCCGAAGGTGGACGTGCCGACCGTCCAGGCCCCGCCGCCGAGCAGCGCGGCGCGCAAGGCGATGAGGGCGCTTGCCGCCGCCGTGAGCACGAGCAACGCCGGGCGCAGCCAGCGCTCGGGCAACTGGCGCAGCGCGACGGCGGCCGCCGCCAGCACCAGCCAGGCCGTGCCGGCCACCGGACCGCCGCCGGTGCGCTCGGGCGCCAGCCAGGTCAGCACACCGGCGATCGCGCACAGCAGCGTGCAGGCGGCGAAGAACCAGCGGCGCACCTCCGCGACGACGGCCGGGCGCACCGCCTCAGGCAGCGTGACGGCGCCGTGCCTGGGCCAGGTCTCGAGCGGCGCGTCGCGGCTCATTGGTGGACCCCCTTGGCGCTGCGCGCCGTCCCCCCGAGGGGCAACGAGCACCTTCGGAGCGGCCGTGCGGCGCTCAACGTGCCCCCTTGGCGCTGCGCGCCGTCCCCCCGAGGGGGAATGAGCACCTTCGGAGCGGCCGTGCGGCGCTCATGTCTTCGCCCGTGCCGCCTCGAGCTGCGCGCGCGCGGCCAGCGCCGCACGCCGCGCGGCGGCGGCGAAGTCGTCGTCGGCGCCGGCGTAGAGCACGGCGCGCGACGAGCTGACGATGATCGGCGCATCGGGCCGCCAGCCGGCGCGCACCGTGGCCTCGGCGTCGCCGCCTTGCGCGCCGATGCCCGGGATCAGCAGCGGCAGCGTCGGCGCCAGCTCGCGCACGCGCGCCACTTCGCGCGGGTAGGTGGCGCCGACGACGAGGCCGAGTTCGGCACCGCCGCGGCTCCAGACGCCCGCCGCCAGGCGCGCGATGCGCTCGTACAGCAGCTCGCCGCCCGGCACGTCGCTCACGAGACGCTGCGCCTGCAGCTCGCTGCCGCCCGGGTTGGACGTGCGGCACAGCAGGATCAGCCCCTTGCCGCGGTAGCGCATGTACGGCTCGATCGAGTCGCAGCCCATGAAAGGCGACAGCGTCACGGCGTCGGCGCGATAACGCTCGAAGGCCTCGCGCGCATACATCTCGGCGGTCGAGCCGATGTCGCCGCGCTTGGCGTCGAGGATCACCGGCACCGCGGGTGCCACGCGCCGGATGTGGGCGACGAGCCGCTCGAGCTGCTCCTCGGCGCGATGCGCCGCGAAATGCGCGAACTGCGGCTTGAACGCCAGCACGAGATCGTGCGTGGCGTCGACGATGGCCGCGCAGAAGTCGAGGATGCGCGCCGGGTCGTCGCGCCAGCGCGGCGGAAAGCGCGCCGGCTCCGGGTCGAGGCCGACGCACAGCAGCGAGCGCGCGCGCGCGTCGGCCGCGCGCAGCGTCGCGCCGAAGCTCGGGCCGTCGGCTGCTTTCATGGCGCGCCTGCGGCGCGCCGCGCCAGCGCCGGCGCCAAGCCCACGTAAGCGGCCGGCGTCAGGGCCTTGAGGCGGGCGCGCTCGGCCGCGGGCAGCTCGACCAGGGTGTCGACGAAGGCCCCCAGGCTCGCACGCGTGACGGCGCGCCCGCGCGTCAGTTCCTTGAGCCGCTCGTAGGCGTCGGGCAGCGCGTAGCGCCGCATCACGGTCTGCACGGCCTCGGCCAGCACCTCCCAGGCGCCGTCGAGGTCGGCGGCCAGCGCCGCGCGGTCGACCTCGAGCCTGGCCATGCCGCGGCGCAGGCTGTCGTAGGCCAGCAGCGTGTGCCCGAACGCGACGCCGAGGTTGCGCAGCACGGTGCTGTCGCTGAGGTCGCGCTGCCAGCGGCTCACCGGCAGCTTGGCCGACAGGTGCCCGAGCAGCGCGTTGGCCAGCCCGAAGTTGCCCTCGGCGTTCTCGAAGTCGATCGGGTTGACCTTGTGCGGCATCGTCGAGCTGCCGATCTCGCCGGCCACCAGCCGCTGGCGAAAGTAGCCCAGCGCGACGTAGCCCCAGACGTCGCGGCACCAGTCCAGCGCGATGGTGTTGGCGCGCGCCACGGCGTCGAACAGCTCGGCCATCCAGTCGTGCGGCTCGATCTGGATCGTGAGCGGGTTGAACACCAGACCCAGCCGCTCCTCGACCACCCGGCGCGCGAAGGCCTCCCAGTCGAAATCGGGCCAGGCCGCGAGGTGGGCGTTGTAGTTGCCGACGGCCCCGTTCATCTTGGCGCGCAGCGGCACGGCGGCGATGCGCTCGCGCGCCAGCGCCAGGCGCGCGTGCACGTTGGCCGCCTCCTTGCCCAGCGTGGTCGGGCTCGCGGTCTGGCCATGCGTGCGCGCCAGCATCGGCGTCGCCGCCTCGGCCTGCGCGAGCGCGGCCAGCGCGCCGAGCACGGCGTCGAGCGCGGGCAGCAGCACCTCGGAGCGTGCGGCGCCCAGCATGAGCGCGTGGCTCGCGTTGTTGATGTCCTCGCTCGTGCAGGCGAAATGCACGAAGGCGCCGGCACGCTCGAGCTCGGGCTGGCCGGCGAAGCGGCCGCGCAGCCAGTACTCCACGGCCTTGACGTCGTGGTTGGTGCGGCGCTCGATCTCCTTGATGGCCTGGGCGTCGACCTCGCCGAACTGCGCCGCCAGCGCGCGCAGCTGCGCGCGCGCCGAAGGCGACAGCGGCGGCAGTTCGGCGAAGCCGGCCTGCGACAGCGCGATGAACCACTCGACCTCGACCTGCACGCGCCGGTGCATCAGGCCGTATTCCGACAGCAGGGGCCGAAGCGCCGCCACGCGGTCCGCATAGCGGCCGTCGAGCGGCGACAGCGCGGTGAGGGCGGTGGGCGTCATGGCGCAGGCGCGGCCCCATGCCTCGCCTCCGGAGGCGTCGATTCTAGGTCGTCGCCTCGGCCGCAGCGCCGCGCGGCATCGACGCGGCCCCCGCGAATCGGTGGGCTGCGCGGGCGCGCCGCGGCGCGCCGTGGCGGCAGCGGCGTCCGGCGCGGCGCGCGCAGCCGTGGCCCGCAGCCCGGCATTCAGCGCGGCGTCTGCGCCGCCTTGGCCGCCGAGGCGCTGCCCGGCGGCAGACCCGCCTTCGCACCCACCTTGTCGGCGCCGGCGTTGGCCGCGCCGACGCCATGCTCGATGGCGCCTTCGGCCTTCCTGGCGCCGCGCTTGACGGCCTTCTCCACCTTCTTGACCGTCCCGGACACAGCGCTGGCGGCCTTCTCGGCGCCCTTCTCGACGGTTTGCACGGGGTTGGCACCGGCAGCAGCGGCGACCAGCAGGCCGAGCAGCGCGGCGGCGGCGCCCGAGAGGCGCGAGGCACGATGGAACATGGCGGAGATCTCCTGTAGCGTGACGGCATTGCCGCCGCAGCGTCGCATTGTGCTGCGGCAGCGCAATCCGCAGCGGCCTCGGGGCGAGCGCCGCCGCTCGGAGCCTGTGAAGGCGTGAATCACCGGCGCGTGATTCATCTCCTCACAGGCTCAACCCTGAGCGGATGGCGCCGACCCGAGCCGCTCGAGCACCACCGGCGGCAGCGCCGGTGCCAACGGCTCGATGCGGCAGGCCGCGCGCACGGCGCAGGCCGCGCGCTCGGCGCTCGCCGCGTCGGCGGCGTGCACCTGCGCCAGCGGCGTGCCGCGCGCCACCGGCGCACCCAGGGGCAGCACCCGGTCCAGGCCGACGCGCGCGTCGATCGACTCGCCGCCGCGACGGCGCCCGCCGCCCAGCTCGACCACCGCCAGGCCGAGCGCACGCACGTCGATCGCGCCGACGAAGCCGGCTGCCTGCGCCGGCACGTCGCGCCGCACCGGGGCCTGCGCCAGCGGCGCAGCGCGCAGCACGTCGCGCGGGCCGCCGAGCGCGGCCACCATGCGCGCGAAGCGCTCGGCGCCCTCGCCTGCGGACAGCGCGCGCTCGAGCCGGGCGCGCGCCTCGGCTTCGTCGGCGCACACGCCGCCCAGGCACAGCAGCGCCGCCCCCAGCGCCAGCGTCAGCTCGCGCTGGCGCGGCTCGCTGCCGTCGGGCTCGTTCTTCAGGAAGGCGATCGCCTCGCGCAATTCGAGCGCGTTGCCGGCGCTGTGCCCGAGCACCTGGTTCATGTCGCTGACGAACGCATGGGCGGCCAGCCCGGCGCCGCGCGCCACGCGCACCAGGCTGGCGGCGAGTTCGCGCGCCTGCGCGCGCTCGCGCATGAAGGCGCCGCTGCCGCATTTGACGTCGAGCACCAGCGCGTCCAGGCCGGCAGCGAGCTTCTTGCTCAGGATGCTGGCCGTAACCAGCGGCACGCTCGCGACGGTAGCGGTGACGTCGCGGATCGCGTACAGCCGGCGGTCGGCCGGCGCGATGCGCTGCGAAGCGCCGACGATGGCGCAGCCGGCGGCGCGCAGCGCGGCCAGCAGCCGCGCGCGCGACGGGTTCACGTCGTAGCCCGGCAGCGCCTCGAGCTTGTCGAGCGTGCCGCCCGTGTGGCCCAGGCCGCGCCCGCTGACCATCGGCACGATGGCGCCGGCCCCGGCCGCGGCGGCGGCCACGAGCGGCGCCAGCATCAGGCTCACCTTGTCGCCGACGCCGCCGCTCGAGTGCTTGTCGAGCACCGGGCCGGCGAAGCCGGCGGCGCGCCAGTCGAGCCGCTCGCCCGAACGCGTCATCGCCTCGGTGAGCGCCATCGTCTCGTCGGCGTCCATGCCGCGGCAGACGACGGCCATCGCCAGCGCGGCGGCCTGCGCCTCGCTCCACGAGCCGTCGACCAGGCCCTGGACGAAAGCCTCGATCGCCGGCCGGTCGAGCACGCAGCCGTCGCGCTTGGCGGCGATGATCGACTGCGGCAGCGGCGGCGGCTCGTGCCCGGCCATCGTGCCGCCCGGCGGCGCCATCAGTAGCGCGTGGCGTCGGCCGGCGCCGGCCCGCCGCCCAGCACGGCCTCGATGTCGTCGAGCAGGCTGCTCGCGCCGATGCGCAGGCGCCGCGGCGTGACCGCCTCGGGGCCCAGCAGTTCGGCCACGAGCTCGATGTAGAGCGCCGCGTCGGCCACCGTGCGGATGCCGCCGGCGGGCTTGACGCCCACGTGCGTACAGGCGCGCGCGTCGGCGGCGATCTCCTCGAGCAGCAGCCGCACCGCCGCCGGGGTGGCGCCGATGCGCGTCTTGCCGGTGCTCGTCTTGAGGAAGTCGGCGCCGGCCGCGAGCGCGATGCGGCAGGCGCGCCGCAGCGCGGCCTCCTCGGCGAGCACGCCGCTCTCGACGATGACCTTGAGGCGCAGGCCGGCGCAGGCGCGACGCACGGCGGCGAGCAGCGCCGGCGCGGCGTCGAGATCGCGATAGGGCAGCACCAGGTCGACCTCGTCGCCGCCGGCGGCGACGATGGCTTCGGGGTCGGCGAGCGCGCGCGCGACGTCGGCGCCGCCGGCGGGGAAGTTGGCCACCGCCGCCACCGCGACGCCGCGCGGCAGCCGCGCGCGCGCCTGCGCGACGAAGCGCGGCCACACGCACACGGCCGCCACGGCGCCGCCGCGCCAGGGCGGCCCGACGGCGCGCTCGCACAGCCGCTCGATGTCGGCGGCGCTGTCGCCGTCGTTCAGGCTCGTCAGATCGAGACAGGCGAGCGCGCTGCGCGCCGCGTCGCCCAGGGGATGCTGCAGCAGGTGCATCAGACCTCCAGCGCGGCGACGACGGCCTCGAGCAGCGGCACGCAGCGCGTGCTGGCCTCCTGCGCGACGGCCAGCGTGCGCGCGTGGCTGATCGGCTCGTCGCCGAGGCCGGCCGCCAGGTTGGTGATGAGCGACAGCGCAAGCACGCGCAGCCCGGCCTGGCGCGCGACGATCGTCTCGGGCACCGTGCTCATGCCGACCGCCTGCGCGCCCAGCAAGCGCAGCATGCGGATCTCGGCCGGCGTCTCGAACTGCGGCCCCAGCACCCAGGCGTACACGCCTTCGGTCAGCGGCGTGCCGGCGCGTGCCGCCGCGGCGCGCGCCTGCGCACGCAGGCGCGGGCAGTAGGCGTCGACCATCGAGACGAAGCGCGACTCGGCCGCCGCGGCCGTGGCATCCGCCGTGCCCGTCGCGCCCGCCAGCGGCGAGCGCTGCGGCAGGTTCAGGTGGTCTGCCAGCAGCATCGGCGTGCCCGGCGGCAGCGCCGCGTCCAGACTGCCGGCGGCATTGGTCTGCACCAGCGCCTGCACGCCGAGCGCGGCCAGCGTGCGGATGGCGCCGTTCATGCCGACCGGCTCGTCGGTCTCGTAGGCATGCACGCGCCCGGCAAGCACGATCACC
This sequence comes from Rubrivivax sp., assembly GCA_020852865.1. GTDB lineage: Bacteria > Pseudomonadota > Gammaproteobacteria > Burkholderiales > Burkholderiaceae_C > Rubrivivax. The sequence goes on from JADYZZ010000014.1 coordinate 26,753, forward strand.
TCGTGCGGCCCGACGCGGCCGAGCACGGCGCGCCCGGCGTGTCCGCGCACGCCGGGCACCGCAAAGGCGGGCAGCTCGGCGTAGGGCACCGCCTCGGCCTGCTGCACCTGCGCGACGAACGAGCCCCAGCCCGTGCCGAGCAGCAGGGCCAGGCGCGGCGCCCGGCCGGCGGCGCGCAGGCGCGCCGCGCTCGCTTGCACGGCAGCGGCATCGGCGGCGCGGGCGTTCATCGGCTGCAGGACCTCGTGCCGCGATCGTAGCCGCAGACCTATGCCACGTGCGCCCGGCGTGCGCCCGGCGTGCGCCCGGCGTGGGCCCGGCTTGGGCCCGGCGGCGGCGCTGCGCGGGATCAGCGCAGGCGCTCGGTACCGGCTCGACGCCGCCGCAGCGCCGGCGGCCCGAAGCGATGCGGCAGCAGCTCGCCGAGCGTCCAGCGCTGCGGCGCGGCGGGGCTCGCCTGCGCGCCGGTGGCGAACACCCAGCAGTCCGCTTGCGCGAACTCGGCCAGCCTCTGCCGGCAGCCGCCGCACGGCGTGGTGGGCACCTTGCTGTGCGCGGCCACGGCCAGCGCGCGCACGCGCTTGCCGCCGGCGGCCACGAAAGCGGCGAGCGCCGAAGTCTCGGCGCACCAGCCCTCGGGATAGCTGGCGTTCTCGACGTTGGCGCCGGCGTGGATGCGGCCGCGCTCGTCGAGCACGGCGGCGCCGACCTTGAAGGTCGAGTACGGCGCGTGCGCGCGCCGGCGTGCGCTGCGCGCCGCGGCGAGCAGCGCGCGCAGCGTTTCGGGGTCGAGCTCGGCTGGCATGCGCATGGCAGCGGCGCTCGAGACGCGCCGATGGCGTGGACGGCTGCCGACGTTACACCGACGGCAGGCGCGACAGGTAGGCGGCGAGTTCGGCGATCTCCTGCGGCGTCAGCACATGGCGCTCGGCGACGGGCAGCATCCTCGGGCTGGAGCGCCGTCCGGCGCGCACGTCGGTCATCTGCCTGATGAGCACGGTGTCGTGCTGGCCGGCCAGCCGCGGGCAGGTGCGGTCGGGCCGGCCCACGCGCCGGCGCGCGCGCTCGAGCGCGGCGCTGACGAGCTGGCTGCGCGCGAGGCGCCATTCGGCCGTGCCGCCGACCTTGTCCTGCGCGTGCTCGTAGGGGCGTAGAGGCGCTGGTGACGTTCAGGCTGCCTGCGCTCGGCACCAGCCCGAGCGCCGTGACGGCGTCGATGCTGCGCCGCGCGGCGTCGCAGGCGGTGACCCGCATGCCGGCAGCGTTGTTGCCGGCGGTGGCGTTGCGCACCAGCGCGACGAGCCGCTGCCGTCGTTGGTGAGGCGCACCCACTGCCCGGTGAGCGGCTTGCAGCTCAGGTACCCGGGCATGCCGTTGGGAGTTTCGCAGCGGCGCAGCTCGGCGCGCAGGTCGTGCCCGGGGGCGGGCGCCAGCGCCAGGCCGAAGTCGAACAGGCGCGCGTCGATCCTGGCCTGTGCGCTCGTGCGCGACCGCGACGCCGGCGTGTCGCGGGCGCCGCCGGCGATGCCGTCGACCGACGCGCGCTGCCGTCTTCCGTGCGACGGCGCCGCCGCGCGCACATCGGAGTGCGACAGCGCACCCGGCGCAGCGCTCAGCGGCGCGTGCCGCGCGCCGCCGGACGCGGCAGCACCGCCGGCAGTGCCGGCGTCACGGCGCGGGCGATGACGCCGCCGCCCAGGCACGACTCGCCGTCGTAGAGCACGGCGCTCTGTCCCGGCGTCACCGCCCATTGCGGCGTCGCGAAGGCCAGCGTGAAGCCGTCCCCGCGCTCGCTCAGCGTGCATTCGGCGTCGGCCTGGCGGTAGCGCGTCTTGGCGCCGTAGACGCCGGGCGCGGGCGGCGTGCCGGCGATCCAGCTCGGCTCGTCGGCGTCGAGCGCGGCGGCGAGCAGCCACGGATGCGCGTGCCCCTGCACGACGTGCAGCGTGTTGTGCGTCAGGTCCTTGGCCGCGACGTACCAGGGCGCGTGCGCGCCGCCGCCCGCGCGCACGCCGCCGATGCCCAGGCCCTGGCGCTGGCCGATCGTGTAGAACGACAGGCCGACGTGGCGCCCGACCTCGCGCCCCTGCTCGTCGACGATCGGCCCGCTCGCGCTGCCGAGGTAGCGCTCGAGGAAGGCGCGGAACGGCCGCTCGCCGATGAAGCAGATGCCGGTCGAATCCTTCTTCTGCGCGTTGGGCAGGCCGATCTCGGCGGCCAGGCGGCGCACCTGCGTCTTGGTCAGCTCGCCCAGCGGGAACAGCACGCGCGCCAGCTGCGCCTGCGTGAGCCGATGCAGGAAGTAGCTCTGGTCCTTGGCCGCGTCGACGCCGCGCAGCAGCTCGAAGCGGCCGCCGCGCTCGCGCACGCGCGCGTAATGCCCGGTCGCGATCTTCTCGGCCCCCAGGCGCAGCGCATGGTCGAGGAAGGCCTTGAACTTGATCTCGGCGTTGCACAGCACGTCGGGATTGGGCGTGCGGCCGGCGCGGTACTCGCGCAGGAACTCGGCGAACACGCGGTCCTTGTAGGCGGCGGCGAAGTTGACATGCTCGAGCTCGATGCCGATCACGTCGGCCGCCGCGGCGGCGTCGACGAAGTCCGCGTTGGACGAGCAGTATTCGGAATCGTCGTCGTCCTCCCAGTTCTTCATGAAGATGCCGACGACTTCGTGGCCCGCGCGCGCGAGCAGCCAGGCGGCGACCGCGGAGTCCACCCCGCCGCTCAGGCCGACGACGACACGCATTGCCATCGGCCGATTATCCCGAGCGGCGACAATCGCCCGCTTCGCAGCGCAACCCCGAAAGACGAGCAGACCATGTCGGGCCACGGCTTTCACGTGCACGGACCGCACGACCACGAACTCGAACACGCCGCCGCGCATGGCGACAAGGACCGCTTCGCGGGCACCATCGCGGTGGCCACGGCGATCCTGGCCACGGTGGGCGCGCTCTTCTCGTACATGGGCGGCGCGACGCAGGCCAACGCCGGCCTGTACAAGAACAACGCCGCGATCAAGAAGACCGAGGCGTCGAACCAGTGGAACTTCTACCAGGCCAAGAGCAGCAAGCAGAACCTGGCCGAGCTGGCGCTGGTGCTCGCACCCGAGGACCGGCGCGCCGGCTACCGCGACGAGGTTGCACGCTACAAGGCGGAGAAAGCCGAGATCAAGCTCGCCGCCGACAAGCTCGAGGCCGAATCCTCGGACTGGGACCGCCGCTCCGACGCCGAGCTGCACCAGCACCACCGCTGGGCGCAGGCGACGACGGCGCTGCAGGTCGCCATCGCGCTGGCCGCCATCGCGCTGCTGACGCGGCGCAGGTGGCTCGAGTGGGGCATGTTCGGCGTCGCCGGCATCGGCCTCGTGCTCGGCGGCGTGGCGGCGCTGCACTTCTGATGCACCCAGGCGCCGGAACGGCGCCCGGCCTCGGCCGGCGCGGGGTGGAGGAGCCCGGCGGCGGCCGCTGCTTCGTCGCGCGCGGGCGCCGCGACCGCGCGCCCGGGTCTGCAGCCGGCGCGGCGCGGTGCGCCGCTACAGCCGGCGCGCGCTCGGCCGCGCGAGGTAGAACCACTCGTGCCCGGGCAGCGCGCCGTGGTCGGGGAAGACGATGTAGCCGGCGTCGGGCGCACGCACTTCGCTGCCGTCGGCGCGCAGCGCGATCAGCTCGCCGGCGCCGAGCGCGTCGAAGCTCGTCCAGGCCCTGGCGAAGCGGTCGCCCTCGGCGTGGCGGTCGATCACCGCGGCCAGCGTCAGGCACTCGATCGCCGGCGGCGGCGGCGCCAGCGGCAGCCGCGCGATGCCCAGCAGCGCCAGCGTCTGGCGGATCGCGTGCAGCGCCACCTCGGGGCCGGCGGCGTCCTCGTGCTGGCCGCATTCGAGCGTGACCGCGTAGCCGCCCATGGCCCGCATGTACTCGGTGGTGCCCACGCCGTAGGCCGGGTCCTCGTGCACCGCACCGGGCGTGAGCGCGCGCTCGCGCCGCCGCGCCACGCCCTCGGCGTAGGCCTCGAGCCAGCCGTCGACGACGCGCGCCACGCCCAGGTGCGCGGCCAGGCGCGCCTCGGCCGCTTCGTGCGCGAAGGGCTCGAGCCGGCCCTGGTTGTCTTGCGGCCCGCGCAGCGCGAACGGCTGGCCGGGGCTGCGGAAGCTGTGCAGGTCGAGCAGCACGTCGTGCGCGGCCAGCAGCGGGCACAGGACGTTGGCGACACGGTCCTCGTAGTCCAGCGGCTGGGCCGTCGGCCGCAGGCGGCGATTGAGGTTGCGCTCGCCGCTGCGCTGGCCCCGCGCGTAGGCGAGCGGGTTGCACACCGGCACGAAGCTCACCGCGCCACGCACGATGTCGATCGCGCCGGCCTCGATCTCGGCGAGCACGCGCTCGATGCCGCGCGTGCCGGCGGTCTCGTTGCCGTGCACCGCGCCGGTGACGACGAGCCGCGGCCCCGGCTCGAGCGCCGCGAAGCGGTGCACGCGCAGGTGCGCCGTCGATACCGCGAGCGTCATGCCGCGTCCCCGCACAGCATGCGGCAGGCGCGCGCGTAGCGCTCGTGCACGCCGAGGATCACCTCGTCGGGCAGGTCGAGCGCGGCCTGCTCGGCGCCGCCGGTGACGCCGCTGCGCGCGAGCCAGTCGCGCAGCGGCTGCTTGTCCAGCGCCACGATGCGCCCTTGCGCCAGCTCGTCGGCGAGCCAGAAGCGCGAGCTGTCGGGCGTGAGGACTTCGTCCATCAGCGTCAGGCGCCCGTCCGCGTCGAGGCCGAACTCGAACTGGGTGTCGGCGACGACGATGCCGCGCGTGGCCGCGTAGTCGCGCGCCGCGACGTACAGGCGGATCGCGGCGGCGCGCAGCTCGGCCGCGCGCGCCGCGCCGATCAGCGCTTCGAGCGCGGCGAAGTCGATGTTCTCATCGTGCGCGCCCGGCGCCGCCTTGGTGGCCGGCGTGAAGATCGGCTCGGCCAGCGGCGTCGTCGGCGTGAGGCCCGGCGGCAGCGCGATGGCGCACACCGTGCCCTGCCTGGCGTACTCCTTCCAGCCCGAGCCGGCGACGTAGCCGCGCACCACCGCCTCGCAGGGCAGCGGCTCGAGCCGGCGCACGAGCATCGCGCGGCCCTCGATCTGCGCGCGCTCGGCCGGCGCGACCACGCTTTCGGGGGCCTCGCCCGTGAGGTGGTTGGGCGCGATCGCCGCGAGCCGGGCGAACCAGAACAGCGCCATGCGCGTGAGCAGGCGGCCCTTGCCCGGCACCGGCGCCTTCATCACGACGTCGAACGCCGAGAGGCGGTCGCTGGCCACCATCAGCATGCGGTCGGCGCCGACGGCGTAGAGGTCGCGCACCTTGCCGCGCGCGATGAGCGGCAGCGAGCTCAGGGACGTGCTGCGCACGGCGGGGCCGAGGGCGAGCAGGGCGGGCGAGGGCATGGCGGCTGGGCGGAAGGCACGCGCGCGGCGCGGGAGCGGCAATTGTCGCGCGCGCTGCCGCGGCGGCCCGGCCCGGCTGCTCGAGCGCACAGCCTCGGCGACCAGCGCGAAGGCTGCGCCGCAGCGTCTCGGCGACAAGCGCAAACGCTCGGTGGCATGGCCGCGGCGACAGGCCCCGACGCTCAGCCGCGCGGCCGCTGCAGCAAGCTCTCGCGCAGCGTGATCGTGCCGGCGCCGGCGTCCAGCCGCACGCGCAGCCCGAGCGGCAGCGCCAGGTTCGGCGTGCCGTGGCCGCTCGGCCAGCCGCCCAGCAGCGGCTTGCCGCTGCGCTCGCAGCGCGCCAGCAGCAGCTCGCGCAGCACGCCGGCCGGCGACTCGGCCTGCGTGAAGCTGCCGAGCACGAAGCCGGCCGCGGCGTCGAGCGCGCCGGCCAGGCGCAGCTGGGTGAGGCAGCGGTCGACGCGGTACGGCTCCTCGCCCACCTCCTCGAGGAAGAGGATCGCGCCGCGCAGGCGCCAGGCCCAGCGCGTGCCCAGCAGCGCGGTGACGAGGCTCAGGTTGCCGCCGACCAGCCGCCCCTCGGCCACGCCGGGCGCGCGCAGGCCGGCGCTCGCCGAGGCGGCGTCGAGCGCCGGCGCCAGGCGATCGCCCGCGACGAGCCCGCGGCCAAGCAGGGCGAAGAAGGCCGCGCGGTCGGCCGCGCGGCCGTCGAGCACGAGATCGCTGGCTGCCATCGGCGCGTGCAGGCTGGGCAGCCCGGCGCGCGCCAGCAGCGCGTGCAGCGCCGTGATGTCGCTGTAGCCGATCACGAGCTTGGGCCGGGCGCGCAGCAGCGCGAGGTCGATGCGGTCGAGCAGCCGCATGGCGCCGTAGCCGCCGCGCAGGCAGTGGATGGCGGCCACCTCCTCGTCGGCGAACGCGGCGTGCAGGTCGGCCAGGCGCGCGGCGTCGTCGCCGGCCAGATAGCCCGTGCGCCGGGCGCAGCCCGGGTACAGGCGGACGCGGTAGCCGGCGGCCGCGAAGAGCGGCGCCACGCGCGCCACGCGCTCGGGCTCGGCAGGTCCGGCCGGCGCGATGATGCCGATCAGGCTGCCGGGCGGCAGCGCGGCATAGCCGTGGCGCATCGCCGGAGTGCGCACGCGCGGCGCCGGCGCGTTCACGCCCGGGCTCCGGGCGCCGCGCGGCGCAGCACGGCGCGCGTTCGGCCATGGCCCGGCGCGCCGGCGCGCGCGTTCGTCGCCGCGACGCAGCCGGCCGGATGCTCGGGCGAGAACAGCACGTTGGCCCAGACCGGCGGGCGGCCGCGCCGGAAAGCGACCAGCGCCAGGTCAAGCCCGGGATGCACACCCAGCGGCGCGCCGCCCTGCGCGCCGTCGGCGGTGGCGGCATAGTCCTGCGCGCGCACCGCCAGCAGCAGCGCCCGGGCCAGCGCCGCGCGCGCCGCGGCGGCCGCACGGTCGGCGCGCGCCGCGCGCTCCGGGGCGCCGCGGGTCGCCCGCGCCGCGGCGGGCGTCTGGGCGCGTGCGTCGCTCATCGCGCCTCGGCGTAGTGGCAGGCCACCCGCCGTCCGTCCAGCGTGCGCAGCTCGGGGCGCTCGACGCGGCAGCGCGGCGCGGCGCGTGGGCAGCGCGTGTGGAAGGCGCAGCCCGCGGGCGGCGCGAGCGGGCTGGGCAGCTCACCGGCCAGCGGCGCGGGCGGCGCCGCCCCTGCCGCCGGCCGCAGCACCGGCGCCGCGGCCAGCAGCGCGTGCGTGTACGGGTGCAGCGGCCGGCCCAGCACTTCGGCCCGGGGGCCCTGCTCGGCGACGCGGCCCAGGTAGAGCACGAGCACCTCGTCGGCCACATGCTCGACCACGGCGAGGTTGTGGCTCACGAAGACATAGGCGGTGCCGCTGCCTTCCTGCAGTTCGACGAAGAGGTTGAGGATCTGCGCCTGGATGCTCACGTCCAGCGCCGAGGTCGGCTCGTCGGCGACAACGATGCCCGGCCGGAGCATCATCGCGCGCGCGATGGCGATGCGCTGGCGCTGGCCGCCGCTGAACATATGCGGGTAGCGCCCCGCGTGCTCGGGCCGCAGGCCCACGCGCGCCATCATCGCCGCGACCCGCTCGGCACGCTCGGCCGGCGTGAGCCGGGTGTTGATGGCCAGCGGCTCGGCCAGCGCGCCGGCCACCGTGCGCCGCGGGTTGAGCGCGGCATAGGGGTTCTGGAACACGATCTGCACGCGCCGGCGCAGCGCCGCGCGCTCGCGCGCGCCGACGGCGGCGACGTCGGCGCCGTCGATCAGCAGCCGCCCGGAAGTGGGCGGCTCGATCATCACGAGCTGGCGCGCCAGCGTGCTCTTGCCCGAGCCCGACTCGCCCACCACGGCCAGCGTGCGCCCGGCGGCGAGCGTGAACGACACGCCGTCGAGCGCCCGCAGCTGGGCCGCGGCGCGCCACGGCCCGCGCCCGACGCGATAGTGGCGCGCCAGGTTCTCGGCCTGCAGCACGGCGTCAGTCATCGGCCGCTGCGGCCGGCGCCTCGGGAGCCAGCGGATAGAAGCAGCGCACGTCCGCTTCCAGCGCCGGGCGCTCGGCGCGGCAGCGCGCCTGCGCATACCGGCAGCGCGGTGCGAACAGGCAGCCGCGCGGCCGGTCGGCACTTCCCGGCACGATGCCCGGCAACGCCGCCAGGCGGCGGTGGCGTGCGCCGCCGCCGTGCGCGCCGGCCTCGGGCAGCGCCGCCAGCAGCGCTGCGGTATAGGGGTGGCGCGGCTGCACGAAGAGCTGCCCGGCGCGGCCGCTCTCGAGCACCTGGCCGGCGTACATCACGGCGACGCGGTGGCCGCGCGCGCCGGCCGCGCGCGCCGTCTGCGCCATCAGCGCCAGATCGTGCGTGACGAGCACGAGCGCCATCGCGTGCTCGGACTGCAGCCGCGCGAGCAGCGCCATCACCTGCGCCTGGATCGTGACGTCGAGCGCGGTGGTCGGCTCGTCGGCGATCAGCAGGCGCGGCCGGCAGGCGATGGCCATCGCGATCATCACGCGCTGGTTCATGCCGCCGCTCAGCTCGTGCGGCCAGGCGTCGAGCCGACGCCGGGCGTCGGGGATCTCGACCTGCTCGAACAGCTCGAGCACGCGCCGCTCGAGGCGCTCGCCCCGCAACCCCAGGTGGGCGCGCAGCACCTCGCGCACCTGGTCGCCGACGCGGTGGCTGGGATTGAGGCTGCTGCTCGCATCCTGGAACACCATCGCCAGGTCGCGGCCGACGATGCGGCGGCGATCGGCCGCGCGCAGCGCAAGCAGATCGTGCCCGTCGAAGGCGAGCCGTGCCGCGTGCACGCGGCCGGGAGGATCGACCAGCCCCATCAGCGCCAGCATCGCCATGCTCTTGCCCGAGCCCGATTCGCCGACGATGCCCAGCAGTTCACCGGCCCCGAGCGCGAAGTCGACGCCGTCGACCGCGGGGAATCGGCCGAAGGCAACACGCAGGTCGCGCACTTCGAGCAGGCTCATGAGGCAAGCTCCCGGCCAGTGAAGGCCTTTCGCCTGCTGCGCTGCGGGGTTGTCCACGGCGGCGGTCGGTCGGCGCATCGGGCGACCCCGTCGCGGCGCGGCGGGTTCGCCGGCCCGTCCGGCAGCGTGCCGCTCATGCGGCCGACCTCAGCTTCGGGTCGAGCGCATCGCGCAGCCCGTCGCCCATCAGGTTGACGGCCAGCACGGTGAGCAGGATCGCCAGCCCGGGCAGCGTCACGACCCAGGGCGCGCGTTCGATGTTGTCGCGCGCCGAAGCCAGCATGCTGCCCCATTCGGGCAGCGGCGCCTGCACGCCGAGGCCGAGAAAGCCGAGCGCCGCCGTCTCCAGGATGGCCGCGCTGAAGGCGAGCGTGGCGTTGACGACGAGCGGCGCCAGGCAGTTGGGCAGCACGGTGAGGAACATCAGCCGCAGGGGGCCGGCGCCGGCGACGCGGCTGGCGATGACGTATTCGCGCTTCATCTCGGCCAGCGCGGTGCCGCGCGCCAGCCGCACGTAACCGGGCAGCGCGCCGATGGCGATGGCGAGCACCGTGTTGACGAGCCCGGGCCCGAGGATGGTGACGACGCAGATCGCCAGCAGCAGCCCCGGCAGCGCGAGCAGGATGTCGACGGCGCGCAGGATGAGCGGCGCCGCCCAGCGCGCATGGAACGCCGCGACGAGCCCGAGCAGCACGCCCGGCACCAGGGCCAGCAGCACCGAGGCCGCGCCGATGGCCAGCGACACGCGCGCGCCGTACAGCAGGCGCGACAGCAGGCAGCGGCCGAGCTCGTCGGTGCCGAGCGGAAACTGCGCCAGGCCGGCGGCGCGCCAGGCCGGCGGCACGAGCAGATGATCGCGGTACTGCTCGAGCGGATCGTGCGGCGCCAGCCAGGGCGCGGCCAGCGCCGCCAGCAGCACGAGCGCGAAGACGGCCAGCGCGAGCGCCGCGCCGCGGTTGGCGGCGAAGGCGCGGGCGAATTCGCGCGCCGGCGGCGGCGGCTCGGCGCCGGCGCCAAGACCCGCGTCGGCGGCCGCATCGAAGCCGGCCTCGAAGCCGGCATCGAGGCCCGCACCACCACCCGCACCACCACCCGCACCACCACCCGCATCACCACCCGCATCACCACCCGCATCGCGGCCCGGCCCGGCGCCCGGCCCGGTCGTCGCCCCGAGGCCGCCGTGCGGCTCGCGCGCGCCGGCCATCAGCGTTCGCTGCGCACGCGCGGGTTGACGACGCCGTACAGCAGATCGACGCCGAGGTTGACGCCGATGAACACCAGCGCCGCGACCAGGATGCCGGCCTGCACCACCGGGTAGTCGCGCCGCGCGATGGCGTCGATCAGCCATTTGCCGATGCCCGGCCAGCTGAAGATCGTCTCGGTGAGCACGGCGCCGCCGAGCAGGCTGCCCACCTGCAGCCCGAGCACCGTGAGCACCGGGATGAGCGCGTTGCGCAGCCCGTGGTGCAGCACCACGCGCGCCGGCGCCAGCCCCTTGGCGCGCGCGGTGCGCATGTACTCCTCGCGCAGCACTTCGAGCATCGAGCTGCGCGTCATGCGCGCGATCACCGCCATCGGGACCGTGCCGAGCACGACGGCCGGCAGCACGAGGTGCGCCAGCGCCGACGCGAACGCGCCCGGCTCCTGGCCGCGCCAGCTCGCCAGCGCCGCATCGACGAGCATGAAGCCCGTGACGGGGTCGATGTCGTACTCGATGCCGATGCGCCCGCTCACCGGCGTCCACTCCAGGCCCACCGAGAAGGCCATGATGAGGATCAGGCCCCACCAGAACACCGGCATCGAGTGGCCGAGCGTGGCCAGCGCCATCACGAGCTGGTCGAGCCAGGAGCCGCGGCGCAGCGCCGCCGTCACGCCGAGCGCGAGGCCGAGCGCGAGCGCGAGCGCGAAGGCAGCCGCGGCCAGCTCCACCGTGGCCGGGAACAGCACGGCGAACTCGGCCGCCACCGGCTCGCGCGTGACCAGGCTGCGGCCGAGATCGCCGTGCGCGAGCTGCGCGACGTAGCGGCCGTACTGCACGGCCAGCGGCTGGTCCAGGCCGAGCTGCTGCACGAGGGCGGCGTGCGCCGCCGGGTCCAGGCGCCGCTCGCCCACCATCACCTCGACCGGGTCGCCCGGCACGAGCCGGATGAGCGCGAAGGCGGCCAGCGTCACGCCCGCCAGCGTGGGCACGAGGGCGGCGAGCTTGCGCAGCAGGTAGGCGAACAAGGCGCGGGTTCCGGCGGGCGCGGCGAAGAACGGCGAGGCCCCTCGCGCGGCCCCGCATCATCGCCGACGCGGCGGCGGTTCCCGAGCCGACGCGGTGTTGCCGCTTTGCCTGGTCCCCCGCGGGCGGCGGGCCGGGCGCGGCCCGGCCCCGGGGCGATCAGAAGAACTTGTAGTCCAGCATCAGCAGGTACGAGCGGCCGCGCGGGTCGGCCACGCGCGGCTCCCAGCTGCTGCCCGAGCCGGTGTTGGTGTCGTAGCTGTTGGCGAACGGCGGATCGGTGTCGAGCAGGTTCTTGATGCCGAAGGTCAGCGTCAGGTTCTTCACGCCGCTGTACGCCACGCTGGCGTGGTACAGCGTGTAGGGCTTGACGCGCGCATCCCACAGCGGCGTCGCCGCGTTGCCGTTGGCCACACCCGGCGGCACGTAGCCGGCGTAGCCGCCGGTGTACTGCTGGCGCAGCGTGCCGGCCCAGTTGCCCGCGGCGTAGGTGACGAAGGCGTTGTGCTTCCAGCGGATGCCCAGGTCGCTCGAGCGCGTGAACACGCCCACCTCGCTCGGGCCGAAGGGCGAGCTGGTGAGCAGGCGCGACTTCTTCTCGAGCAGGTACGAGCCGTCGAGGCCGGCGACGACCTTGCCGCCGAGCGCGTTGCCGCCGCCGCGCAGCGACAGCTCGATGCCGCCGGTGCGCGTCTCGCCGGCGTTGACCCAGCGCGTGTCGATCTGGCGGATCGCGCCGGTGGCCGGATCGCGGATGAAGTTCTGCGGGAACAGCGTGTAGTTGGCCATGATCGTCGTGAGACCGAAGCTCTGGATCGTGCCGTCGCGCCGGATCTCCCACCAGTCGAGCGTGGCGCTGAACTCGGGCAGCGGCTGCCAGACCAGGCCGATGTTGCTCATCTTCGACTTCTCGGGGCCGAGGTCGGCCTTGCCGCCGAACAGGGTGTTGAAGGTGATCGCCGCGCAGCCCGGCGCGTTGCTCACCACGAGCGAGGGGCAGGTTGCCGGGTCGGGCACGCCGGCGCCGGTGTAGGGCGACTCGGTGATGCCGTTGTAGAGCTGGTTGAAGGTCGGCACGCGAAAACCCGTGCCGTACGAGGCGCGCAACACGAGGCTGTCGAGCGGCGCGTAGCGCAGCGAGACCTTCGGGTTGGTGGTGCTGCCGAAGCCGCTGTAGCGGTCGTAGCGCGCCGACAGGTTGGCCTCGAAGTTCTTGGCCAGCGGCAGCACGATCTCGCCGAACACCGCGTTGACGTCGCGCTTGACGCCCCCCAGCGCGTTGATGTTGTCGAACGCGGCGTTGAAGATCCAGGTATTGATGTCGTTGGTGTTGACGCCGTTGTTGCCGTCGAACTGGTACTTCTCCTGGCGCCAGTCGACGCCGAGCGCGGCCATCGCGTCGCCGCCCGCGAGCTTGAACAGCGGGCCGGAGACGGTGGCGTCGACCTCGGTGGTGGTGTACTTGCCGTTGTACAGACGCGTGCCGCGCGCCGAGATCGCGTCGAGCGCGGCCTGCGCCGCCGGCGTCTGCTGCTCGCCGGCCAGCAAGAAGGGGTTGAGCACGCCGGTGTTGATGAGGTTGGCCAGCCCGACGTAGTTGTGGTAGCCGCTGCCCAGCAGCGACTTGCTCTTGCTGTAGGCCTCGGAGGCGCCGACGCGGTACTCCCAGTCGGCCATGAAGCCGAGCGGCCCCTCGGCGGCAAGCAGCAGGCGCCCGGTGTCGGTGGTGGTGTCGTACTGGCGCGGCCCGCAGGCCATGCAGCGCCAGCGGAAGGTCATCGGCAGGCCGTTGTTCACGGCCAGCTCGGGGAAGGTGCCCACGAGCGCGTTGAACACGCGCGCGTAGCCCGCGCCGGTGCTCGGGTAGGCGAGGTTGCGGAACGGGTTGGGCGTGGTCGTCCCGTTGGGCAGCGTGATCGTGGCAACCGACGAGACGCTGCTGATCTGGTTCTCGGAGAAGGTCTTGGTCGACTCCGAGCGCCCGAGCAGCCACTCGGCCGTGAGCAGGTGCGCGCCGAGCTTGAAGTTGCCGCGCGTCACGAGGTTGGTGTTCTTTACCGGCTGCTGGATCACCGCGGCCTTGCCGGTGTCGTAGGCGCAGCCGAACTGCGAGGCCGGCGCGGCCGCCGCCGAGTTCCACAGCCGCTCGGCGTACGGGCCCATCAGCGGCTGCGAGCCGCAGCCGGCGGCGCCGGGCAGGTCGAGCGTGTTCACGCTGTTGAGCGTGGCGCCGTTGTACAGCGGCCCGGTGCCGTTGTTGGCGCCGCCCGGCCGCGTGAGCACGTTGCGGATCGTGTTGGCGTTGGTGGCGGCGAGGAACAGCGTGGCAAACGGCGTGCCGCGCGTGTCGGGCGACAGGCCGCGCTCGGGCTGGAAGCTGTCGACGAAGCCGCGCTGCGTACCGTCGAGGCGCTTGTTGTCGGTGACCGAGAGCGTGGCCAGCAGGTTGTAGCCCTGGCTCTCGAGGTTGCCCAGGCCGCCGGTGAGCGCGGCGCGGTAGATGTCGCCGCCGCCGTGCTCGGTGACGTCGGCCGAGGCGCTGGCGCGCAGGCCGGCGAAGTCGTTGCGCAGGATGAAGTTGATGACGCCGCCCACGGCGTCGGTGCCGTAGATCGACGAGGCGCCGTCCTTGAGGATCTCGACGCGCTCGACCGCCGCCATCGGGATCTGGTTGAGGTCGACGACGCCGCCATTGAGGCCGTGCGCCGCGACGCGCCGGCCGTTGAGCAGGATCAGCGTCGCGTTGGCGCCCTGGCTGCGCAGGTTGGCCGAGGTGGCGCCGTTGTTGCCGCGCGCCTGGCCGCTCACGACGTCGGCATTGCTCGCCAGGTTGTCCAGACCGTTGGCATTGAAGCTGAGCGTGGAGATGAGCTGCTCGGCGCTGACGATGCCCTGGCGGTCGAGCTCGGCGCGCGTGATGGTCTGCAGCGGCAGCGCACCCTCGGACTGGATGCGCTTGATGCTCGAGCCGGTGATCTCGACGCGCTGCGCGCTCGACTGCGCCAGCGCGTGCGAGGCCAGGCCGAGCGCGGCCAGGCCGCCGACCAGGATCTTGAATCTCATCTTCGGGTCCTCTCGGTTTGTTTGTGGCGGGCCTGGGACGCGCGTCGCGCAGGGAACTGCGGACGCCTGCGCCCCCTGGCGCCCGGGTCGGGCGCCAGGGAGCGCTCCCTCGCGCGTAGTGTGCACGCCCGGGGCGCGCCGCCCATCCGGGAAAGCCACGGCAAGCCGCGCGCCGCAGGCCGGCGCGGCGCCGTGATACTGGCCGCGATGAGCCCCGCCGCAGCACGCTCGCCCTGGGCCTGGATCCCGACGCTGTACTTCGTGCAGGGCCTGCCCTACGTGGCGGTGATGACGCTGGCGGTGGTGATGTACAAGAACCTCGGCGTGGGCAACGCCGAGATCGCGCTGGCCACGAGCTGGCTGTACCTGCCCTGGGTGATCAAGCCGCTGTGGAGCCCGCTGGTCGACCTCTTCGGCCGCAAGCGGCACTGGGTCGTGGCGCTGCAGTTCACGCTCGGCGCGGCGCTGGCAATGGCGGCGCTGGCGCTGCCGGCGCCGCGCTGGTTCGCGCTCACGCTGGCCGCGTTCTGGCTGCTCGCCTTCGCCTCGGCGACGCACGACATCGCCGCCGACGGCTACTACATGCTCGCGCTGCCCGACGAGCGCCGCCAGGCCGCCTACGTCGGCGTGCGCAGCACCTTCTACCGCCTGGCGATGATCGCCGGCCAGGGCGGCCTGGTGGTGCTGGCCGGCTGGCTGCATGCGCGCAGCGGGCAGATGGTCGTCGCCTGGGCAGCGGTGATGGCGCTGCTGGGCGCCGTACTGGCCGCTGCGGCGCTGTACCACGCCTGGGCGTTGCCGCGGCCGGCCGACGACCGGCCGGCGCCGCGCTCGGCGGGCGCGGCCGGCGCCGCGCGCAGCGCCGCAGCGGCGACTTCAGCGCCGGCGGCCGCCGCGGCGCAGGCGACCCCCAGGACGGCGCACACCGGGGCGATCGCCGCCTGGGCCGGCGATTTCGCGCAGGTCTTCGCCGCCTTCTTCCGCCGCCCCGACATCGGCCGCGTGCTCGCCTTCTTGCTGCTGTACCGCTTTGCCGAGGCGCAGCTGCTCAAGCTGGTGGCGCCCTTCCTGCTCGACCCGCTCGCGGCCGGCGGCCTGGGCCTGACGACGCAGGACGTGGGCATCGCCTACGGCAGCTTCGGCGTCGCCGCGCTCACCGCGGGCGGGCTGCTCGGCGGCTGGACGATCAGCCGGGTCGGGCTGGCGCGCGCGCTGTGGCCGCTGGTCTTCGCGATGCACCTGCCCAACGCGCTGTACGTGGCGCTGGCCGTGGCGCAGCCGCAGCAGCTCGCGCTGGTGAGCGCGGCCATCGCGCTCGAGCAGTTCGGCTACGGCTTCGGCTTCACCGCCTACATGGTGTACCTGCTGCAGGTGGCCGGCGGCGCCGACGGCGCCAATCCGCACAAGACCGCGCACTACGCCATCGGCACCGGCTTCATGGCGCTGGGCATGATGCTGCCCGGCATGTGGTCGGGCTGGCTGCAGCAGTGGCTGGGCTACCGCGATTTCTTCGTCTGGTGCTGCCTGGCCACGCTGCCTTCGTTCGCGGCGGCGGCGCTGATCCGCGTGCGCGCAGGCGATTGAGCCTGCAATCGCGTCGGCGATCACGCCGGTGATTGCGCCGGTGATTGCGCCGGCAATCCCGCCGGGGATCGGGCCCTCGGGCCGGCCCGAAGCCGCTTCAGCGCTTGAGCAGCCCGCCCAGCAGCCCGGCCAGGTCGCCCGCGCCGAGCTGCGAGGCGAGGTCGCCCTGCGGGACCTGCCCCTGCGGCGTCAGCTTGTCCACCACCTGCGGCAGCAGGTGGCTGAGCTGGCCGAGCAGATCGCCCTGGTTCAGGCCGAGCTGGCCGGCCATGCCGGCAATGCGCTCGCTGCCGAGCACCTGGGCCAGCTGGTCGGCCGAAACCGGCAGGTTCTGGCCGGTACCGATCCAGGAGTCGGCGACATGCCCCAGGCCGTTGCGCGCGAAGGCCTCGACGAGCCCGGCCAGACCGCCGAGCCCGGCGCCGGCCGCGCCGCCGGCACTTGCGGCACTGCCCGCGCCGCCCGCCAGCATGCCGACGATGGCGCCCAGCAGATCGCCCTGCGGTGCCGCCGCGTCGCCCTGCGCCTGGCCGAGTGCGCCGACGATGGAATCGAGCAGACCCATGTTCATCTCCTCTGTTCGTGATGCGGGTGAAGTCCATTCTCGGCCCGCGCGGCGCACGCGGCAATGCAAGGCGCTTCAACCCTGGCCCGGCCCGAGCGCTGCCAGCCCGAGCCAGGCCAGCAGCGCCAGCGGCGCGGTATCGGCGCGCAGCGTGCGCGACCCCAGGCCTACCGGCACGAAGCCCGCGGCGCGCGCGGCTTCCTGTTCGGCCGGCGCGAGTCCGCCTTCGGGGCCGCTCAGCACGATGATGGCTGCATCGCTCATGCCCGGCGTGCCCGCCTTGCCCGCCGTGGCGTGCGCGCCGGGCGTGCCGTATCCACCGGGCGCGCCTTGTCCGCTGATTGCAGCGGCAGCGCCAGCGGCAGGTGCGGCGCTGCGCGCCAGCGCCGCCGCCGGCGCCAGCGCCGCCGGATCCAGGCTCAGCAGCCAACGGGCGGCGCCGGGCGCGCCCGGCAGCGCCGCGAGCCAGTCGGGCAGGCCGCGGACCGTGCCGACTTCGGGGACGCGCGTGCGCCCGCATTGCTCGGACGCCGACACCGCCACCGCCTGCCAGTGCGCCCGCCTGCGCTCGGCGCGCTCGCCCGCCAGGCGCAGCACCGAGCGCTCGCACAGCAGCGGCTGCAGCGCCGCCGCGCCGAGCTCGGTGGCCTTCTCGACCAGCGCGTCCATGCGTTCGTTGGTCGGCATGCCCAGGGCCAGCGTCACCGCCCAGGGCAGTTCGCGCTCCACCGCCGCCACCGCGCCCACGCGCACCGTCACCTCGCGCCGGCCCAGCGCCAGCACTTCGGCGGCAGCCTCGTGGCCGCGGCCGTCGAAGAGCACGAGCCGGTCGCCCGGCTGCACGCGCCGCACCTGGGCGTGGCGCGCGGCCGTCTCGGGCAGCGCGAGCGCGGCGCCGGCCGCCAGCGCGGCGGCCTCGGGGTCGATGAAGAGGCGCAGTGCCAAGCCGTTCGTGCCTGCGGTCGCTTATGGTTGCCTGGGGTCGCGCCTGTAGTCGCCTGGGGTTGCCTTGGCTCGCCTGAGGTCGCCTGAGGTCGCGCGGGTTCGCCTGAGGTCGCCTTGGCTTGCCTGGGCCTGCCTTGCGTCGCCCGGGGCCGCGTTCGGCCGCGTTCAGCCGGCCTCGGCCAGCAGCGCCTCCGCCGCCAGCGCCACGCCGGCCAGCGCGGCGTCGTGGCCGCCGGGCGCGGCGAGCATCAGGCCCACCGGCAGCGCGCCCGGCGCCTGGCAGGGCAGCGTGAAGGCGCAGCCGTCGAGGAAGTTGACGACGGAGGTATTGCGCAGCAACAGGCCGTTGGCCTTGAAGAAGGCCGTGTCGTCGGCCGCCAGCGGCGCGATCGCCGGCGCGACGATCGGCACCGTGGGGCAGACGAGCGCATCGAAGCCCTCGAGCCGCGCCGTGACGCGCGCGATCCACTCGGCGCGCCGCTGCTGCATGCGGATGTAGTCGGCCGCCGAAACGCCCGCGCCGAGCGCGATGCGCTGCGCCACGCGCGGATCGAACTCGGCGCGCCGCGCGGCCATCGCCTCGCGGTGCGTGGCCCAGGCCTCCACCGCCGAGAAGCCGCCCGGCGCGTTGATCGCGGCGATCTCGCCCAGCTCGGCCAGCGGCAGCTCGACGATGCGCGCGCCGGCGCGCGCCAGCAGCGCCAGCGCGCGCTCGAAGGCCGCCGCCACCGGCGGCTCGAGCGCGTCGAGCATGAGCGTGCGCGGCAGCGCCAGCCTGAGCCCCGCCGCCGCACGCGGCGCCACCGCCAGCGGCGCAGCGGCCAGCACGCCGTCGACGACCAGGCAGTCGGCCACGGTGCGCGCCATCGAGCACACGGTGTCGAGCGTGAACGACAGCGGGAACGCACCCGCCAGCGGCGTGCGCCGCTGCGTGTTCTTGAAGCCCACGAGGCCGCACAGGGCGGCCGGGATGCGGATCGAGCCGCCGGTGTCGGAGCCGAGTCCGGCCACCGCCAGCCCCAGCGCCACCGACACCGCGGCGCCCGACGACGAACCGCCCGGGATGCGCGCCAGCGCGTCGTCGCAGGGGTTGCGCGGCGTGCCGTGGTGCGGGTTGATGCCCACGCCCGAGAACGCGAACTCGCTCATGTTGGTGCGGCCGACGATGGCCGCGCCGGCCGCGCGCAGCCGCGCGACGGCCGGCGCGTCGGCCTCGGCCGGCGGCATGCCCGAGCGCAGGCGCGAGCCCGCCAGCGTGGCCTCGCCGGCCACGTCGAACAAGTCCTTCACGCTCACCGGCAGACCCGCCAGCGGCGCCGGCGGCGCGCCGGCGGCACGCGCCTCGTCGGCCGCGCGCGCCGCGGCACGCGCGGTCTCGGGATACAGCCGCGTGAAGACATGGGCGGCGGCGGGCTCCTGCGCCGCACGCGCCAGCACCGCGTCGACGAGGCGGAGGTGGGCATCGCGCGGCGCCTGCGCGCCTTGCAGCCGCGCGCGCAGCTCGATTAGGGAAGGCAGCATCGACGCATTGTTGCGCGTGCCGGCCGGAGCATCGTTGCGCGTGCCGGCCGGGGCGCGGCCTGGCGCCGGCGCCTGCGCCTGCGCAGGCGCGCCGATCACGCCAGCGCCGAATCGATCTGCTGGCCGAGGCTCATGCCGCGCTCGGTCTTGAACAGCATGGCGAAGCGGGCCCGGCCGCCGCTGCGCGCGGCCCACAGGCGGCCGACCTGGCCTTTCTCGATCTCGCGCGGCAGGTGGCGCAGATGCTCGCCCTTGTACTCGGCGACGAAGAGCCGGCCGTCGCCCAGCTCGCACACGAAGTCGGGATAGAAGCGCCCCGTCGACACCGGCAGCCAGAAGCCGGCCACCGGATCGGAGTCGAGATTGCGCACCCAGCGCCGCACCGACCGGTGCTCGTCGATGGCCAGCGCGCAGCGCCATTCCTCGCCGCCGTCTTCGAGGTCGGCGACGACCGGGTAGAAGTGCTTGTCGAAGCGGAACTTGCCGCCGTAGCGCTTGTTGGCCGCCACCGGGTAGACGCCCGGGTCGAAGCGGAACGCGTGCTGCGCGCTCGCTTCCAGCGTCCAGCCGCCGTCGAGAACGAGCTGCGTGAACGCGGTCTTCGCGGCCTGGTCGCGCAACTCGCCGATGCGCAGCGCCAGACGCTGCACCAGCGTGTGCTGGTGCCGCGCCAACTGCTCCAGCGGCACCGGCTGGTCGTGCACCAGGTGGTTCACGCAGGCCAGCGTGAACGCGCGCAGGTGCGCCGGCAGGATGTCCATCGCCACGTTGCGCGACGGGTGCTGCAGCTCGGCCGCCAGCCAGCGCGCCAGGTCTTCGGCGCGGATGCTGCTGCTCACGGCGTCCAGCGGCAGTTGCGCCGCGTCGGCGCGGCCGACGCGCAGGCGCTGCCCGTCCAGGTACAGCTCCCACAGCGTGCCCGGCTGTTCGGCCAGCGTGAAGCCGGGCAGGCTGATCGGCTCGGCCAGCAGGTTCAGCGCCACCGTCTCCAGCACCGCCTCGCGCTCCAGCAGCAGCAGTTCGCCTTGCGGCCCCTGCGGCCGATAACAAAGCCGCGGCACGCCGGCAAAGACCTCGCCGCGGTTCGCGGGCGCCTGCGCGCCGGCCACCAGCGCGTTGTGGCGCTCGATCTGCTGCGCCACCTGCTCGCGCTGCCTGCCCTTGTGCGCCGCCGCCAGTGCGCCGGCCAGCGCCTCGCCGATGCTGCCGCGCAACTGCACCCGCTGGCGCGCGCCGTCGGTGCTGAGCGTGGCCGCGCCCTGTGCCACCGCATCGGCCACCGCGGCCGGCAGCGGCTTGTCGGCCGGCAGGTCGACGGCCAGCGCCGGCAGCAGCGGCTCGGCCGGCGGCTGCGCGAACAGCGGCCCGTCGTCGCGCGCCATGCCCGGCAGCGGCAGTTGCGGCGCGATCATCGACGCCATGTCCAGCGGGTCGAAACCCAGGCCGTCGATCAGCCGGTCGGCGAGCGCATTGGCCGACAGGCCGGTCTGCGCCTCGGTGACGTGCGCATAGGCCTTGTTCAGCGCCGGGCGCGTGCGCCGCGCGGCATAGGGCATGCGCAGCACCCGGCCGAGCAACTGCTCGACGGCGGTGGCCGAGCGGATGCTCTGCACCGTGCACAGCACGTAGGCGAAGGGGCAGTCCCAGCCTTCGCGCAGCGCCTGCACGGTGATGATGTAGCGCACCGGGCAGTCGCGCGCGCTCAGGTCCAGCCCGTCGAGCTCGCGCTGCGTGCCGGTGGCCACCTTCACCTGCTCGGGCGGGATGTGCAGCTCGTCCAGCAGATGCGCGCGCAGCACGTCCACGTTCACCGGCTCGGTGCTGTTCTGCGCCTGCAGCAGCACGATCGGCCGGATGTAGGCGCCCTGGTTCGGCCCTGGCTCGGCTTCTTCCTGCTGCGCCTCGGCCTCCAGCAGGCGCTGCGTCTGCACCGCGTCGAACACCGCCGAGCGCCAGCCGCGCGTGTGCTCCATCAGCGCCACCGGCAGCTTGAGCAGCGCCTCGGCCTGCAGCTGCTGCGCCGACACGTGGAACAGCACGTTCGTGCGTTTGGGCAAGGGCGTGGCCGTCAGCTCCAGGATCAGCGCCGGGTTCAGCCGCTGCAACGCCTCGAAGCTGCGTTCGGTCTTGGCGTTGTGCGCTTCGTCGACGATCACGTAGGGCTCGCGCAGCGCCAGCCAGTTGGCGAGGCTCCAGCGCGGCTGGCCGACGAAGCGCGCCAGCATCTCGCGCCCGGCCTTGGACGAAGCCGCATCTTCGGCGCTGACCAGCGCGTCGGGCAGCGCGTGCAGCGCTTGCAGCGCCGCCGCCGGCACGCCGCGAAAGTGCGGCTCCAGCGCTTCGCTGAACGCATAGACGTTGCGCTGCTCGGTGTCCTCGACGCGAAAGCTCTGCAGCGTCGCCACCACCACCACCGCATGGGCGTCGAAATCCTGCGGCGCGAGCTGCGCCACGTCGTCCAGGCTGCACACGCGCACCGCGTCGCCGCAGCCTGCGGCCAGCGCCTCGCGGAACGGATGGCCGGGCGTGCTCAACGCCGCCAGCGTCTGCGCGCGGATCGCGTCGCTGGGCACCAGCCACAGCGCCAGCGGCTTCGGCGCCATGCCCGGCCATTCGCGCGCCATGCGGCCCACCGCGTGCGCGGCCAGCAGCGTCTTGCCGCCGCCGGTGGGGATGCGCAGGCACACGCAGGGCGTGTCGCCGAAGGGCTCGGCGTGGTAGCCGTAGCCGGTCTGGCCGATGAAGGCGGCCTGCGCGCCTTGCAGCCGCGCCGCGCGCAGGTAGGCGTCGAGCGCCGCGAGGGCCTGCTCCTGGAAGCGCTTGAGGGTGAAGGCGGGCACGATCGTCAGCGCCGACTGCGCCAGTAGCGCGTTCGCCTCGAATGGGCCACCGCGATGACCCGCTGCACCGCCACGCCTTCACGGTACACCAGCACATAGGGAAAGCGCCGGACTACCACCCGTCGCAGGCCCCGCCCGATCGGTGTCCAGGCAGAGGGGTGCTCGCCGATCAATGGCACCGCACGCTCGACCTCGGCCGCGAATCGTGCCGCCAGGTGGTCCGCGATGGCCGCGTAGAAAGCGCGCGCGTCGCTCGGATCGCCGCGTGCGTCGTCGCTGAAGACGACCTGCGTCACTTCAGCCCGAGATCCTTGCGCACTTCCTCCCAGGGATGGAAGGTCATCTCGCCCCGATCGATCGCGTCCATCCGTCGTTCGATCTCGGCCATCCAGCTCGCATCGATCTCGGCCTGATCCTCGGCCGGCATCAGCAGGATGCGGTTCAGTAACTCCTCGCGCTCGTCGCTGCTCAGGCCTTCGATCTGGCGCGCCAATTCGACAACGGTCGGGTGGTTCATGGGCGGCTCCTGGGCGAAGCCATAGCTTAACGCGGCAACGCGTGCGGCAACTGCTTGAAGACGATGCCTTCGGCCGCGAGCCGCGCCGCGCCCAGGCGGCAGGCCTCGCCGTAGATCAGCTTGGGGCCGTCGTGCCAGCAGCTTGCGCGCAGCGCGGCCAGCACCGCGCTGGTCAGCACGTTGCCGCCCTCGGGCCGGCGGTCGCCGAGGATGCCGTTGAAGAGCAGGTAGTACGCGGTGCCGTCGTGCACGCCGAGCTTCGGCGTTGCCGGCGCCGGCTCGGCCAGCGCGGTGCCGGTCTCGCGCATCCAGATGAAGGCGGCGAGGTCGGCGAAGCGCACCTCGGCATCGATCTCGCCGTCGGCGTCGAACAGCGGTGCGCCGAGCTGCAGCAGCCGGAAGCCGCCGCCGCCCTGCCAGCCCACGGCCTCGCTGATGCCGCCCTGTTCGCCTTCGACCACCTTGCGCATCCGCGGCAGGCAATGCGTGAGCGCGTGTTCGCCCATCTCGATGCCGATCCAGCGCCGGCCCATCTTGTGCGCGACCGCTGCGGTGGTGCCGCTGCCGAGGAAGCTGTCGAGGACGAGGTCGCCCGGGTTGGTGGCGAGCGCAAGCACTCGCGCAAGAAGGCGTTCCGGCTTGGGAGTGCCGAACACTTCTGCGGCGTTAACCAGTTTGCTTTCGTCGCGCGCTTCGTGGTTGTTGCCCGCGTCGGAGTGCAGCCAGATCGTTGGCGTCGGCGGACTCTCGATGGAGAGCTCGGCGAGAAACGTCTTCCGCGATGGCACGGCTGCTCCATCGGCGCCGAACCAGATCTCGTTGCCGGCATCCATGCGCCTCAACTCATCGGCCGGGAATCGCGCGGTCGTTCCGGGTGGCGGCCTCCAGACCACGCCGTTGCCGAATGTGAACGAGAAGAGGGCCTCTTTCTCGCTGGGCATTCGTTTTGCGTACAGCGGGGTCGCCTTCCAGGGGCCCTTCGGGTGCTGATCCGGGTTCCGGTAGCGCGCGTTCATTTCCTCGGTGCGGGGCAGGCGATTCGGCCTCCATGTCTCCTTGACTCGTGCGTAGACAAGTACGTGATCGTGCGTGTCTGCAAGCCACTTCGAGTCGTTCGCGACGGTGTACTTCTTTTGCCAGACGGCGTTCGACACGAAGTTTCTCCGCCCGAACACCTCATCCATCAACACCTTGAGGTAATGCCCCTCGTTGTCGTCGATCGTCACCCAGATCGACCCGTCCTCGGCAAGCAGCTCGCGCAGCAGTTGCAGCCGCGGCAGCATCATCGTCAGCCACTGGCTGTGCTCGAGGTTGTCGTCGTAGTGCTCGAAGGCGCTTTTCGTGTTGTAGGGCGGGTCGATGAAGATGCACTTCACGCGGCCGCGGTAAAACGGCAGCAGCGCCTTCAATGCTTCCAGGTTGTCGCCCTGTATGAGCAAGTTGTTGCCGCTGCCGCCCGGCTCGCCGAACGCGTGCCCGGCGGCATGCGGGCGCAGCACGCGCGTGGGCACGGCTGCGGCGATGCGGAACGCGGCGTCGCGGTTCAGCCAGTCGAGGGTGGGCATGGCTCAGGCCGGCCAGACAATGTCGAAGGCCTTGCGGCCGAGGATGCGATAAACGCCGAAGTCCTTGGCGTCGAGCGTCGCGATGCGGTGGACGCCAGAGACCTCAGCCAACCAGATCAACTCGCAGTCGGCCCAATCGGGGCTGAGGGCGGAGTACTTTTCCAGCAGCCAGGCGATGCGGCCGTAGCCCGCGGCATCGGGCACCGACACCTGCACCAGGCCGGCGGACGCAGCGCGTGCCAGCTGCGGCCGCAGCCACCCGGGCATGAAGTGCGCCGCCTCTGCCAGCACCGACGGCACCGACCACAGCGGCTGGCGCTGGCGCGACAGCCAGCCCGCCGCCGCCGCATGCAGCGGCTCACGCGCGTCCATCAGCGACACGAGAAAGCCCGTGTCCAGCAAGACGGCGTCGCCGCCCGACGGGGCCGACGACCGAAGGCCGCGCGCTGCCGGCTGCGGCCTCATCCCGGCTTGCGCTTCGGCTGTGGCTTGCGGATCTTTCCGGGGGCAACGCCCTGCGCCGCTGCGGCCCAGGACTTGCGCTTGGCTTCGGCCCAACGGTCGAACGCTGCGCGCACGCCCGCCTTGTCGGCCGGCCCCACGCCGCAGACGGCACCGATCAGCCCCAGCCGCTCGAAAGCCTTGTAGTTGTCGCTGGGCTCGGCGGGCATGGACGCAGCCGCCGCGGCGGCGCGACGGCCCTTGCGCCTGGAATGAGCGCGCACCAGGTATTCGGCCAGCACTTCCTGCACCACCAGGCTCTTGCTCACGCCGCGCTCGGCGCAGTGCAGCTCGAGCGCGGTCTCGAGGTCGGGCTTCAGGCGGACAGTCAGGGTCATGTCTGCACTTTCGAAGTATTACGTCTATCGTGCACAGTGTAATACATCTTGGCCGCCGGGCGACCCGAAGCGCCCGCCGTTGTCGGCGCATGACCGGCGCGGATCAGCGCGGCCCTTTCTTCCGGCGCGCTTGCGGCGGCGCCGCGGTCTCGAGCTCGGCGTTCAGCAAGGCCACGTACCGGCCGTAGGCGAAGACCCGCCCGCGCTGGCGCGCGGTGAGTTCTTCCACGATGCCCAGCCGCTGCAGGTGCACGAGCGTCTTGTTGACGGTGGCCGGCGTCAGGCCGGCGGCCTTGCCCAGCGCCGTGGCCGTGGACACCGGCTGGCGCTGCAAGGCGTCGAGCAGGGCCCAGGCCGACCCTGCCGCGCGGCCCAGCGCGGCCAGGCGCTCGCGATCGGCCGCCACCAGCGCAAGCAGCGCCTGCGCGGTCTGCACCGCCTGCGCAGCGCTCGCCTGCACGGCTTCGGCAAAGAAGTCCAGCCATCGCTCCCAATCGCCGTTGACGCGCACCTCGTTCAGCAACTCGTAGTACAGCGCGCGGTGGGCCTTGAAGAACAGGCTGGGATAGAGCAGCGGTTCGTGCAGCAGCCCGTCGGCCACGAGCTCCAGCACGATCAGCAGGCGGCCGATGCGGCCGTTGCCGTCGAGGAAGGGGTGGATGGTCTCGAACTGCACATGGGCAAGCGCAGCACGCACCAGCGGCGGGGTGGGCTCGGGCTCGTCGTGCAGGAAACGCTCGAAAGCGTCCAGGCATTCGCCGAGGCGATCTGCCGGCGGCGGCACGAACACGGCATTGCCCGGCCGCGTGCCGCCCAGCCAGACCTGTGAACGCCGGAACTCGCCGGGCGACTTGCCCCGGCCGCGCGGGTGGTCGAGCAGCACGCCGTGCATCTCGCGCAGCAGCCGCAGGCTCAGCGGAAAGCCGCCGCGCAGCCGCTCGATGCCATGCGCCATGGCCGCGACGCAGCGGCTGACTTCGCGTGCATCGTCCAGCGGAACGCCGGGCTGCTGGTCGATCTCGAACAGCAGCAGGTCGGACAGCGACGACTGCGTGCCCTCGATCTGCGAGGAGAGCACCGCTTCCTTGCGCACGAAGCTGTAGAGCACGAGGTGCGCATTGGGCAGCATCGCCGACACCGCATCGAGGCGGCCGAGCGCGACCAGCGCGTCGTCGAAGCGCCGGCGCAGCCCCGCAGACCAAACGATGGGCGGCAGCGGCGGCAGCGGGCGCGGCACGAAGGCCGTGAAGGGCTCGCCTTGCGTGCTGACCTTGACTGTCTGTCCCGGTGGGGGGCGATGCATGGGGAACTGAGCCTCAAACAAGCGCGGTGCTTATTTTACTTTATACTGGCATCATAAAAAAGGGCCGGTTCACCGGCCCTTCGATCGCACGGTGGCCGATCGGCCACCGCAGGGTTGCGCAGACTCAAACCCTCAACGCCGCCAGCACCTCGTCGAGCATCTTCTTCGCGTCGCCGAAGAGCATGCGGTTGTTGTCCTTGTAGAAGAGCGGGTTGTCCACGCCCGCATAGCCGCTGGCCATGCTGCGCTTCATCACGATCGAGTGGTGCGCCTTCCAGACCTCCAGCACCGGCATGCCGGCGATCGGGCTCGCCGGATCCTCCTGCGCGGCCGGGTTGACGATGTCGTTGGCGCCGATGACCATCGACACGTCGGTGTCGGGGAAGTCTTCGTTGATCTCGTCCATCTCGAGCACGATGTCGTAGGGCACCTTGGCTTCGGCCAGCAGCACGTTCATGTGGCCCGGCATGCGCCCGGCCACCGGGTGGATGCCGAAGCGCACGTTCACGCCCTTGTCGCGCAGCAGCTTGGTGATCTCGAACACCGTGTGCTGCGCCTGCGCGACGGCCATGCCGTAGCCGGGGACGATGACCACGCTCTTGGCCTCGCGCAGCATCTCGGCGGTCTCGACCGCGCTGATCGGCTGCACTTCGCCGGCGGGCTGCGCAGCGTCGCCCGCGGCCGCCGCGGGCGCGCCGCCGCCGGTGCCGAAGCCGCCGGCGATCACGCTGATGAAGTTGCGGTTCATCGCGCGGCACATGATGTACGACAGGATCGCGCCCGACGAGCCGACGAGCGCGCCGACCACGATCAGCAGGTCGTTGCTGAGCATGAAGCCGGTGGCCGCCGCCGCCCAGCCCGAGTAGCTGTTGAGCATCGAGACGACGACCGGCATGTCGGCGCCACCGATCGCCATGACCATGTGCACGCCGAACAGCAGCGCGATCACGGTCATGATCAGCAGCGGCACCATGCCGGCGGCGATGGTCTCGGCGTGCAGGAACTGCCGGCCGAACCAGATCACCAGCAGCAGCCCGGCGAGGTTCAGCCAGTGGCGCGCCGGCAGCAGCAGCGGCTTGCCGCCGATCTTGCCCGACAGCTTGCCGAAGGCGATGATCGACCCCGAGAAGGTGATGGCGCCGATCAGGATGCCGACGTAGATCTCCACTTCGTGGATCGCCTTCTCGGCCGCGGTCGGGAACACGGTGGACGTGTCCACGTAGCTGGCGAAGCCGACCAGGCACGCGGCCAGGCCGACCAGGCTGTGCATCGCCGCGACCAGTTCGGGCATCTGGGTCATCTTCACCGTCTTGGCGGCGAACATCCCGATCGCGCCGCCGACGGCGAGCGCGCCGATGATCCAGCCGTAGCCGGACGGCGTGACGCGCGGCCCGAACACCGTGGCGAGCACGGCGATGGTCATGCCGATCACGCCGAACAGGTTGCCGCGGCGCGCGGTCTCGGGGTTGGACAGCCCGCCCAGGCTGAGGATGAACAGGATGGTCGCGCCGATGTAGGCGACCGTGACGAGGCTTGCGCTCATGTCCGTGCCCCCTTCACTTGCGGAACATCGCCAGCATGCGCTGGGTGACGGCGAAGCCGCCGATCATGTTGATCGCGGTGAGCGCCAGCGCGAACACCGCGAGCGCCAGGATCAGCAGGTGCGGCCGGTCGGCGGCGCCGGCCGCGTCCAGCGGCGGCGCGATCTGGATCAGCGCACCGATGGCGATGATCGACGAGATCGCGTTGGTCACGCTCATCAGCGGCGTGTGCAGCGCGGGCGTCACGTTCCAGATCACCATGTAGCCGATGAAGCAGGCGAGCACGAACACGGTGAAGTGCGCGAGGAAGCTCACCGGCGCGTACAGCCCGACCAGCGCGAACAGCACCGCGCCGACGCCGAACACGATGGTCAGCGCCTTGGCCGACATCGGCTCGCCGGGGCCGTGGGCCGAGGCCTTGGGCGCGACCGCCGCGGCCGGCTTGGGCGGCGGCGGCGGCGGCAGTTTCAGCGGCGGCGGCGGCCAGGTGACCTCGCCCTGCTTGATCACGGTGAGGCCGCGGATCGCGTCGTCTTGCATGTTGACGTCGATCACGCCGTCCTTGGTCTTGCACAGCTCCTCGGCCAGGCGCAACAGGTTGTTCGAGTACAGCGTCGAGCTCTGCCGGGCCAGCCGGCTGGCCAGGTCGGTGTAGCCGACGATGGTGACGCCGTGGCGCACCGCGACCTCGCCGGGCACGGTGAGCTCGCAGTTGCCGCCCTGTTCGGCGGCCATGTCGACGATCACGCTGCCCGGCTTCATGCTCTTCACCATCTCGGCCGTGATGAGCCTGGGCGCCGGCTTGCCCGGGATCAGCGCGGTGGTGATGATGATGTCGGCGTCCCTGGCCTGCTCGGCGTACATCTTGCGCTGCGCGGCCTGGAAGCCCTCGCTCATGACCTTGGCGTAGCCGCCGCCGCCCGAGCCTTCCTCCTCGTAGTCGACCTTGACGAATTCGCCGCCCAGCGACACCACCTGGTCCGCCACTTCGGCCCGCGTGTCGTTGGCGCGGACGATCGCCCCGAGGTTGGCCGCCGTACCGACCG
>JADYZZ010000015.1 GCA_020852865.1 Rubrivivax sp.
CCTGTACGTGCAGGGCGAGCCGAGCGCCGCCTGGAGCGGCGCGACGATCACGCAGGTGCAGAGCCTGCGCATGGCCGACTTCGAGTTCGTCGACCTCGGCGCGGTGACACGCGACGCGCGCTTCGACCCCGATTCGTTCGCGGCCAGCTGGTAAGCTCGCGCGCCGTCGAAGGCGCGCGGCGGCGCGGCTGCCGGCGCCGGGCTGCGGCTCGGTTCGGTCCCGTCGATGCCCGGCCGGGGCCTTGTCGACCGTCGTGCTGTGCCGGCGTTCCTCCACCGTGGTGCAGACG
The DNA here is from genome assembly GCA_020852865.1 of Rubrivivax sp. GTDB lineage: Bacteria > Pseudomonadota > Gammaproteobacteria > Burkholderiales > Burkholderiaceae_C > Rubrivivax. The sequence goes on from JADYZZ010000015.1 coordinate 291, forward strand.
CCCCTCCCCGAACCTCCCCGCGCACCCGCCCCGACCCCCGACGAGTTGAACTCGACGGCGGGGCAGTTGCTGCAGCGCTCGGCCGCCGCGATGGCGCTGGCCGGCCTCGATCGTCGCCTCACCTACGTCAACCCGGCGTTCCTGTCGCTGTGGGGGCTGGATGACGTCGGCAGCGCCCTCGGGCGCGATGCGGCCGAGGACTTCTGGACCGACCCCGGCGCCGCCCGCGCCGCGCTGGCCAGCGTCGAGGCGCAGTCGATCTGGCACGGCGAGCTCGACGCGCGCACCGCGGCCGGCGCCTCGGTGGCGCTGCGGGTGACGGCGCAACTGCTGCACGGGCCGGGCGGGCGGCCGAGCGGCGTGCTCGCCACCTTCATCGACATCAGCGCCGAGCGCCAGGCGCGCCAGGCGTGGCGCAGCGAGCACGACTTCGCCGCACGCATGCTCGCCGATGCCGGCGTGCTGGTCGCCGCGCTCGACGAGCACGGCCGCTTCGTGCGCTTCAACGCCGAGTGCGAGCGTGTCAGCGGCTGGCGCGCCGAGGAGGTCCTCGGGCGCCGGCCATCGCAGACCGTGCTGGCGCCTCGCAGCCCGCAAGGCGCCGCCGACGCCGCCTTGGCGCCGGCGCCGGGCGCAGCCGCGCCGCCGGCCGCGAGCCCCCGTACGAGCGAGTGGCTCGCCCGCGACGGCAGCCGGCGGCTGATCGAATGGCGCGACCGTGTCGTGCCGGGCGGCGGGGACGGGCGGCCGGGGCTCGTCGTGGCGATCGGCGTCGACATCAGCGAGCGCCGCGCTGCCGAAGCGGCCTTGCAGCGCAGCGAGTCGCAGCTGCGCCAGGCCCAGGCGGTGGCCGGCCTCGGTTCCTGGACGCTCGATCTCGGCAGCGGCGAGCTGCATTGGTCCGACGAGGTGTACCGGCTGTTCGAACAGGACCCGCGCCACTTCGGCGCCTCCTATGCGGCTTTTCTCGACATGGTCCACCCGCAGGACCGCGCCGCCGTCGCCGCCGCCTACGAGCGCTCGCTCGAGGACCGCGAGCCGTATCGCATCGAACACCGGCTGCTCATGTCCGACGGGCGCATCAAGTGGGTCGAGGAGCGCTGCGAGACGGATTTCGACGACGCCGGGCGCCCGCTGCGCTCGCGCGGCACCGTCCAGGATGTCACCGAGCGCCACCTGCACCAGCTGCAAACGCAGCGCGCCCAGCAGGCGCTGGCGGCCAGCGAGGCGCAGCTGCGCGAGGCGATGGACGCCTACCCCGGGTGGGTCGTCTGCGTCGACGAAGACATGCGCTATGTCTACGTGAACGCGAACTTCGCCCGTTTCGTGGGGCGCCCGCAGGCCGATCTCGTCGGGCGCACCGCCGACGAGGTGCTGGGCGCGCGCGGAAGCGACGAGCGCTGGGCGCTGCACCGCCGGCTGCTTGCCGGCCAGGCGAGCGCGGTCGCGGAGCGTCACCATATCGACGCGCAGGGCCGCGAGTGCATGTTGTGGGTGCAGTTCCGGCTTGTCGAGCGCGCGTCGCCGCGCGGAAAGCTGGTCTACGCGTATGCCGCCGACGTCACCGCGCTGCGTCACACGCAGCAGCGGCTGTCGACAGTGACGCGTGACGTCGGCGCCGGCCTGTGGGAGCGAAGCGTCGCGGGCGGCGCCTTCGAGTGCAGCGACGAACTGCTGGCGATCATCGGTCACTCCCGCGATGACCTGTCGGGGGATCTGGCGGCGTGGCTGCTCGGCCTGCTGCACCCGGACGACCGCGAGCGCCGCGCCGGCGTCGTCGAGGCCATCCTCGCCGGCGAGCAGCGCGCGCCGCTGCGCTTCAGGGTCCGGCACAAGGCGGGCCACTGGGTCTGGGTGCAGGAGCAGGTGCGGGTCCTGTCGCGCGATGACAAGGGCCGGCCGGCGCGCATCGTCGGGGTGGTGCAGGACGTGAGCGAGTTGAAGGACCGCGAGGCCGAGCTGCAGCAGATCAATGTCGAGCTGGAACGCCGCATCGCCTGGCGCACCGAGGCGCTGGTCCAGGCCAAGCAGGAAGCCGAGCAGGCCAATGCGGCCAAGAGCGAATTCCTGTCGCAGATGAGCCACGAGCTGCGCACGCCGCTGAACGCCATCATGGGCTTTGCGCAGCTGCTGGAGATGTCGCCACTCGCTGCGGAGGACGCCGAGCACGTCGGTCAGGTGTTGCGCGCCGGCCGGCAGCTGGTGGCGTTGATCGACGAGGTCCTCGATCTCTCGTCGGTCGAGGCCGGACGGATCGTCATGCAGCACGGTGCCGTCGACCTGCCTGTGCTGCTGGACGAATGCGCCCGCCTGGTGGGCGCCGAGGCGCGGGCGGCCGGCGTCGCCGTCGAGGCCGCCGCCGCACCCGCGCAGGTCGTCGTGCGCGCCGATCGCCGCCGGCTCAGGCAGGTCGTGCTGAACCTGCTGTCCAACGCCATCAAGTACAACCGGCAGGCCGAAGGCCGCGTCACGATGGCGATCGTGCCCGCGCAGCCCGAGGGTGGCGGCTGGGAGCTGCGGGTCACCGACACCGGCCCCGGCCTGGACGAGGCGCAGATCGCGCGCCTTTTCCAGCCGTTCGAGCGCCTGGGCGCCGAGCGTTCGGCCGTCAGAGGCACCGGGATCGGGCTGGCGTTGTCGCGCCGCCTGGTCGAGTTGATGGGCGGGCAGATCGGCGTCGCCGGCACGCCGGGCGTCGGCAGCACCTTCTGGGTGCGCTTGCCGGCGATCGACGCGCAAGACCGTGCCGGTGCCGATGCCGGCACCGAGCCCGCCTCGCGCACCCCGGCGCCCGGCGCAACGGCCGACGGCGATCACGCGCCTCGTCGCCTTTTGTATGTCGAGGACAACGACGCCAACCGGCTGCTGATGCGGCGGTTGCTGGCGCGGCGGCCCGGCATCGAGCTGCAAACGGCCGCCAGCGTGCACGAAGCCCTGCAACTGGCGCCCGAGTTCCGCCCGGACCTGTTGCTGCTCGACATCCAGCTGTCCGATGGCGACGGCCACGAGCTGCTGCGCCGGCTGCGCGAGCGGGGCGTGGCCGCCCCGGCGGTGGCGGTGAGCGCGAACATGATGCCCGCCGACCTGCGACGGGGGCGGGACGCCGGCTTCTGCGGCTACCTGGCCAAGCCGATCGACTTGCGGCGCCTGAGCCAGTCGATCGACGATGCGCTGGCCAGCCGGTGACCGGCCGAGAGCCGGCAGCGCCGCCCGGGGCTTCAGCCGGCCCGCGCCTGTTCGCGCAGCGTGAAGATCACGCGGTCGAGTTCGGCGCGGGCCAGCACCGCGGCGGTTTCCAGCGCATCGTCGTCGCCGGCGTCGAGCCGCGCGCACAGCTCCTCGAAACGATCGCGCAGGCTCTGCGCGCCGATACCCTCGGCGGCCCGCGCGAAGGCGGCCAGCGGCGCCCGCGCCGCCTTGGCGTTGCCGACGAAGGCCAGCCGCAGCCCCTGCTGCAGCGCGGCGCGGCCCCGCTGCTCGGCCGCCAGGGCCATGCCGGCACCGGCCTGCAGGGTGCCTTCGGTCGGCGCCTGACCGCGCACCTCGCGCATCCGGGCCTCGATCGAGTCCTTGTCCGCCGTGTGCCGGGTGCGGTGCAGGTCGCCGCGCAGCATCAGCGCGCGCGACAGGGCGCGGCGCAGCGCATCGATCATGACGGGCTTGCCCAGATGGGCGGCGAAGCCTTGGGCCAGCGCGTCGGCGCGGTCGGCCGCCGTCACGTGACCGGTGACGGTGATCAGCGGCACGCTCGGTGCGCGCTGCGAGTGTTCGTGCGAGCGGATCAGCGCCAGGAGCTGGCGGCCGTCGAGGCCCCGCATGCCGAGGTCGAGACTGACCAGATCGATGTCACCTTGCAGCGCCACCGACAGGGCCGCCTGGGGGTCGGTGTGCGTGGTGACTTCGCAGCCCAGCCGGCGCAGCAGCTTGGCGATGACCGATGCCGACGCAAGGTCGTCATCGACGACGACAACTCTGGGTGTCATGTGGTGTTGTTGTGGGTAAGCTCGCCGGCGGGTTTGCTTGGTATTCTGTGCCATCGCCCTCGCGGCGCCGCCGCCGCCCAGCGCAAAGCACGGGATCCGAAGCGCCGATGATCGTACGAGCCAAGAAGACCGCCGCGGCGCCCTCGGCGGCGGCGCCGGCGGCCCCGCAAGGCGCAGCGCGCGCCAATGCCGGCGGCATCGACAGCGCGCTGTACAGCAGCCCGGAGTTCCTGTTTCGCCGCGCGCATCAGATCGCCGCCGCCGCCTTCACCGAGGCGTGCGGGCACCTCGACCTGACCCCTTCGCAGTACTCGGCGCTGTTCATGTTGCGCGAGGTGAACGAGGTCAGCCAGAACGAGCTCGCGCGCCTGATCGCCCTGGATCGTTCGACGATGTCCATCGTGCTGCGCTCGCTGCGCGATCGACGCCTGACGCGCGAGCTGGCCGACCCGCAGGACCGGCGCAAGAAGAGGTTGCGCCTCACCGATGCCGGGCGGCTGCTGCTGGCCGAGGCCGAGCAGCTCAGTGCCGACTCCAGCCACCGGTTGCTCGCCGGGCTGGGCGGCGAGAAGGCGGCGACGTTGCTGACCCTGCTCGAGGAGCTGTCGGCGGCGCCGCCGGTCGACGGCGCGGGCTGACCGGTGCGGCCGGCCAGGCCGGCCGGCGGCCCTCAGTGCCCTCGGGCCGTGGCGGGCGGGGCTGCGGCTCCGAGCCCGCCGGCGCGGGTGGGCGCCCGTGCAAACGCCTCGAAACTCTCGAGCGGCATCGGGGCACCGAACAGATAACCCTGGTGCCTCTTGCAGCCCATGGCTTCGAGCATGGCGCGCTGCTCCTCGGTTTCGACGCCCTCGGCGATGACCTCGAAGCCCAGGTTGTCGGCCAGGCCGACGATGGTCTGCGCGACGATCGCGTCGGAGTGGCTGTGCGTCAGGTTGCGCACGAACGACTGATCGATCTTCAGTTGGTCCAGCGGCAGTCGCGTCAGGTACGACAGTGACGACTGGCCGGTGCCGAAATCGTCCAGCGACAGCTTGATGCCGAGGGTGCGCAGCGTGTGCATCGTCGCGACCACCTCGTCGACGTTCGAGAGGATCAGGCTCTCCGTCAGCTCGAGCTTCAACTGCCCGGGCGGCAGCCCGACACGTTCGACGATCTCGCTGACGACGCTCGAGAAGTCGGGCCTGCGGAACTGCCGTGCGCTGACGTTGACCGCGAGCTCGATGCGCGGCCCCTCGGCACGCGAGTTCCAGGCCACCACCTGCTGCGCCGCGCGCTCGAGCACCCAGGCGCCGATCTCGAGGATCAGGTCGGTCTCCTCGGCCAGCGGGATGAACAGGCCCGGCGACACGTTGCCGCGCGTCTCGTGCCGCCAGCGCAGCAGCACCTCGGCGCCGCGCAGCGCGCCGTGCTCGTCGACCTGCGGCTGGTAGTGCAGCTGCAGCTGGCGCAGCTCGAAGGCGCGGCGCAGGTCCGCCTCGAGCTCGAGGCGCTGCTCGAGCATCGCATGCAGCGCCGGGTCGAAGAAGCGATAGGCGTTGCGGCCCGAGCGCTTGGCCAGGTACATGGCACTGTCGGCGCGCTTGAGCAGCTCGTCGACGCTGTGCTCGGCGCCGAGGAAGACGTTGACGCCGATGCTGGGCGACGTGTGGTGGCGGTAGGCGCCCAGGTCGTAGGGGCGGCTCAGCTCGCTGCGCACGGCCTCGGCCAGGCGCTCGGCCTGCGCGTGCGCCTGCACGGTGTCGGTGCTCAGCTTGGTCACGAGCACGACGAACTCGTCGCCGCCCTGCCGCGCCACCGTGTCGTCGCTGCGCACGGCCGCGCTCAAGCGCCGGCCGACCTCGATCAGCAGCTGGTCGCCGATGTCGTGGCCCTTGCTGTCGTTGAGCTCCTTGAAGTGGTCGAGGTCGATGAACAGCAGCGCCGAGTAGCGCCCGCTCTCGGCGCTGGCCGCGCACGACGCGAGGATGCGCTCGCGCAGCAGGCGCCGGTTCGGCAGCTTCGTCAGCGGGTCGAAGTAGGCCAGCGTGCGGATGGTCTCGTCGGCGCGCTTCTTCTCGGTGATGTCGGTCAGCACGACGACGAAGTGGCTCGTGCGGCCGCGATCGTCGCGCACCGCGGTGATGCTGGTCCACTGCGGGTAGACCTCGCCGTTGTGGCGGCGATTCCACAGCTCGCCCTGCCAGTGCAGGTCGCGCTCGAGCGCCGTCCACAGGCTCTCGTAGAAGCTGCGGTCGTGCCGTCCCGAACGCAGCAGGTGCCCGGTCTTCTTGCCGCGCGCCTCGTCGATCGTGTAGCCGGTGATGCGCGTGAAGGCGGCGTTGACGCGCAGGATGCGCTCGTCGGCATCGGTGATCACGATGCCGTCCAGCGACTCGAACGCGATGGCGCCGATCCTGAGCTCGGCCTGCGCCTGGCGCAGTTGCGTGATGTCGGCGGCCACCGCGACATGCCCGCGCAGCGTGCCGTCGTCGTCGTGCAGGGCCTGGACGTCGACGTCGAGCCAGACCTCGTGGCCGCCGGCCGCGCGATGGCACAGCTGGAAGCGCCTGCCGCGCGTCGCGACGAGCGAACGCGGCAGCGGCTCGGCCGGGCCGCAGGCCGCGGCCGGCGCGAGCACGGCGAGCAGGTCGCGGCCCACCGCCTCGTGCGGTGCGATGCCGGTGATGTCGGCGAACGCATGGTTGACCCAGGCGACGCGCCGCTGGTCGTCCAGCAGCAGCACCGCGTTCGTCGTGCGCTCGGCGACCAGCGCCAGCCGCTGCAGGTCGGTGGCCTGGGCGGCCAGGCGCCGGTACTGCCGGCGGACCGAACGCACCGCCGGCTCGACCGCGAAGACCGCGACGAGGGACAGCAGAACCACGTTCAGCACCGACCACGCCTGCGTCTGCATCACCCGCTCGGCGTGCCGCCGCGCCGTCGTGGCATGCATGGCGTTGAGCAGCGCCTGTACCGAGCGGGCCGCCTCGTCGGCCCGCGCGCCCACCGCAGCGGCCAAGCGCGTGGGCACCGGCGAGCGCGGCACCACGTCGCTGCCGGCGGTGCGCGCGCCGGCGATCAGGGCGTCGCGCTGCGCCAGCCAGCCCGACCATGCCGCTTGCAGCTCGCCGCCTTGCGCGTCGGTCAGCCAGCCGAGCTCGGCGAGCACATCGGTCAGCCGCTGCGCTTCGCGGTCGGAGCGCTCGATCGCCTCGCGCAGTGCCGCCGCCGAACCGGCAGCGTCCAGCGGATCGGCCAGCACGGCCACACGCGCCATGTCGAGCACGAGCCGGGCGATGCGCTGGCTCAGCATGCGCTGCACGGCGGCCAGTTCGAGTGCGGCGTTCTCGGACTGCCGGCTGTGCTCGGTGCGCCGCGCGTGCCAGGTCTGCAGCGCGAAGTTGCAGCACAGCGCCAGCAACACGCCGTACAGCGTGGCGCGCACCCGGCGGTAGTTGAGCGTCCCCTCGTGGATCAGGGCGTCCGTCGATTGCTGCTGCGTCGTCTGGCTGCGTCGCTCGTGGCGCCGGCGAGCCACGCGCACGGCGAGCGCCAGGCCGGCGAAGAAGACCAGCGCCGTGGTCAGCGCGCCGGCGGCAACCTGCCAGCCGCCGGCCGACCCGGCGTAGGCGGTGAACGACAACGCGAGAACGCTGCAAGCCAGGACCGAGGTCGCCAGCGCCTGCCAGGCGTGGCGGCGCTGCCGATCGTGCCCGTCCGTGCGGGCGCGTTCCGGCACCTCGGCGTGCGCATGCGTCGGTCCGTGGACCGCATCGTAGGCACAGTGCATGTTCGGTCTTCCGCGGCGCCTATTCAGAACGCGGCCCACTCCCCGGCCTCGGCCACACGGGTCTCGGCGGGCAGCGCGCGGTTCGCGCCGCGCGCGGGCGCGCGAGCCGCGGGCTGTGCCGGCGCGGCCGGCAGGGTTGCGCGCAGGCCGGGCGTCGCGCCGCGTGGCGCGGCCGACGCGTCGGCAGGCCGGCCCGCGGCCTCGTCGGAGGACCGTTCGGCCGCGCGGATCTTGAACACAGCGACGGCCGCGACCAACTGCCCCGCCTGCACCTTCAACGACTCGGCCGCCGCGGCACTTTGCTCGACCAGCGCGGCGTTCTGCTGCGTCGTCTGGTCGATCTGGCCGACGGCCGTGCCAACCTGGGCGACGCCCGAGCTCTGCTCGGCACTGGCGCGGCTGATCTCGCCCATCAGGACATTGACGCGCTGAATCGACTCGACGACGTTGCCGATCGTCGTGCCGGCGCGCTGCACGAGCGCCGAGCCTTCCTCCACCTGATCGACGCTGCTGCCGATCAGCGCCTTGATCTCCTTGGCCGCCTCGGAGCTGCGCTGCGCCAGGCTGCGCACCTCCGACGCGACGACCGCGAAGCCGCGGCCCTGTTCGCCGGCACGCGCCGCCTCGACGGCGGCGTTGAGCGCCAGGATGTTGGTCTGGAACGCGATGCCGTCGATGACACCGATGATGTCGGCGATGCGTCGGCTGCTGCCATTGATGCCCTTCATCATCTCGACGACCTGGCCGACGACGGCACCGCCCTCGGCGGCCACGGCCGAGGCCTCCTGTGCGAGCCGGCTGGCCTGCCGGGCGTTTTCGGCGTTGTGCGTCACCGCGGTCCCGAGCTGCTCCATCGACGCCGCCGTCTCCTGCAGCGCGCTGGCCTGTTCCTCGGTCCGCTGGCTGAGGTCGAGGTTGCCCTGGGCGATTTGCGCGCTCGCCGTGGCGACGTTCTCGGCGTTTCCGCGCGCCGTCGCGACGACGACGGCGAGGCTGTCCTTCATGCGCTCCAGGGCGCGCAGCAGCTGGCCCACCTCGTCGCGCCCGGCTTGCGCGACCGACTGGGTGAGGTCGCCCGCAGCGACCGCCTGCGCCATGTGCAGCGCCGAGGCCACCGCCCCGGCGGTGATGCGCGTGATGGCCCACATCAGCCAGGCGCCGAGAAGCGCCAGCGCACCGCACGCCAGCAGCACCAGCATGATCTCGGTGCGCGAGCGCTGCACCTCGCGCTCCAGCGCCGCGCCGAGCGCCGCGTTGGCCGCTTCGATGAGCTTGAACTGCGCCTCGGTGGCCCGCGTCATCACCTCGTAGTACTGGGCGGCCGGGAACTCGAGCTTCTGCGCCTGCACGACGCGCTCGTCGACGAGCTTGAAGCCTTCCTGGGCCGCCGCCGTCGCGGCCGACATCGCATTGCCGATCGCCGCGCGCGCGGTGGCGTCGTCCTTCACCGCCAGTTCGAGGGACTTGCGGGCGTCGCGGAACGTCGAGGCGACCGTCGCCCCGAGCTGCGAGATGGCCGCCCGCTCCTGCGGCGTGGCGCTGCCGCGCGCCAGCAGCGTGGCGCCAAGGCCGCGCGCCTGCCCGAAGGCTTCGATGAGCCGCGGCAACTGCTCCAGCGCCGCGGATTGAAGGAAGTACGAGGCGGCCTCGGGCACGAGGACGATGCCCGATACACGCGCGATGTCCTGGATCAGCTCGATCTCTTGCTGGATCAGCGCGCTATGAAGCTCGAGGCTTCGGGCGGAATCGAGCGCCGCCGCGTCGAGCTTGCCGGCCAGCGCCCGCCAGTCGTCGGCCAGGCGGGCGGTGGCCGACGCCAGCGGCGCGTCCTGCAACGTCGCGACGGCCTTCGTGAGCTGCGCCAGCCCTCGGTCGACCTCGGCCTGCTTGGCTCGCCGGTTGGCCGCCGCGGCGGTGTCGCCGCCGAGCACGAGCGCCGAGATGCCGCGGTGCTGCTGCGTGACGTGGATCAGGGCCACCGCCGATTGCGCCGGCGCGATGCCCTCGAGCTGGCGCTGCGCGGCCTCCACGTGGCCCAGATCGGCGCGCACGAGCAGGGTGGCCGGCAGCAGCAGCATCAGCGCGGCGATGACGCCGAGCAGCAGAAACTTCAGGCGCAGCGGCAGGTTCGCGATCAGGTTCTTCATGTGTCTGTCTCCAGGCGCTGACGCGGCGGTCGCTGAAAAAAACGCATCCGGCGACCTGTCTGTCGCCGGCTGCGGGTTGTTCCACGCCGATCATCAGATGTCAAACGACATGGGTCGGATTACGGCCTGCGAGAAGACGACTTGAACGCCCGGCGTGAAACAGTTACGAAATTGCCGGTGGGGTCCGGCCGCATCCCCGGCCGAACCGCCGGCCGTCACGTGAATCGCGCCGTGCATCGCACCGTGGATCGCACCGTGATGGATGGCGCCGCAGATCGCGCCGCGGATCGCGCCGCAGTTCGCGCCGCACTCCCATCGTGCGGCTTCACCGCCGCAGGCGGCCGGACGGCCGCTCGGCAAATGCGCCTCAGCCCAGGCCGACGCGCAGCACCAGCCAGGCCGGCAGACCGAGATACAGCAGCACCAGCCCGGCCCGCTCCAGCATGCGACGCACGGCAGGTGCACGCGCAGGCTGCCACGCGACGACGGCCCACGTGCCCGCTTCGATGGCCGCCCGAAGCGCGGCCGCGGCGATCGTCACGCCGATGCCCCAGGCCGCCCACCACAACACGAATCCCTTCGCATAGGCCAGCCAGCCGAAGAGCTGGACTTCGCCGAAGGCGGCGCCGAAGGCGATGCGCTGGTGCAGCGTGAACGCCGGCACGGCCAGCACGAACGGCAGCAGCACGAACTTGGCCAGCGGGTGCTGCCACAGGCGGTGGCCGCGCGGTGCCAGCGCAGCGTGGGCATAGTGAGCGGCGTGCGCCGGCGACACCGGCACGGCGACCGCCGCGCCGAGCGCCGCCTGCAGCGCAAGCGCATCGGCACGCGCCAGCATGAACGGCCACTGGGCGCCGCGAGCCAGGCGCAGCGTGGCGCCGGGCAGCGGCAGCGGCAGCCGCCAGGCCCGCACCTCGGCCACGTCCGCCGCCGGCAGCTCGATGCGGCGCGTGCCGCGCCCGACGAAGACGAGGTCGCCGGCGCACACGGACAGCTTCGCGCCGCTGGCCCACAGCAGCGCGCGCACCGCCGCCTCGGGCGCCAGCACCCAGACGGCGAAGGCGCGGATCTGCGCCGGCGTGTGGGCGCCAAGCGCGCCCTCGCCGCCGAGCACCATCGCCACCAGCGTGGCGCCGCCGGCGACGGCCAGCGCGCGCAGGCCGGCAGCCAGCCAGCGCGCCGCCGGGGTCAGCAGCGAGACGGACATCGACTGCCCGGTCGTCGTCGACGCCCGGGCCGAGGCCGCGCCGGCGCTCGCCGCCGCCA
>JADYZZ010000016.1 GCA_020852865.1 Rubrivivax sp.
ACGCACTCGCCGCCGTACCGACTCGTCCAATCGCTTCATCCCCATGCGCCGCACCCAATCCTTGCAAAGTATCGGTACAACGCATGAACGTGTCAGCGGTTGTCAGGATTTACGGAAATCTCAATAGGAGCGTGGGCGGCGGCCGACAACGCCGCCGGCGCGTCAGGCATGGACGGCGCCGCCGCCGCCGCGGACCCCGGCGTCTGAAGGCCGGCTGCGCGCCGGCCCGCCGTGCGGCGTGCCATGGGTCTTGCGCCGCGTTATCGTGGCGCGGCGGGCGCCGGCCCATCCTGCGCAGCCGTCACGCACACCCACCATGGACCGCCACTACCTGAACCCGCTGTTCGAGCCGCGCTCGATCGTCGTCTTCGCCGGCGATCCCGAAGCCGCAGCGCCGTCGCCGCTGGCGCACACCCTGCGCCAAGCGATCGGTGCCAGCGTGCAAGCAGGCTACAAGGGCGTCGTCACCTGGCTCGACGTCGGCATGACGGGCAAGCTGGGCGACCTGGCCGGCTCGCGCGTCGACCTCGCGCTGATCGCGCTGCCGCCCGAGCAGGTGGCCGCGGCGATGGAGATCGTCGGGCGCATGCGGGCACGCGCCGCGCTCGTGCTGTCGCAGCGGCTGCCGGCGGCGCTGTGCGGTGAGCTGCAACGCACGGCGCGCCGCTACGGCGTGCACCTGCTCGGCCCCAACAGCCTGGGCCTGCAGCGCCCGCCGCTGCACCTCAACGCCGGTACCGCGGGCGTGCTGGCCGCGCCGGGGCCGCTCGCGCTGGTGTCGCAAAGCGGGGCGCTCACCGCATCGATGCTCGACTGGGCAAGCTCGCACGGCGTGGGCTTCTCGGCGGTGGTCTCGCTCGGGCCCAACACCGCGATCGAGCTGCCGCAGGTGCTCGATTACCTGGCCGCCGACGGCGCCACGCAGAGCATCCTGGTGTACATGGAGGGCATTCGCGACGCGCCGCGCTTCATGAGCGCGCTGCGCGCCGCCGCCTACGCCAAGCCGGTGGTGGTGATGAAGGCCGGGCGGCGCGCCGCCGGCTCCGAAGTGGCGCTGACGCACTCGGCGGCCATCGTCGGCGCCGACGACGTGTTCGACGCCGCGCTGCGCCGCGCCGGCGTGGTGCGCGTGCGCCAGTTCACGCAGCTGTTCTCGGCCGCGCAATGCCTAGCGTCGCGCTTTCGGCCGGTGGGGCGACGCCTGGCCATCGTCACCAACGGCGGCGGGCCGGCGGTGCTGGCGGCCGACTGGGCCGGCGCGCTCGAGCTCGAGATCGGCCGCGTCGACGATCTCGGCGAGGAAGCCGACGGCCCCGCCTATGCGCAGGCGCTGGCCGACACGGTGGCCGACCAGGGTGTCGACGGCGTGCTCGTCGTGCATTCGCCCAAGGCCGGCGGCGACCCGATGGCCGTGGCCCAGGCCGTGGCCGCCGCCTACGCGCCCGGCGGCAAGCCGGTGCTCGGCTGCTGGCTCGGCGAAGCCACCACGCGCGCGGCGCGCGAGATGCTGGCGAGCCGGCAGCTGCCGGTGTTCCGCACGCCCGAAGCGGCGGTCGACGCCTTCCACAGCATCGCCAGCTTCTACCGCAATCAGCAGCTGCTGCAGCAGACGCCGCCGCCGCTGTCCGAACTCGCGCTGCCCGACGCGGAAGGCGCGCGGCTGCTCGTCGAAGGCGTGCTGGCCGAGCGGCGCAAGGTGCTCACCGAGATGGAGAGCAAGGCGCTGCTGGCGGCCTTCCACATCCCCGTGACGCGCACGATGCGCGCGCGCAATGCCAACGAGGCGATGCTGATCGCCAGCCAGCTCGGCTATCCGGTGGCGCTGAAGATCGACTCGCCCGACATCGCGCACAAGAGCGACGCGCACGGCGTCGTGCTCGGCGTGACCAGCGCCGCGCAGGTGCGCGAGCGCCACGACGAACTGCTGGCCGCCGTGCGGCGCGCAAGGCCCGACGCGCGCATCGACGGCGTGACGGTGCAGCCGATGGCGCGCCGCGGCGACGCCGCCGGCGGCGGCGCCGGGCCGCTGCGCGAAGTCTTCGTCGGCGTCATCACCGACGACCCGTTCGGGCCCGTCATCAGCTTCGGCGTCGGCGGCACCATGGCCGAGCTGATCGCCGACCGCGCGCTCGAGCTGCCGCCGCTCAACCGCTTCCTCGCGCGCCAGCTGGTCGAGCGCGCGCGCGCCGCCGCCATGCTCGGCCCCTGGCGCGGCGCACCGGCCGCCGACCTCGACGCGCTCGAGCAGATCCTGCTGCGCGTCAGCGAGATGGTGTGCGCGCTGCCGCAGCTGCGCGAGATGGACCTCAACCCCATCATCGTCGACGAGCACGGCGCGGTGGCGGTCGACGCGCGCATCGTCGTCGAGCCCACGGCGCAGGCCAGCGGCGCCGCGTCGCACTACCAGCATCTGGCGATCCGGCCGTATCCGGCCGACCAGGAGCAGAGCTGGCCGCTCAAGGGCGGCGGGCTGTACACGGTGCGGCCGATCCATCCGCACGACGCCGGCATGCTGCAGGCCTTCGTGCGCGCCCTCTCGCCCGAGAGCCGCTGGTTCCGCTTCGCCAGCCAGATCCCCGAGCTGCCCGCGCGCATGCTGGCGCGCTACACGCTGATCGACTACGACCGCGAGATGGCGCTGGTGGCCGTCGTCAGGGACCGGCAGCGTGCCGAGGACGGCAGCGAGACCGAGACCGAGCGCATCGTCGGCGTCTCGCGCATCATCACCAACCCCGACGCCACGACCTGCGAGTTCTCGCTCGCCGTGGCCGACGAGATGAATGGCCAGGGTCTGGGCACGCGGCTGATGACATCGATCATCGAGCAGGCCCGCGCACGCGGCCTCACCGAGATCATCGGCCTCATCCTGGCCGAAAACACCAGGATGCTCGGGCTCATGACCAGGCTCGGGTTCCGCGTGCAGACCTACGTCGAGGACCGCAGCTTCAAGCTGGCGGTGAAGGCGCTGTAGTCCGATCCTGCGCCGCTACCGAGCGGCCACGGCGCGGATCGCGGCGACGACGGCGTCGGGGCGATCCTTCTGGATGTAGTGGCCGGCGCCCGCCACCGGCTCGACGCCGGGCGTGTGCAGCAGATGCGGCCAGTCGCGCCACAGCGCGCGCGACAGGCGCTCGAAGGCGCCCGCTTCCGGCGGCACGAAACGCCCGCGCACCAGCACCCGCGTGGGCACCTGCGGCGCGGGCAGCGTCCCCAGGGCATCCAGGCAGCTCTGCTGGTCGTCGAATTCGCGACGCATCGTCGGCGAGAAGACCGCGAGGCGCGCCGTGCGCACGACGGCCGCCAGCGCCGGCGCTTCGTGCTGCAGGCGCGGCCATTGCTGCGGATGCGTCGGCTCGACGAGCACGATGCCGGCCACCTCGGCCGGGTACAGCCGGGCGAAGGCGAACTGGTACAGGCCTCCGAGCGAATGGCCGACGAGCAGATAGGGCGGCGTGAAGCCGGCTTCACGCAGTGCGGCGCGCAGTTGCGCGGCAGCCGCACAGGGGCTGTGGTCGCCCTCGCGCGGCGCGCTGCGGCCATAGCCGGCGCGACTGAAGGCGAAGCTGGTGATCGCGGCGGGCAACCCGGCCTGTACCGCCGACCACACGCCCAGGCCGTCGCCCAGCCCGCTCTGGAACACGACCAGCGGCCTTCCCGTGCCGGCCACGTGACGCTCCAGTTCGCCCGGCGGCGCAGGGCTCGCGCAGCCGGCGGCAGCCAGGGCCAGTGCGAGCGCGCCCGCCGCCGCGGCGGCGCAGCCGCTCGGGCGCAACGGCTTGCGGCTCGGGTGCGACGGCAAGCACAAGCGGCCGAGCCGGGCGGGGCGCCGCTGCCGCCGGGCCACGGGCTTCAAGCGCGACCGCCTGCGGCCGCTTCGCCGCCGCGGCGCGCCGCCGGCCGGCCCGCGGCCGGGGCCGGCTTCATGCCGAGCAGCCAGCGCATCGGGGCCGCGCGCTCGAACAGCAGGCACAGCAGCATCGTCGTGGCGGCCGACAAGCCGGCGACCGCGAAGTACTTGAGCGCGGGCTGCCCCGCCCAGCCCAGCCACCAGCCGCCCAGGGCCACGATCACCGCCTGGTGGATCACGTAGAAAGGCATCGCGTAGCGGCTGAACGGCGTCAACCAGGTCGGACGGTCGAGATGGCGCCAGGCCAGGCCGAGCAGCGTCGCGATCCAGAACCATTCGCCGGCCACGCGCACCACCAGCAGCACGCTGCCGCGCCAGCCGGGCGCCAATGCGCCGGCCCATCGCGGCGCGTCCAGCCACAGCAAGGTGAGTACCAGCGTCGCGCCGGCCAGCATCGGCCAGGCGGCGGCCGCGGCGGCGAAGGGCCGCTCGCTGCGCGCGAGCCACCAGCCCAGCACCACCAGCAGCCCGTAGTGCGCGTGGTTGGCCCAGTCGCCGGCGAGCGCATGCGTGCTCGGATAGCTCGATCGCAGTGCGACTTCGGCCGCCAGCAGCGGCAATCCCAGCAACAGCAGGCGCGGCGCCGTGTTCACCCAGCCGGCACTGCGCGCGAGCACCTGCTGCGCGAGCGGGCGCCGCGCGATCGCCAGCAGCGGCAGCAGCGCCAGCGAGTAGCTGAACAGATAGGCCAGGAACCACAGGTGGTGCCAGCTGAAGTTGGCCTGCGGATAGCAGCATTCGAAGAAGCGCGGAACGAAGGCGAGCAGGCCGCCGTCGAAGTCGATCGGGCTCGAGCGGCCGGGCGCGCCGATCGCCTGGCGCTCGATCCATACCTGCGGCAGCACGAACAGCACGCAGCCGGCGGCCAGCGGCAGCAGCAGCCGCGCGAGGCGCTCACGCGCGAAGGCAGCCGCCGAGCGCGTGCGCATCGACCAGGCGATCGACGCCCCGGCAAGCAGGAACAGCAGCGGCATCGACATCAGGTTGAGCCCGCGCACCAGCAGATCGGCCGCCTGGTAGCGGCCGGCGTCCTTGATGTGCCAGTCCTCGGCGTCGAACAGGCGCGCGCTGTGGAAGACGATCAGCAGCAGCACCGCGGCGTTGCGCAGATGATCGATGTCGAACCGGCGCGACGCGCCGGACGCGACGAAAGGCTTGGCGTTCACAGATAGCCCTCCTGCAAGCCCTTGAGCACGGCGCGCGTGCGGTCGCGCACGCCCAGCTTCGACAACAGGCTCGAGACGTGGTTCTTGATCGTGCCCTCGGCGGTGCCCAGGGCGCGCGCGATTTCCTTGTTGCTGAAGCCGCCCGCCATCAGGCGCAGCACTTCGGTCTCGCGCGGCGTCAGGGCATCGGGCGCGAGCTCCGGCGGCGGCGCGGCGGCAGCGGCGTGCGCGAGCGCGCGCTCGGTCAGCGCGGGCCGGAACAGGCTCTGCCCGGCGGCGACGCGGCGGATCGCGTCGTACAGCCGCTCGGGCGTCACGTCCTTGAGCATGAAGCCGCGCGCGCCGGCGCGCATGCCTTCGAGCAGCGCCTCGTCGTCGTCGAAGGTGGTCAGCAGCAGCGTCGGCACGAGCGCGCCGCGGCGCTGCAGCTCGCGCAGCACCTCGATGCCCGAGCCGCCGGGCATGCGCACGTCGAGCAGCAGCAGGTCGGGGCGCGCGCGCTGCGTGCACTCGATCGCCTGCGGCCCGTCGGCGGCCTCGGCGACGACGTCGAAATCGCCCGCCAGCGCGAGCAGCCCGCGCAGGCCCGCGCGC
This sequence comes from Rubrivivax sp., assembly GCA_020852865.1. GTDB lineage: Bacteria > Pseudomonadota > Gammaproteobacteria > Burkholderiales > Burkholderiaceae_C > Rubrivivax. The sequence continues at coordinate 5,668 of JADYZZ010000016.1, forward strand.
ACCAGCGCCTGGTCGTCGGCGAGCACGATGCGGATCATGCCGGCGTCACCTGCGGCGGCAGCCGCACTTCGATCGCGAAGCCCTGGCCGCGCCCGCTGCGCACGCGCAGCGATCCGCCCAGCGCCTCGATGCGCTCGCGCATCCCGGTCAGTCCGTTGCCGGGCTGCACCGCTTCGGCGCCGGCGCCGTCGTCGCGCAGCGACAGCGTCGTGCCGTCGTCGGCGGTCGCGAGCGCGACCCAGAGGTTGTGCGCGCCGGCGTGGCGCAGCGTGTTGTTCACGCCTTCTTGCAGGCAGCGCAGCAGCGCGTGCGCGTGCGCCGGCGGCAGCGCGCCTGCGTCGGCGGCGCAGTCGACATGAAGCTGCGGCTCGGGCAGCGCGGCCTCGAGCGCGCGCAGCTCGGCGCGCAGGTCGGGCGGCGGCTCCTCGCGCAGCGTGCTCACCACGCGCCGCACCTCGCCCAGCATGCCGCGCGCGATCTGGGCGCCGGCGACGACATGGCCCTGCCGCTCGGGCTGCGGCGCGCGCTGCGCCAGGTCGAGCTGCAGGTGCAGCGCGACCAGATGGTGCCCCAGGCTGTCGTGCAGCTCGCGCGACAGGTGCAGCCGCTCGTCGAGCCGGCTCTTCGCCGCGAGCTCGCGTTGCGCCGCCTGCAGCCGGGCATTCGCCTGCGCGAGCGCGCGGCGCTGCCTGGCTTCGCGCGCCGCCAGCCAGCCGACGCAGAACGCGAAGCCCTGCCAGGCAAGCACCGACAGCAGCGTGACGCCGAAGGCGAGCACCGGTGCGGCGTCGCTGAACGCGGGCAAGGGCTCGAACGCGTGCAGCCGCCCCAGCCACGCCGCCCACAGCGCCAGCAGCAGCATCTGTGCGCCCAGCCAGCGCAGCGCCGAGCGGCGCTCGAGCACCAGCGCGGTCTGCCCGGCGGCGACGTACATCAGGTCGGTGTCCATCAGCAGCCCGGCGACGATCTGGGCGACCAGGCGCGCCCGGTGCACGCGCGTCGGATGCTCGACCGGCGCCTCGCGCAGGTTGAACCACAGGCAGGCCGCGAACGCCAGCAGCAGCGCGCCGGACACCAGCTCGCACCAGACCGGGCCGAGCATCTGGGCGATCGGCCCCTGCTGCGCATCCGCACCCGGGCCGAGGTAATGCTTGAACGTCACCACCGCCCACACCGCGAGGCCGGCGGCGCGCAGCGCATGGGCGGTGGTGAAACGCAACATGCAGCCAGTCTAGGAGCGGCAAGCGAGCTGCGCCATAGGCCGGAGGTCATGCGTCGCCGCTGCGACTTGCGGCACATGCGCGGCGCCGGGCGCGCCGCGAACATGCCCGCTCCTCGATCCCGGAGCCGCTGGAACATGACTTCGTCTCGCCTCCATCCCCGCCGTCGCGTGCTGCGCGCCGCGGCGGCTGCCTCGCTGTGCACCGCCGCCGCACTCGTCGGCTGCGGCGGCGGCGAGGACCGCGCGCAGCGCCGCGCCGCGATCGCCGACGGGCTGAGCGTGTGCCTGCGCGCGCTGGCCGGCCGCTACCCGGCGCTGCCCGGCATCGTCGTCCACGTGCTCGACGAGCGCTCGGGGCTTTCGTGGGGCGGCAGCTTCGGGCTGGCCGACCGCGCCACCGGGCGCGCCCTCGCACCCGACGCCACCTTCCGCACCGCGTCGGTGACCAAGACCTTCACCGCCGCGGCGATCCTGCAGCTGCACGCGCGCGGCGAGCTGGCGAGCGCCGACGCGATCGAGCGCCACCTCTCGGCGCCGACGCTCGCGCTGCTGCGCGCAGGCGGCTACGACACCGCACGCATCACGATCGACCACCTGCTGACGCATCGTTCGGGTCTGCCCGACCATGCGCTCGCGGAGCCGTATCTGCAGGCGGTGCTGGCCGACCCGACGCACCGCTGGGCGCGCACGGAGCAGCTCGCGGTCGCGATGTCGCTCGGCCCGCCGCTCTTCGCGCCGGGCAGCGGCTGGCGCTACAGCGATGCCGGCTACCTGCTGCTGGGCGAGATCGTCGAGCGGCGCACCGGCGAGGCGCTCGGGCCCGCGTTCCGGCGCCTGCTGCAGCTCGAGTCGCTGCGGCTCGCGAGCACTTATCAGGAGAGCGTCGAGCCGGTGCCTGCCGGCGCCGGGCCGCGCGCCCGTCAGGAACTCCTGCCCGGCGTCGACGACGCGATGATCGACGCGTCGACCGACCTCTGGGGCGCCGGCGGACTCGTCTCCGACGCGCGTGACCTCGCGCTGTTCGTGCGTGCGCTGGTCGACGGGCGCATCCTCGAGCCCGGCGCGCGGCAGTTCATGCTGCGTGTGGCCGCCGAAGTCGCCGACGCGACGCCGCCGGCCGGTTACGCGCGCGGCATCCAGCGCGTGCAGGTGGCGGGCACCGCCTGCTGGGGGCACGACGGGTTCTCGGGCGCCTTCATGCTCCATGGCCCGGCGCTGGGCATCACCGTGGCGGGCAGCATCAACGCCACCGAGTTCGTCGGTGCGCCGCCGTCGATGGCCGTGGCCGTCGAACTGCTGCGCCGCGTCGCGGCCCTCGGATGAGCACGCCATGCAGGCTCGGCTTCGCAAGCTTTTCGTCGCCGTGGTCCCGCTGGCGCTGCACGCCGGCTGCGCGACGACCACCGACCGGTCGTCGGGGCTGGCGCCGCAGCAGCCGCTGTGCGTCGAAGGGCAGCCCAGGCCATCGGCGGCGCTGTACTGGAAGCCGCAGTGGCGTGCCGACCAGAAGGAGCCGCAGGCGCGCGAAGCGCTGGCCCGCCGCGGCATCGAGCGCTTTGTCGCGCAGCAGCGATGCCTGGCCTTCACCGAAGTCGAACGCTGGCCCGATGCGCACGGCGCAGCGGACGACGAGGCGCTCGTGCGCCGCGCCGGCGCCATCGACCCGCCGCCCGTGCTCGTGCTGCGGATCGTCGTGCGCGAACTGGGTCCACGTCTGCTGCTGGGCCCGCCCGCACTCGTCGAAGGCGGCACCGAAGTCGTCATCGACACGCGCGTGCTGCGCCTGGCCGGCGCGCAGCCGCTCGTCGACCTGCACACGCAGTGGCGCAACGGCGGCGCCTTCGTCATCAGGGGCGTGCGCACACTGGACGCCGACCTGAGTGCGGCCCTGAGTGCGGTGCTGCGGCCCGCAGCGGCCGACACGCCGGCGCCTCGGCCCTGAGCGCGGCGGCACACGCGGCCGAGCCGGGCCCCGACGGCACGGAGATCGGGTACCCACCGACCATGGCAATCGTCACACGATGCCGATCAGATCCTCGGGAAGCGCGCTGCGACGACGAGTCATGGATTCAGTCCTCGCCTTCGGCCGCCGTCAGCCAGGCCAATAGATCTTGCGCAACGCGACCAATCGCTGCGAGTCGGCGTCCATGCGCTCGTAGTGTTCGAGGATCGCGCGTACCAGGTCGTCCAGGTCCATCAGCGTCAACGGGATGCTGGCCCGCTCCGCCTCGTAGCGCGCGTCCTTCGAGAAGCCGCCGGTGCTGACGTACAGCCCCTTGTCGTCCTTGTGCCGGCCGCCGAGGAAGCTGCGGACTTCCTGGCTGCCCATCGCGCTGCCGGTGCGGTGCTTGACCTCGACGACGATGCGCGGACTTTCGAAGCCGAAGCCGTCGGGCGAAGCCACGATGTCCTTGCCGCGATCGGGGCCGCTCGGCGAGATGCGGCTCGCGTGTCTACAGCGCCGACTTGTCGCCCATCTCGCTGCAGCCGATGGCCACGGACGAGCCGGACCGGAACTCATCGACATGCACTCCGCCTTCGCCCGCTCGAACCATCCACATCGGCCTGCCTGCCATGGACACCTCCATCACGAAGGTGCCGGGCGTCAGGTCGAGGTCTGCGTCGCCGAGCTTGCCAGATCTCCCGCGATCAGCCTGAACTGCTCCAGCGCCGCCTCGAGGTCGTCGACGATCTCCTGCGCGATCACTTCCGGCGGCGGCAGGTTGTCGCTGTCGGCGAGCGATTCGTCCTTGAGCCAGAAGATGTCCAGGCTCGCCTTGTCGCGCGCCACCAGTTCGTCGTACTCGTAGACCCGCCAGCGCCCGTCCGACTGCTCGGCATTCCAGGTCGCCTGGCGCTGGTGCCGGTTGGCCGGGTTGTACAGCCGAACGAACTCGTCCAGGTCCGCGCGCTCGAGCGGCATGGTCTTCAGCGTGAAGTGCTTGTTGGTGCGCAGGTCGTAGATCCAGAGCTTCCTGGTCCACGGCGTCTCTCTGGCCGGCTTCCTGTCGAAGAAGATCACGTTGGCCTTCACGCCCTGCGCGTAGAACAGGCCCGTGGGCAGGCGCAGCAGGGTGTGCACGTCACACTCGTGCATCAGCCTGCGGCGGATGGTCTCGCCGGCGCCGCCTTCGAACAGCACGTTGTCGGGCACCACCACCGCGGCGCGGCCGTGGGGCTTGAGCAGCGTCTTGATGTGCTGCACGAAGTTGAGCTGCTTGTTGCTGGTGGTGGCCCAGAAGTCGTCGCGCTCGACGATGTCCTTCTCGGTCGTGGTGCGGCCGTCCTCGCCGACGATCATCGTGCTGCTCTTCTTGCCGAAGGGCGGATTCGCCAGCACCACGTCGAAGCGCTCGCCGGGGTCGGCCGCCAGCGCGTCGGCCACCTTGACCGGCACGCTCTTGTCCGAGCCGATGCCGTGCAGCATCAGGTTCATCGCGCACACGCGTGCGGTGGCCTGCACCAGCTCCCAGCCGCGGAAGGCGCCTTCCTTCAGGTGGCGCTTCTCGTCGCGCGTGAGGTTGGGGTAGTGCCGCGTGATGTACTGGTGTGCGGTGAACAGGAAGCCGCCGGTACCGCAGGCCGGGTCGCAGATCAACTCGCCGGGCCGGGGCGCGATGCAGTCCACCATGGCCTGGATGAGCGCGCGCGGCGTGAAGTACTGGCCGGCGCCGCTCTTGGTGTCCTGCGCGTTCTTCTCGAGCAGGCCCTCGTACGCGTCGCCCTTCACGTCGGCGCCCATCGCCGACCAGTTCTCGGCGTCGATCA
>JADYZZ010000017.1 GCA_020852865.1 Rubrivivax sp.
ACGCACTCGCCGCCGTACCGACTCGTCCAATCGCTTCATCCCCATGCGCCGCACCCAATCCTTGCAAAGTATCGGTACAACGCATGAACGTGTCAGCGGTTGTCAGGATTTACGGAAATCTCAATAGCCTCGCACGAAGGCGGTGACGAGCGCATCGGGCCCGAGCTGGCGGCTGCGGTGCCCGTGCCGTGCCGGGTCGAAGACGGCGCCGGGCGGAAGCAGGTCGGCCGAGTAGAAATGCTGCCCGGGCTCGAAGATGCGCACGCTGCCGTCCTGCAGCCCGATCTCCATGCGGCCGCCGAGGATGAACACCCACTGCGCGAGCTCGGTGCAGTGGAACTCGCTGCGAAATCCCACCGGGCTCATGCGCAGTTGCAGACCGCCGCTGGCCATCAGCGGCGACAGCCGCGCCTGCGGCTTGCCTTCGGTGAGCGCGAGCGGCTCGTCGCGAAAGCGGGCACGGCCGTCCTGCGCCGTGTAAAGCACGACCTTGGTGAACTCCATGCGCGCCTCCTGCTGCTTCGTGCTGACTCTTGCTGTGTCGGCCCGTTCGCGCGCGACGCCCTCGGGGCCACGGACATGTTCGCCTTGTACGCCGCGGTGGCGCTGCGGCCGAAGTCACTCATCGGCGAACAGGCGCTGCGTCGGCCTCGATCGCGGCGACGGCGCGGAGCGCCGGCGCGCGCGGCGCAGCCTGCCGCGTCGCCCTCGTGCACGCGGTCGAAGACGAGGAACTGCTGCGTGAACAGCGCCCGGCACAGCGGCGGAAGTCCGGCCGCGGCGAGGGAGGCGGTGCAGTTCGAGGATGAGGCTCCGGTGCGGCCATCAGGGTGAGGACGACTTGGCGTCGAATGCCGATAACACGGTATCGTGGGCGCATCCGTTCTCCCACCGCACAAACCCCCAGCCGCCGGCCGCGATGAGTACCCTTCCCCTGCCGCCAGCGTGATCCTGCGCGGCCGCGACGACGACGGCGCTGTCGCCCGGCCGCCCTGCCGGCGCAGCCCGGCCGCGCCAGGCGCCCCCCCTTCTCCCGACACCGCCGACGAAAGCCCCGATGAACAAGACCGCCATCGTCACCGGCGCCGGCTCAGGCATCGGCCGCGCCTGCGCGCTCGCCTTGCTGGCCGAAGGCTGGAGCGTCGCCCTCTTCGGCCGCCGTGCAGACGCGCTGCAGGCCAGCGCTGCACTGGCCGGCGCGAATGCCGCGCACGCGCTCGTCGTGCCCTGCGACGTCGGCGTCGAGGAACAGGTTGCCGCCGCCTTCGCGAGCGTCGCGAAGGCCTTCGGCCGGCTCGACCTGCTGTTCAACAACGCCGGCGCCGGCCTGCCGCCCCAGACGCCCGATGCGGTGAGCGGCGCGGACTGGCGGCGCGTCGTCGACGCCAACCTGAACGGCTCGTTCTACTGCCTCGCACAGGCCTTTCGCATCATGAAGGCGCAGCGGCCGATGGGCGGGCGCATCGTCAACAACGGCTCGATCTCGGCTTACGCGCCGCGCCCGGGCAGCATCGCCTACACCGCGACCAAGCACGCGGTGAGCGGGCTCACGCGCACGGCCGCGCTCGACGGGAGGCCGTTCGACATCGCAGTCGGCCAGATCGACATCGGCAACGCCGCCAGCGAAATGACCGAGCGCATGGCGCAAGGCGTGCCGCAGGCCGACGGCAGCATCCGCGCCGAGCCGCGCATGGAGATGCAGGCCGTCGTCGACGCGTTCATGACGATGGTGCGGTTGCCGCTTTCGGCCAACATGCTGTTCGTCAACGTCATGGCGACGAAGATGCCGTTCGTCGGCAGGGGCTGAAGATGACGGGCATCGGACCCGTCGGCGCCGGCGCACCGACGGGCAGCGTCATGGCGAAGAACCTGCGCGCGGGAACCTCCCCGCCTGGCCGCGGTCGCCGATCGGGACGCGACAACAAACCCGGCGGCGCGAGAATCGCGGCGCGATGACGCGCACAACCGCAGGATGGACGAACGCTGCGCCGGCCGGACCGCCCGGCTCAGGGCCGCCGACGCCGTCGGCCTGCCGCGCGCGAGGCCGGTGCGCGCGCGTCGGCCGTCACCATCGGCGCCGCGCAGGCCATCGACGATGGCCGGGTGCCCTGAAGCGTGAGAGGAACTTCCGATGAAACTGCTGCGCCATGGCCGCAAGGGCCACGTCAGGCCCGGCCTGCTCGATGCACAAGGACGCGTGCGCGACCTGAGCGGCCTGATCGGCGACATCACCCCCGCCACGCTGGCGCCGGCCACTCTGGCCGCGCTGGCCAGCATCGACCCGACGACCCTGCCGCTCGTGGCCGAACCGGGCATGCCCGCGGTGCCCTGGAGCGGCATGGGCAAGTTCATCGCCATCGGCCTCAATTACGCCGACCACGCCGCCGAGGCGAACCTGCCGATCCCGAAGGAGCCGATCATCTTCATGAAGGCCACGAGCTGCGCCGTCGGCTGCCAGCACCCGGTGGTGCTGCCGCAGGGCTCGCTCAAGACCGACTGGGAAGTGGAGCTCGGCGTCGTCATCGGGCGGCGTGCACGCTGCGTGAGCGAAGCCGACGCGCTGGCGCATGTGGCCGGCTACTGCGTGGTCAACGACGTGAGCGAGCGTGAATTCCAGCTCGAGCGCGGCGGCCAGTGGGACAAGGGCAAGGGTTGCGACACCTTCGGCCCGATCGGGCCGTGGCTGGTGACGCCCGACGAAGTGGGCGACCCGCAGGACCTCGCGCTGTGGCTCGAGGTCAACGGGCAGCGCCGGCAGAGCGGCAACACCAAGACGATGATCTTCGGCGTCGCCGCGCTGGTGAGCTGCGCGAGCCGCTTCATGACGCTGGAACCCGGCGACTGCATCACCACCGGCACGCCGCCGGGCGTGGGCATGGGCATCAAGCCCGTTCCGGTCTACCTGAAGCCCGGCGACGTGATGCGCCTGGGCATCGACAAGCTCGGCGAACAGCGCCAGGTCGTGCATGCCTGGAATCCGGAACTGATCGATGCTTGAACGGCGCCTCGAGCGCAGGAAGCGCACCAGCGTCCGGCCGTGATCCGCATCCGGCAGGCGCTGGGCGTGCTGCGACGCACGCCACGCGGCCCTGCGCCGCACGCGTCGGCGCAGGCGGCACCGAGGCAGGCCGTCGCGCCGGCGCCCGCGATCAGGCGACGATGGGCTCGGCCAGATACACGCCTTCGCGGCCGACCGTAGGCTGGCGCGCCGGCATCAGCACCGTGCAAGCGGCACAGGGTGCGCGGATCTCCTCGGCACCGTCGGTGGCGATGAGTTCGCCCTCGTCGAACACCTCGAAGCCGACGAGGGGCCGCACGAAGCGGAATTCGGGTGTCCTGACGACGCAGGTGCGCAGCAGCCGCAGGCGCTGCTGTGGCGGCGGCGGCGCGATCACGCGCTCGACCAGGCCGAAGTGGGCCAGGAAATCGAACGCCACCGCGACGGCCGCGGCGGCGGTGGCCTGCCTGAAGTGCTGGCCGCATTCGGCCACCAGCGCCACGCCGTGGTGGCCCTCGGTGCCGTGCAGGCCGTGCTGCACGAGCGGTGTGCCCGAGCCCAGGCCGCGCGGCATCACGAGGTGCACGCTCGGCCGCCCGATGGCGCAGGCGGCCGCGCCGTTGCGCGTGAATTCCGGGTAGACCCAGAACGGCTGCACGTCGCTGCTCGTCGAGTGAATGTCGAGCACATGGTCGGCGGCGGCGACCACCGGACGCAAAGCGCGGGCGCGCGCGAGCTCGGGGCTTTCGTCCTCGCCTTCGAGCCACTCGCGCGACCAGATGCGGTTGAGGTTGTGCACGAGCTGGCGGCTGTCGAACGGCCGCTCGGAACGGAACGACTCGTAGGCGGCGACGTTGGCCAGGCTCACCGTCAGCGTGCCGATCCTCGGCCGCACGCCGCTGTCGAGCAGCTGCGTCGCGGCGACCATGCCGCAGAACTCGTTGCCGTGCGTGAGCGCGTTGACGAGCACGTGCGGGCCGGGCCGGCCCGACGCGAAGCGATGCACGTAGTCGACACCGACGTTGCCGCGACGGTAGGGCGTGAGATCGCGCGGCTGGATCTCGATCGGGGGCAGCGTTTGCATGCGCGCGACGGTAGCACGGGGCTCGCGCGCCGCCCGCGACGCCCTGCCCTAGGAGCGTGGGCGGCGCGACCGGACTGCGCGGCCCCGCCAGGCCGGCGCGGCGCCTGCCGGCCCGGCCGGATCGCTCAGGCCGCCAGCTTGGCCGCGATGCGCGCCACGTGCGCACCCTGCCAGCGCGCACCCTCGAGCTCGTTGGCCGAGGGCCGGCGCGAGCCGTCGCCGCCGGCGATCGTCGAGGCGCCGTACGGGCTGCCGCCGGTGATCTCGTCGCTCCGGCGCTGCCCCTGCCACGCGTACGGCAGGCCGACGATCACCATGCCCAGGTGCATCAGCACGACATGGGTGGTCAGGATCGTGCTTTCCTGCCCGCCATGCTGGGTGCCGCTGCTCGAGAACACCGCACCCACCTTGCCCACCAGCGCGTTCTTGGCCCACAACGGGCCGGCCTGATCGAGGAAGTTCTTCATCTGCGCGGCCATGTTGCCGAAGCGCGTGGGCACGCCGAACACGACGGCGTCGTAGTTGGCCAGGTCGTCGATCCTGGCCACGGGTGCGGCCTGGTCGAGCTTGAAGTGCGCGGCCCGCGCCACCTCCTCGGGAACGAGTTCGGGCACGCGCTTGATGTCGACGGCAGCGCCGGCGCTGCGCGCGCCATCGGCCACCGCCTCGGCCATCGTTTCGATGTGGCCGTAGCTGCTGTAGTAGAGAACCAGTACCTTTGCCATCGGATGCTCCGCCTTGTTGATGCTGCAAGGGCCATTCTCGCGTCCGCTCCGGGCCACGCCCTTCGGACGGCGCGAACGCTGGTTTCAACGATGCGCAACGGCCGCGCGCCTCGAAGGCGTCAAGGCCTGTCAGGACGTGAATCGCTGCCGCGGTTCATGCCTTCGCCGACTCGAGGTGCCGATGCCCGCGCGCGCGAAGCGCGCTTGCTGCGGTACATCGCCTCGTCGGCCCGGCGCAGGAACTCGGCCGTCGATTCGGGCGGCGCATAGTCGACGATGCCCGCGCTCGCGCCGAGCGTGCCCTCGGCAAAGGGCCCGGCGCAGCCGCCCAGCCGCGCCGGCAGGCGGGCCGCCACCTCGCCGGCGTGCAAGGCCGTCGTGTCGGGCAGAAGCAGCGCGAACTCGTCGCCGCCGATCGTGAAGGCCGGATCGATCTTGGCGCGCGCGACCGTGCCGAGCGCGGCGGCGAACTGCCCGAGCGCGCGATCGCCGGCGGCATGCCCGGCGCTGTCGTTGAGCTGCTCGAGCCATCGAGGTCGAAGCAGACCAGGCCGAGCGGGCGCGCGTAGCGCCGCGCACGCGCGCACTCGCGCCCGAGCGCCTGCTCGAAGCTGCCGCGGTTGAGCAGGCCGGTCAGCCGGTCGGTGCGCGCCATGAGCCGCACCATGCGGTGCTCGCGCCGCACGAGATCGACCAGCAGCGCGATCACGGCGCCGCCCATGACCTCGGTGATCCACTCGCACGGCGTGCTCGGCAGCCGGCCGGCCTCGGCGAATTCGGTCAGCGTCGGCGTCCGCGCGAGCCGGTACAGCCAGCCGATGCGGCCTGTCGTTGGCGTCGCGGTCTTCATCGGCGGTGGGCAACGTGCCCGGCCGATCCGCGCCGCGGCGCCAGCGCCCCGCGCGCCTCGGCCGCCGTCTCGTAAAGATGCGCCGCCACGTCGTGCGCGGCCAGCGCGGGGCCGAGCTTGGCGCGCAGGAAGCTGCTCGTCGTGTAGCGCGTGACGTCGACATAGTGGCGCTCGACCAGCTCGCGCACCATCTCGGCCCAGTCGTCCTGGACCTGCTCGTCGAGCACGAAGTGGTCGTAGTTGATCACACCCCACACCTTGTGCCCGAGCGGCGCCAGGCGCGACTCGATCTCGGCGCGCACGGCCTCGACATCGGCGCGCGTGCGGATCGTCAGGTGCTCGAAGTTGACGAAGAAGGTGCGGCTCGCCGCGTCGTAGGTGAAGCGCTCCTGCAGCGGCCGCATGAGCAGCCGCGCGCGCAGGCCCATCGGTGCGTCGGCAAAGACGGCCGCCTCCATCTCCTTGGGCGCGCGCTCGATCACGGGCCTGAAGCCCATGTGCGCGACGACGTCGCGCTCGACGTCGAGACCCGGCGCCACCTCGAGCAGTTCGAGCCCGCGCGCGTGCAGCCCGAACACCGCCCGGTCGGTGACGTAGAGCACCTGCTGGCCGCGCCGCCAGGCCTCGCGGCCGCTGAAGGTGCGCTGCTCCACCTCGCGCACCAGCTTGGACGCGCCGTCGGCCTCGAAGCTGCCGAGAAACACCAGGCGCCGCGCGGTCTGGCTGATGTTGATGAAGCCGCCGGCGCCTGCCAGCCGCGTGCCGAAGCGGCTGACGTTGACGTTGCCTTCGGCGTCGGCCTGGGCCAGGCCGAGGAAGGCCAGGTCGAGACCGCCGCCGTCGTAGAAGTCGAACTGGTAGGGCTGGTCGATCACCGCCTGGGTGTTGACGGCGGCGCCGAAGTTCAGGCCCGCGGCCGGGATGCCGCCCACGACGCCGGGTTCGGCCGTGAGCGTGACGAGATCGATCACGCGCTCCTCGGCGGCCACAGCGGCCACGCCCTCGGGCATGCCGATGCCGAGGTTGACCACCGCGTTGGGCCGCAGCTCGAGCGCCGCGCGCCGCGCGATGATCTTGCGCTTGCCGGCGTGCATCGGCGCCACGCTGGCCGCCGGCACGCGCAGCTCGCCGGCGAAGGCCGGGCTGTAGGGCTCGGCGAAGGTCTGCCAGTGGTGCTCGGGCTTGTCGGCCAGCACGACGCAGTCGACGAGGATGCCCGGCACCTTGACCTGGCGCGGCGGCAGCGAATGCGCCTCGGCCAGGCGTTCGACCTGGGCGATGACGATGCCGCCCGAGTTGCGCGCCGCCATCGCGATGGCCAGGCTCTCGAGCGTGAGCGCCTCGCGCTCCATCGTCAGGTTGCCGTCGGGGTCGGCGGTGGTGGCACGGATGAAGGCCACGTCCACCGGGAAGGCCTTGTAGAAAAGGTACTCCTCGCCGTCGAGCGGGAACAGGCGCACGTGCTGCTCGGCGCTGGCGCGCGCGCGCTCGTTGATGCAGCCGCCGCCGTGGCGCGGGTCGACGAAGGTCCCCAGACCGACCCGGCTCAGATGCCCGGGCTTGCCCGCCGCGATGTCGCGGAACAGATGCGAGATCACGCCCTGCGGCAGGTTCCAGGCCTCGATCCTGTTTTCCACCGCAAGCTTGCCCAGCGCCGGCACCAGGCCCCAATGGCCGCCGACGACGCGCGCCACCAGGCCCTCGTGCCCGAGGTGGTTGAGGCCGCGCGCCTTGCCGTCGCCCTGCCCCGCCGCGTAGACGAGGCCGATGCCGCGCGGCGCGCCCTGGGCGAGGAAGCGCTGCTCGAGCGCCACCGCCAGCCCCTCGGCAAAGCCGATTCCCACGAAGCCGCCGGTGGCGATCATGTCGCCGTCGCGCACCAGCTGCACCGCCTCGGCGGCGCTCACCACCTTGCCCCTGCCTGCGGCGCGCAGGCCGGCGATGCGCTCGAAGCGCGCTGCGTGTTCGCTCATCACCGGCTCCTCCGGCTCAAGGCCGCGCGTCGAAGGTGTTGCAGCCCTTGACGCTGCCGCCGTCCAAGCCGCGCCTGAACCAGGCCACACGCTGCTCGGAGCTGCCGTGCGTGAAGCTCTCGGGCACGACGCGGCCGCGCGCAGCGCGCTGCAGCGTGTCGTCGCCGATCTGAGCGGCCGCATGCAGCGCCGAGTCGATGTCGCCGCGCTCGAGCCAGCCCTTGCCCTGCTGACTGCGCTGGGCCCAGACGCCGGCCAGGCAGTCGGCCTGCAGCTCCACGCGCACCGACAGCGCGTTGGCCTCGCGCGGCGCCAGTCGCCCGCGCATCGCGTCGACCTTGTCGGTGATGCCGAGCAGGTTCTGGACATGGTGCCCGACCTCGTGCGCCACCACATAGGCCTGCGCGAACTCGCCCGGTGCGCCCAGGCGCTGCGCGAGCGTGTCGAAGAACTCGAGGTCGAGGTAGACCTTGCGGTCGCCCGGGCAGTAAAAGGGCCCCATCGCCGACTCGCCGGTGCCGCAGGCGGTGCGCGTGGCGCCGCGAAACAGCACCAGCTTGGGCTCCTCGTAGACCGAGCCGGCCGCGCGGAAGACCTCGCCCCACACGCGTTCGGTGTCGCGCAGCACCGTGGACACGAACACCGCCGAGCGGTCATCGGCCGGCGGTGCCGGCGCGCGCTGCTGCGGCTGCTCGATCGCCGTCGGCGCGCCCTCGCCGCCCAGCAGGCCGAGCAGCGTGAGCGGGTTGACGCCCAGGATCCAGCCCGCGATCAGGGCCACGACGACGGCGCCCAGACCGATGCCGCGCCCGCCGATCGGCAGTCCGCCGCCCGCGCCGCGTCGGTCCTCGACGTTGCTGCTTTGCTCCTGGCCTTCCCACTTCATCGAGCCCTCCTCCAGGCGCAGGGCGCCCCACTCGCCACCGCGGCCCAGGCGTGTCCGAGGCCGCCGGCGCGTCAGGTCTTGGGCAGCGTCACGCCGCGCTGGCCCTGGTACTTGCCGCCGCGGTCCTTGTAGCTGGTCTCGCAGACCTCGTCGCTCTCGAAGAACAGCACCTGCGCGCAGCCCTCGCCGGCGTAGATCCGGGCCGGCAGCGGCGTGGTGTTGCTGAACTCGAGCGTCACGAAGCCTTCCCACTCGGGCTCGAAAGGCGTGACGTTGACGATGATGCCGCAGCGCGCGTAAGTGCTCTTGCCCAGGCAGATCGTGAGCACGTTGCGCGGAATGCGGAAGTACTCGACCGTGCGCGCCAGCGCGAAGCTGTTGGGCGGCACGATGCACATGTCGCCTTCGATGTCGACGAAGCTGCGCTCGTCGAAGGCCTTCGGATCGACCACGGTCGAGTAGACGTTGGTGAAGACCTTGAACTCGCGCGCGCAGCGGATGTCATAGCCGTAGCTGCTGGTGCCGTAGCTGACGATGCGCCGGCCGTCGGGCGCATGCCGCACCTGGCCGGGCTCGAACGGCTCGATCATTCCGTGCTGCTCGGCCATGCGGCGGATCCAGCGGTCGCTCTTGATGCTCATGATGGATGGCTCGTCGTCACGCCCGCGGCGCGGCTGCGCCGATTCTAGGTAGGCGCTACGATCTGCCCACGCGTGCCGCCACGACCCCTGCCGCCCCGCCCATCCGCCGCCCATCCGCCGCCCATCCCCCGCCCATGCCACGCCTGTTCCGTCCTGCGCTCGACCTGCTCGTGCAGTACGCCCGCTGCCACCGCGACCGGCGCAACATCGCCACCCACTTCGTCGGCGTGCCGATGATGGTGCTGGCACTGAGCGTGCTGCTGGCGCGCCCTGCCCTCGAGGTGTCCGGCTGGGCCGCCACGCCGGCGCGCGCCGCCTTCGTGCCGCTGGCGCTGTGGTACCTGACGCGCGGCGCGCCCGCGCTCGGCGCGGCCACCGCGCTCGGCGTCGGCCTGCTGGTGCTGCTGGGCCATGGTGCGGCCGCCGGCACCAGCCTGACGACGTGGCTGGCGTGGGGCCTGGGCCTGTTCGCGCTCGGCGGCACGGCGGTGCTGCTCGGGCACTACTACGAGGGCCGCCGTGCGGCCTGCGCCGGCGACGCCGTCGGCGTACTCGTCGGCCCGATGTTCGTCGCGCTCGAGATGCTCGGCGCCTGCGGCTTGCTGCGGCGCCTGCACGGCGAGGTGGAGCGCCGCGCCGGGCCGACCACGCTGCGCGACCTCGCCCAACCGCTGGCGCGGTGAGCACGGCGGGGCCCATCGTCGTGATGGGCGCCGGGGCCGTGGGCGGCTTCGTCGGCGGCCGGCTCGCCGCGGCGGGCAACGAGGTGCATTTCGTCGGACGCGCGGCGACGTTCGAGACCTGGCGCAGCCGGGGCCTGGGGCTCACCGACCTGGAGCACGCCGAGCGGCAGCTGCGCGGCGAAGCGCTGCGTCTTCACGCACAGCCGCCGCCGCTGGCCGGCGCTCTCGTGCTGCTCACCGTCAAGTGCGGCGCCACGCGCGCGGCGGCGCGGCAGCTGGCGGCGGCACTGCCGCCGGGCACGCCGGTGCTGTCGCTGCAGAACGGCGTGCGCAACGTCGACGAAGCGGCTCAGGTCGCGCCCGGGCTTGTCTGGATCCCGGGCGTCGTGGCCTTCAACGTCGCCGAGCTGGCGCCGGGCCATCTGCACCGCGGCACTTCGGGCGGCATCGCCGCGGCGGCGCACGCCGCGCTCGCACCCTGGCTGCCGCACCTGGCCGCGGCCGGGCTTGCCGTGCAGACGCACGCCGACCTCAGGCCGGTGCAGTGGGGCAAGCTGCTGCTGAACCTCAACAACCCGGTCAACGCGCTGGCCGGGTTGCCGCTGCGCGCGCAGCTGCTCGACCGCGACTGCCGGCGCGTCACGGCTGCGCTGCAGGCCGAGGCGCTCGGCGTGCTGGCCGCCGCCGGCATCCGGCCGGCAAGCCTGACGCCGCTCGCACCGCACTGGACCGTTCGGGTGCTGCGGCTGCCGACCCCGTTGTTTCGCATCGTGGCCGCACGCTTGCTGCGCATCGATGCCAGCGCGCGATCGAGCATGGCCGATGACCTGGCGCGCGGGCGCACGACCGAGATCGATGCGATCTGCGGCGCAGTCGTGCGTCTGGCGCAGACCCACGGCCGCGATGCACCGCTCAATCGCCGCATGGTCGAGTGGCTCGATACAGCCGGGCCGGCCCGGCGCAGCGGGAAGATGCTCCGGCAGGCGCTCGGGATCTAGGAGCGTGGGCAGCATTTCACACGCATCGGTATTGACGAAGCCGCGTCTGCGGCTGCGTGGCGGCGCTGCAAGTCCGCGCGATGCGATCGCGCGTCCCAGCGGTCTGCGCCCTGCCGGGAAGGCAAACTCATTGGTCGACAAGCGCCGCTCGGTCCACGACGCGGCGATGACCGGTGGGCGGTTCCGGCGTCTTCCTGCGCAGCAGGGGGGCAGAGTCTCGCCTGCCGCCCGAACAAGGCTGCGCCAGCCCTGGCAAATCAGTCGACCTGGATGCGGCGCTGGCGGATCAGTGCCGACCATTTCTCGGCTTCGGCCTTGACGTGCGCCGCGAACGCCGTCGCATCACGCGGCTGGACTTCCGAGCCCGCGCCGGCGAACTTGACCTTCACCTCGGGCTGCGCGAGCACCCGGCGCAACTCGGCCGACAGGCGCTCGACCACCTCGCGCGGCAACCCCGCCGGCCCCACCAGACCCTGGAAGCCCGAGGACTCCATGCCCTTGAAGCCCTGCTCGGCCGCCGTGGGCACCTCGGGCAATGCGGCGTCGCGGCGCGCGCCGGTCACGGCCAACGCCTTGAGCTTGCCGCTCCTGATGTGCGGCAGCAGCACGGTTCCGGCGTCGATGAGCAGCTGCACCTGGCCCGAGATGAGATCGGTCACTGCCGGCGCGCTGCCCTTGTACGGGACGTGGAGCAGGTCGATCCCGGCAACGCTGTTGAGCAGTTCGCCATTGAGGTGCGTCGAGGCACCGATGCCGCTCGATGCGAAGCCGGCCTTGCCGGCGTTCGCCTTGGCCCATTCGACGAACTGTCTGAGGTCGCGCGCCGGGTGGTCGGCGCGCGTGGCCGCGATGTAGGCGGCCTCGGCGATCTGGCCGATGTAGGTGAAATCCTTCAACGGGTCGTAGGGCATCTTGCTGCGCAGGTACGGCGCGATGGCGAAGGGCCCGGTGTTGGCCACCAGCAGCGTGTAGCCGTCGGCCGCGGCGCGCGTGAGCTCGGTGGCCGCGATGACCCCGCCCGCACCGGGCTTGTAGTCGACCACCACCGGCTGGCCGAGCGCTGCTTCGAGGCCCGGCTGCAGCGTGCGTGCCGTGAAATCCAGGCCGCCGCCGGGCGCGAACCCGATCACCAGACGCACCGGCTTGGACGGATAGGCACCCTGGGCGCGGCCCACCCGTGGTGCGAGCCACAAGGCGCTCGAGGCGGCAAGGAAGGTACGGCGTTGCATTTCGGTTCGTCTCCTTTGGCGTGAACCCGGTGTGCGGGAACAGTGCATGAGCGGCTCACCGGCGTGCGACCGGTCGGGCCATTGTGCAGGCGCCACGATGGTGCTTGCGCCGACGCTCGACACGATGCCCCGGCGTCAGCCGAGCAGCCGACGCAGCACGGCCGCCGCCTGTGCCGTCTGCGCCGCGCTCACGTCCAGGTGCGTGACGGCGCGCACGGTGCGCGCCGCGAAGGCGGCGAGCAGCACCCCTTGCTCGCGCGCACGCGCCACCAGCGTTGCCGCATCCATCGCACCGGGTGCCAGGCGCCAGATCACGATGTTGGTCTGCACGGTGGCAAGGTCGATCTCGACGGCCGCACAGGGTGCGATCGCCTCGGCCAGCGCACGCGCGTTGGCATGATCTTGCGCGAGCCGGTCGCGGTGATGATCCAGAGCGTGCAGTGCGGCGGCAGCGAAGATGCCGTTTTGGCGCATCGCGCCGCCCAGCATGCGGCGCTGGCGGTCGGCCGCGACGATGACCTCGCGTGGCCCGGCCAGCAGCGAGCCGCCCGGAGCGCCCAGGCCCTTCGAAAAGGCCACCGCGACGAGATCGAACGGCGCTGCCAGCTCGGCCTCGCTGCGACCGCTGGCCGCGGCGGCGTTCCACAGCCGGGCACCGTCGAGGAAGCTGGCGATGCCGCGCGCACGTGCCAGCGCGCAGATCGCCTCGGCCTCGGCCTGCGGGAACACGAGTCCGCCGCCGCGGTTGTGCGTGTTCTCGATCTCGACCAGCGTGGTGGGCGGAAACACCGGCAGCCCGCGCGGCTTGATCGCGGCTTCGAACTGCGCCGCAGTGAAGAGCCCGCCCTCGCCCACTTCGACGATCTGCACGCCGGCGTTGGCCGCGGCGCCGCCCGTCTCGTGCCAGGCTGCGTGGCATTCGCGGCTGGAGATCACTTCGTCACCCGGCCGCGTGAGCACGCGCAGCGCCACCTGATTGGCCATCGTGCCGCTGGGCAGCCACAGCGCCGCCTCCTTGCCCAGCAACTCGGCGCAGCGCTGCTGCAGCCGATTCGTGCTCGGATCCTCGCCGTACTGGTCGTCGCCCACCGGGGCGGCGGCCATCGCCGCGCGCATCGCGTCGGTGGGACGGGTGACGGTGTCGGAGCGCAGGTCGATCGGAGTCATCTCGGTTCCCGGTTCATGGATTCTCGGCCTTGCACGCCTCGGGGCGGCTCATCGGCGGCGGCCTGGGCGCCGGGACGCATCGGCGGCGCGACGCGTGACGCCGGTCCGGCCCGCGGCAGGCGCTCGCCGCAGCGCCGCCCGAGCCAGGGCGTACGATCCGCCCGACATGCGCACGTTCGACGATCCCGGCGGCCGGCGCTGGCAGGCCGCGCTGCTCGAAGCCTCGTACGGCAGTTTCACGCTGTGCTTCAGTCCGCTCGCGGGCTGCGAGACGCACTGCGCGCCCTGGGCGGCCGACAACCTGGGCCAGGCCGCGGCCTTGCTCGCGGCGCTGGACGACGCGGCGCTGTGCGCCTTGCTGGCCGAAGCCGCGCGCCCGGAGCAGGCCGGCGCCATGGCCGGCGGCAACCCGTCGTGAGCGGCACGCGCCACGCCGAGCGCAGCCCGGTCCGCCCGCTCAGCAGCGCAGCGCCGCAGCCGCACTGTCGCGGATGCCGCGCAGCACCGCGGCGTCGAGGCCGACGTTGTTGTGCTCGAGCACGCGTTCGGCACGGTAGCTCGAGCGTACCAGCGGGCCGCTCACGACTTCGGCGAAGCCCTTGGCCAGCGCCATCTCGCGGTAGTGCAGGAACTGCTCGGGCGTGACGAAGCGCTGCACCGGCAGGTGGTTGCGCGTCGGTCGCAGGTACTGACCGAGCGTGACGACGTCGACCGCGGCGGCGCGCAGGTCGTCGAGCGCCTCGTCGATCTCGCCATCGGTCTCGCCCAGGCCCAGCATCAGGCTGGTCTTGGACACGGTCTGCGGCGCGTGGCGCTTGGCGAAGCGCAGCACGTCCAGCGTCTGCCGGTAGCCGGCACGCGCGTCGCGCACCGGGTGCGTGAGCCGCTCGACGGTCTCGAGGTTCTGCGCGTAGGTGGCCAGGCCCGCGTCGAGCACGCGCGCGACCAGCTCATGCCGGCCCTGGAAATCCGGAGTCAGTGCCTCGACCGCGGTCGTGGGCATGCGTTCGTGGATCGCCCTGATGCACGCGGCGTAGTGGCCGGCGCCGAGGTCGGGCAGATCGTCGCGGTCGACCGAGGTCAGCACCACGTACTGCAAGCCCATCAGCCGCACGGCCTCGCCGACATGGGCCGGCTCCTGCGCATCGAGCCAGCCGCGCGGGTTGCCGGTGTCGACCGAGCAGAACTTGCACGCGCGCGTGCACACCGAGCCCATCAGCATCAGCGTCGCCGTGCCGCGGCCCCAGCACTCGGCGATGTTCGGGCACTTGGACTCCGCGCACACGGTTGCCAGCCGGTGCGCGCGCACGATGTCCATGATCGCCTGGTAGCGCGCGCCGCCGGGCACGCGCACACGCAGCCAGGCCGGCTTGCCGGCAGCGTCGGGCATCTGCGTCATTGCACTGGGCTTGATGCCGTCGCGCACCGCGCGCGTGCCCTGCGCCGTGGTGACCTTGGTGCCCGACATCGGCCGCGGGTCGGCGCCGGTCGTTTCGCTCATGCTGGACGAACCCTCTGCTGCAGCGGCCGGCTCCAGGCGCCGCCTTCATGTGTTCATCGTAGCAGCCGGGCCCGGTCGCGGTGCGCGCGCTGCGGCATGTCCATGCCCGGCGCGCGGCCCGCGGCGAGCGTCGACCCAACGCCCACCGGAACGCCCACCTGAACGCACCGCGCGGCCGAAGCGGCGCCCCGTCCGGCGGGCGTGCGCGGGCCGCAGCGCGATGTGATAGTTTCGGTGCGCGCGGGAACGCCTCGATTGCGAGTTCGCTCACGACCTCGACGGACGGTGGTTCCCGCGCACGCGTGAATGCCTCCTGCAAGGACAGCTCCCCATGCCCCATCCGATGCGACGCGCCGTCGTGCGCCTGCTGCCCGCGCTGGGCGCTCTGTCTGCGGCCGCGGCCGCACGCGCGCAAGGCCGCGACGACAAGGTCGACAAGGTCGTCTACCACATCGACAGCGCCGCGGCTCAGGCCACCAAGGGTCTGCGCAACATCCGCAACCACCTGGACGTGGCGCCGCAGACGCAGATCGTCGTCGTGACGCACGCCGACGGCGTCGACTTCCTCTTCGAAGGCGCCCGGGATGCGCGCAATCCCGACATCGAAACGCTGCGCTCGTGAGCGCGCTCGTGGCGCGCGGCGTACGCTTCGAGGTCTGCGAGATCACGCTGCGCAACCGCGGCCTGAAGAAGGAGCAGTTCATCCTGGACGCCCGGTTCACGCCCTCGGGGGTGGTGCGCGTGGCCCAGCTGCAGAACCGCGAGCGTTACGCCTATATCAAGCCGTGATCGCGGCAGCCGCCGCAGCATCGGAGGCCCTTCCATGTTCAAGCGCATCGACCACATCGAGCTGGTGACCGCCGACGAAGCACGCGCCCTGCGCTTTTACACCGAAGTGCTGGGCTTCGAGTTGCGCGCCCGCGTCGAAGTCCCGGGCCTGAGGCTCGCCTACCTCGACCTCGGCGGCACGACCGTCGAGTTGATGACCTACACCGAGCTCGAACCGGCGCCGCGCGGCGAGGGCGAGCGGCTGGGCTACCGCATGATGGCGCTCGAGGTCGACGACCTGCAGGCCGCGCTCGCGGCCCTGGAGGCCAAGGGCATCGCGTGCAGCTGGGGCCCGCTCGTGCGCCCCGCCTATGCGCGCGCCGAGATCCGCGATCCCGACGGCAACGCGATCGAGCTGCGCCAGTGGATCGCGCGCTGAGCCCGCTACCGCGCGCGGGCGCAGGCGGCGCGCCCGCACGCGGCGGCACGAGGATCAGGCGCGTTCAGCGCGGTGCATTCGGAAAGAACAACTGCTCGCCGCCGATGCGGTATTCGGCGATGGCGCCCTGACCGGCAGGCGACACCACCCAGTCGGCGAAGGCCTGCGCCAGAGCGGCCTTGACGTGTGGGTGACGCGCCGGATCGACCACCATCACCCCGTACTGGTTGAACAGGCTCTTGTCGCCCTCGACCAGGATCACGAGCTCACCGCGGTTCTTGAAGCTGAGCCAGGTGCCGCGGTCGGTGAGCACGTAGGCGTTGCTCGACGAGCCGATGTTGAGCGCCGGCCCCATGCCGCAGCCGCATTCACGGTAGCCGCCGGGCTTGGCGTTGGCCAGGTCGACGCCGGCGGCCTTCCACAGCCGCAGCTCGGCCATGTGGGTGCCGCTGCGGTCGCCGCGCGAAATGAAGGGTGCGCCGGCGGCGGCGATCTTCTTCAGCGCGGCGGCGATGTCGTTGCCCCTCACCTTCGCCGGATCGGCAGCCGGCCCGACGAGCACGAAGTCGTTGTACATCACGGACACGCGCTTGTTGGCATAGCCCTCGGCGACGAACTTCTCCTCGGCGGCGGTGTCGTGCACGAACACGACATCGGCGTCGCCGCGGCGTGCCATGTCCAGCGCCTGACCGGTGCCCACCGCCACCACGCGCACCTGGATGCCGCTGGCCTGCGTGAAGCGCGGCAGCAGGTGGCCGAACAGGCCCGACTGCTCGGTCGACGTGGTCGAGGCCATCACGATGAAGCGCTCCTGGGCGCGTGCGCCGCCTGCGCCGGCGAGCGGCAGGACGGCGGCCAGGGCCAGCAGCGCGCTCAGCGCGCGCCGGCGCAGATCGATCGCAGTCATGGCAGTTCTCCTTTCAGGAAATGTGCTGCCGCAGCCGGCAGCGGGTCGTTGAAGAAGCGTTCGACCGGCAGGTCGACCTGTACGCGACCGGCGTCCAGATAGATCACACGCCGCGCCAGCCGCTTGGCCTGCCCGAGGTTGTGCGTGCTCATCACGACGGTGACGCCGTCGCCGGCGATGCGCTCGATCAGGCCCTCGACTTCGCGCTTGGCGCCGGGATCGAGGCTGGCCGTCGGCTCGTCGAGCAGCAGCAGATCGGGTGCGAGCGCCCAGGCGCGCGCCAGCGCCAGGCGCTGCTGCTGGCCGCCGGAGAGCGTCGTCGCCGGCCGTGCGGCCAGGTCGGCCAGGCCGACGCGCGCGAGCGCCTCTTCGGCGCGCGCGCCGCGCTCGGCGCGGCGCACGCCGCGCAGCCGCAGCGCCAGCCTCAGGTTGGCGCGCACCGTCAGGCGCAGCAGGAACGGCCGCTGGAACACCATCACGACCGCAGGCGCTGCACCGTGCAGCGTGCGCCTGCCTTCGTGCGGCACGAAGCCGTGCAGCAGGCGCAGCAGCGTCGTCTTGCCCGAGCCGTTGGCGCCGACCAGCGCCAGCCGCTCGCCGCGCCGCAGTTCGAGGTCGACCTCGCGCAGAGCCGTCACGGCGCCGAAGTGCACCGAAGCGCCGGCCAGCGTGAGCAGCGGCGGCGTCACGCGAAGACCTCGCGTGCAAGCGCGCTGCGCCCCTGCACCGCGCCCACGACGAGGTTGATCAGGCCGACCACGCCGAGCAGCACGACGCCCAGCGCCAGCGCCAGCGGCAGGTCGCCCTTGCTCGTCTCGAGCGCGATCGCGGTCGTCATCACGCGCGTGATGCCGTCGATGTTGCCGCCGACGATCATCACGGCGCCGACTTCGGAGACGGCGCGGCCGAACGCGCTCAGCACGATGATCAGCACGCCGAATCGTTCGTGCAGCAGCATCAGTGCACCGGCCGTGAGCGGGCCGGCACCGAGCGAGCGCAGCTGCTCGCCGCCCTCGACGAGTGCGTCGAGCACGAGGCGGCGCGCCAGCGCCGCGATCAGCGGCACGACGAGGATGCTCTGCGCGATCACCATCGCCGTGGGCGTGAACAGGATGCCGAGCTCGCCCAGCGGCCCGGCGCGCGACAGCATCAGGTAGACGAGCAGGCCCACCACCACCGAGGGCAGCGCGAGCAAGGTGTTGACGGCCCACACCAGCGCAGCGTGGCCGGGCAAGCGCGTCACGGCCAGCCAGGTGCCTAGCGTCAGCCCGGCCGCGGCACCGAGCAGGCAGGCCGTGCCGCTCACGCGCAGCGACAGGCCGACGATGCCGAGCAGCGCCGGGTCGGCGCGCAGGATCAGCGTGGAGGCGAGGTTCAGGCTTTCGACAACCGTGCTCATCGGTGATTGCGGGGGCGGCCCGGCAGACCCGAGGCACGCGGGGATTCTCGCAACGCCCTGGCGCGCCGGCGATATGAAGCCGTCTGCATAGAGGTCTGCCCGTAGGACAATGCGCCGATGCCTGCCCTGCCCCGCGTGCGCCGAGCCGATGTCCGAGCTCGGTGAGTCACCGCTGATCGCCGGCGAGCGGCACCTGAGCGTCGACGAGGCGCGCGCGGCGATCGCCGCCGCGCTGCGGCCCGTCACCGACACCCTGGCCGTGCCGCTGGCTGGCGCGCTCGGGCGCGTGCTGGCCGCCGACGTCGTCTCGACGATCGACGTGCCGGCGCACGACAACTCCGCGATGGACGGCTATGCCTTCGACGGCGCTGCACTGGCCGCGGGCAGCGCCCTCGTGCTGCGCTGCGTCGGCACCCTGTTCGCGGGCGCACCGTTCGCCGGCCAGCTGCGCGCCGGCGAGTGCCTGCGCATCATGACCGGTGCGGTGATGCCGCCCGGGCTCGACACCGTGGTGCCGAGCGAGCTCGCGCGTGTCGAGCCCGCGGCGGACGGCGAGCGCGTGCAGGTCGCGGCCGGTGCCGTACGCCCCGGCGAGAACCGGCGCCGGCGCGGCGAGGACCTCGCCGCCGGCAAGCCGGCGCTGCGCGCCGGCCGTCTGCTGCGCCCGGCCGACCTCGGACTGCTGGCCTCGCTCGGCCACGAACAGGTGGCGGTGCGGCGCGCGCTGCGCGTCGCGCTCTTCTCCACCGGTGACGAGATCCGCGCGCCGGGCCGGGCGCTGCCGCCGGGCTGCGTCTACGACAGCAACCGCGCCAGCCTCGGCGGCGCACTGCGCAGGCTGGGCGTCGAGGTCGTCGACCTCGGCCTCGTGCGCGACGACCCGGCCGCGCTGGCCGCCACGCTCGAGCAGGCGGTGGCCAGCGCCGACGTCGTGCTCACCAGCGGCGGCGTCAGCATGGGCGACGCCGACCATGTGCGCGCTGTGCTGGCGCGCATGGGCGAGGTCGCGTTCTGGAAGGTCGCGATGCGGCCCGGCCGCCCGTTCGCGTTCGGTCCGTTGCGCCGATCCGGCGGCGCGCCGCCGGCCTGGCTGTTCGCCCTGCCGGGCAACCCGGTGGCGGCGCTCGTCGCCTTCTACGCGTTCGCGCGCGAGGCGCTGCTGCAGCTGGCCGGCGCCGAGCCCCGGCCTGTGCCCACGCTGCAGGCGCGCTGCGTGAGCGCGATCCGCAAGCGCCCCGGGCGCACCGAGTTCCAGCGCGGCATCGTCGAGCCGAGCCCGGAGCCGGGCGGCGGCTGGCAGGTCCGCC
Source organism: Rubrivivax sp. (assembly GCA_020852865.1). GTDB lineage: Bacteria > Pseudomonadota > Gammaproteobacteria > Burkholderiales > Burkholderiaceae_C > Rubrivivax. The sequence continues at coordinate 19,556 of JADYZZ010000017.1, forward strand.
TCACCGGTGCGCAGGGCGCGGGCATCCTGCGCAGCATGAGCGAGGCCAACTGCCTGGTCGTGCTGCACCACGCGCAGGGCGCGGTGGCTGCCGGCGAGCCGGTGGACCTGTGGCTGTTCGACGGGCTGGTCTGATCGCCGGGGCCGGACCGCGGTCCTGCCTGCCGCCTGCCGCCTGCCGCCTGCCGCCTGCCGCCTGCCGCCTGCCGCCTGCCGCCTGCCGCACGCCGGGGCGGGTAACCCGGAGACGGCCCTTCGTTCCCCGAGCCTGGCGCCGGCTTCAGCCGGCCACCACGCGCACCGGTGCGCGCCCGGGCTCGGGCTCGGAGTCGAAGCGCTCGCTGCCCGTGTAGCAGAGGAAGTGGCGCTGCGCGGCGCGGCCGAACAGCGTCATGCCCAGGCGCGTGGCCAGCTCGTGGCCCATCGCGGTGACGCCGTTGCGCGAGACGACGATCGGCACGCCCATGCGCGCCGCCTTCATCACCATCTCGCTGGTCAGGCGGCCGGTGGTGTAGAAGACCTTGTCGCCGCCGACCACGCCGCGCATCGCCATCCAGCCGGCGATGGTGTCGATCGCGTTGTGGCGTCCGACGTCCTCGACGAACATCAGCAGCTCCGCACCCGCGAACAGCGCGCAGCCGTGCACCGAGCCGGCCTTGCGGTGGATGCTCTGCTGCTGGCGCATCGTCTCGAGCAGGCGCTGCAGCGTGCCCTGGCGGATGCGCGCGCTCGCGACGTCGGGCAGCCGCACGCCGTCGAGCTGCGCCATCGCGTCCCCGAAGACCGTGCCCTGACCGCAGCCGGTGGTGACGACGCGGCGCGCGGTCAGCGCGGCGATGCCCGGCACGCCGGTACGCGTGCGCACCGCCGCCGCCGACACGTCCCAGTCGACATCGATCGACTCGACCTCCGCGGCGCCTTCGATGAGGCGCTGGTTGCACAGGTAGCCCAGGACCAGCAGTTCGGGGCAGGCGCCGAGGGTCATCAGCGTGACGAGCTCGTGCCTGTCGACGAACACCGTCAGCGCACGCTCGACCGGGATGTGGATGCTGCGCCGCTCGCCGTATTCGTCGACGATGCGGATCTCGCGCAGCAGTTCGCCCTGGGCGGCGGTGAGGCGCGGCGCGTCGGCAAGCACGGGCCAGGCGTCGCCCGAAGCGTCGCGCAGCGCGCGCGGCTCGGCGTCGCCGGCGTCGCGGGCGAGGAACTCGGCGCTGGCGCTGCTCATCGTCGCGGGTAAGGGGCTGGGAGGCGGCATGCTAAACGGCCGGCCTGGCCGCTGCAGCCGGCGCGCCTATTTCTTCTTCCCGGCAGCCGGTGCGGGCGCCGCAGCCACCGCCGGAGCGGCAGCCGGGGCCGGCGCGGCGACGAACGGCCCCGGATCGGCGCAGGGGGGCGTTGCCGTCGGTGCGTCGGTCTTCCTGCCTTCCTTGCGGGCATGCGCCAGGTACTCGGCGGCCACCGTATCCTGAACCTTGCACAGCCGGTAGGCCTCGACCTTGCCGGCCCAGGCCGCCTTGGCAGCAGCCTCGGCGGCCTTGGCCTTGGCCTCGTCGGAGAGCGGCGGCAGCTTGGCCAGCGCAGCCCCCGCGCACAGGCCGAGAGCGAGCGTCGTGAGGGCGACGAACCTGGACATCATGATGAGCCTCCGCAAGTCAGCTGCGCGCCGTGCTGGGCAGGCCGGGCGCGGTCGGGCGCGAGCGTTCGGCCGCGATGCGGCCGGCCTGGATGTCGTCGAACCACAGCTCGTGGTGCTCGCGCGCCCAGGCCTCGTCGACACGGCCGGTCTTCATCGCCTGCAGTGCGCCCTTCATGCCGATCGTGCCCATGTAGATGTGGCCGAGGAACATCGTCATCATCAGCACCGAGGCCACCGCGTGCACCATGTGCCAGACCTGCATCTGCACGCGCGTGTATTCCAGTCCGGGCCAGAGCTTGTCGAGCACCAGGCCGGAGCCGGCCACCGTGAGGCCGAGCACGATGACGCCGCCCCAGAACACCATCTTCTCGCCGGCATTGAAGCGGTGCGACGGCACCTCCTTGCCGCCGAACATGCCGCCGAAACGGGCCAGCCAGGCGAAGTCGTAGGCGCGCGGGATGTTGTCGCGCAGGTAGCCGACGATCATCACCAGGATCGACAGCAGGAACAGCGGCCCGACGAAGTTGTGCAGCGTCTTGAGCGCGTAGGCCAGCCAGCCGAACAAGGTGGCGCCGAAGACGGGCAGCAGCACGAACTTGCCGAACGCCAGCACCAGCCCCGAGAGCGCCAGCACGACGAAGGTGAGCGCCGCCGCGAAATGCGCCGCGCGCTCGAAGGCCGTGAAGCGCTCGATCGTGCGGCCGGTGTCGGCGAGGCGCCCGCCCATCGGCCCGCGCCGCCAGTAGTACAGCGCGATGGCGGCCAGCACGAGCACGAACAGCGAGCCGCCGTAAGGGATGATCCAGCGGTTGCGCACCTGCCGCCAGGCCTCGCCGGCGTTCGTGACCGGGGCGCCGGGATACTGCACGAAGGGCTGGATCAGCACGCCCGACTCCACGGCTGGCAACGTGCTGAACCCGGGCTGGCGGCCCGACTCGCGCACGCTGCGCCACAGCGGCGCGTTGTTGCCGGGCTGGCTCCTGGCGCGCTCGGCATTGGTGTCGTCGGGCTTCGGTTCGGCCGGCACGACGAAGCCCGGCGGCGGCCCCTTGACCGCAGCCGCGGGCGCGGCCGGCGCGGCGGACGTCTGCGCGTGCGCCGCGCCGAGCAAGGCCAGCGCGGTCGCGCCGGCCAGGAGCAGACCTCGGATCGTGGACATCGCGCCCTCCCGCCGTCTCAACGCTGCACCGCCGGCTGGTCGCCGATGCGCGCGTACTCGTTCTGCGTCTGGGTGCGGATCTGCAACTGCGTGCGCCAGCTCTGGGCGTCGCCGACTTTCCAGCCGGGCGCGGTGAAGGCGGTCGCCGGCCCTTCGTAGGGATGCGAGACGCCGCGCGGCGTGTGCGCCGACTGGGGCTTCTCGGTGCAGGCCGACAGCGCGGCAAGCGCGGCCAGCGCCAGTACGAGCTTGGTCGCCGTCATGATTTCGTGCCCTCCTTGCGCGCCGTGCCGCCGCCGGCGGCGGGCTTGCCGTACGCGGTGCCCCAGCCCCAGACCTCGCTGCCGCGGCCGCGCACGACGACGCGCGTGCGGAAGATGTCGGCCAGTTCGTCGCCGTCGCCGGCCAGCAGCGCCTTGGTCGCGCACATCTCGGCGCAGGCCGGCAGCTTACCTTCGGCGAGCCGGTTGCGGCCGTACTTCTCGAACTCGGCCTGCGATCCGGCCGGCTCCGGGCCGCCGGCGCAGAAAGTGCACTTGTCCATCTTGCCGCGCAGGCCGAAGGTGCCGTTGCTCGGGAACTGCGGCGCACCGAACGGGCAGGCGTAGCTGCAGTAGCCGCAGCCGATGCACACGTCCTTGTCGTGCAGCACCAGGCCCTCGTCGGTGCGGTAGAAGCAGTCGACCGGGCACACCGCCATGCACGGCGCGTCGGAGCAGTGCATGCAGGCCACCGAGATGCTGCGCTCGCCGGGCACGCCGTCGTTGAGGGTGACGACGCGGCGCCGGTTCACGCCCCAGGGCACGTCGTGTTCGGCCTTGCAGGCGGTGGCGCAGCCGTTGCATTCGATGCAGCGCTCGGCGTCGCAGATGAACTTCATTCGGGCCATGGTGTGTTCTCCGCTCAGGCCGTGGCCTTCTCGATCTGGCAAACGGTGGTCTTGGTCTCCTGCATCATCGTCACGCTGTCGTAGCCGTAGGTGGTGGCGGTGTTGGCGGCTTCACCGCGCACCACCGGCATCGCGCCCTCGGGGTAGTAGGGCGCCAGGTCGGCGCCGCCCCAGCGGCCGGAGAAATGGAAGGGCAGGAACACCGTGTCCTCGCCCACGCGCTGCGTGACCAGCGCCTTGACGCGCAAGCCCTTGAAATCGGGCACCGCCGGCATCGAGGGCGTCCGCACCCACACGTACTCGCCGTCGCGGATGCCGCGGTCGTTCGCGGCCTTGGGGTGGATCTCGACGAACATGTGCTGCTGCAACTCGGCCAGCCAGGGGTTGGAGCGCGTCTCCTCGCCGCCGCCCTCGTATTCGACGAGGCGGCCGCTGGTCATGATGAGCGGGTAACTCTTGCCGATGTCGCGGTTCTTCTCCTGCACGCTCTTGAACAGCGTGGGCAGCCGCCAGAAGGCCTTCTTGTCGTCGTGCGTCGGGTACTTGGCGACAAGATCGGGGCGCGTGCTGTAGATCGGCTCGCGGTGCTGCGGGATCGGGTCGGGGAAGTTCCACACCAGGGCGCGCGCCTTGGCGTTGCCGAACGGATGGCAGCCGTGCACCTGCATGGCCACGCGGATGATGCCGCCCGAGGGATCGGTCTTCCAGTTCTTGCCCTCGGCCGCCTTCTGCTCGGCCTCGCTGAGCTCGCTCCACCAGCCGAGCTTCTTGAGCAGCACGTGGTCGAACTCGGGGTAGCCGGTGGTGAGGTCGGCGCCCTTGCTGTGCGAGCCGTCGGCCGCCAGCAGCGAGACGCCGTCGCGCTCGACGCCGAAGTTGGCGCGGAAGTTGCCGCCGCCTTCCATCACGTGCTGAGACGGGTCGTACAGGATGTGCGTGCCCGGGTGCTTCATCTCGGGCGTGCCGTAACACGGCCACGGCAGGCCGAAGTACTCGCCGTCGCAGGGGCCGCCCACCGCCTTCAGCGTCTTCACGTCGAAGGTGTGCATGTTCTTCATGTG
>JADYZZ010000018.1 GCA_020852865.1 Rubrivivax sp.
GCAGCATCTGGCGCACGATCACCTCGATGTGCTTGTCGTTGATCTTCACGCCCTGCAGGCGGTAGACGTCCTGCACCTCGTCCACGATGTAGCGCGCCAGTTCCTCGGGGCCGAGCAGGCGCAGGATGTCCTGCGGATCGGCCGCGCCGTCGACGATCAGCTCGCCGCGGTTCACCACCTGGCCCTCGTGCACGAGGATGTTCTTCTCCTTGGGCACGAGCTCCTCGTAGACCTTGCCGTCGGGGTCGGTGATCTGCAGCCGCACCTTGCCCTTGGTCTCCTTGCCGAAGCTCACGGTGCCGGTGATCTCGGCCAGCGTGCCCACGTCCTTGGGGCTGCGCGCTTCGAACAGCTCGGCCACGCGCGGCAGACCGCCGGTGATGTCGCGCGTCTTCTGGCCTTCCATCGGGATGCGCGCCAGCACTTCGCCCGGCGTCAGGTCCTGGCCGTCGCGCACCTGGATGAGCGCGCCAACGGGGAAGCCGATCGTCACCGCGTGGTCGGTGCCGGGGATCTTGACCTCGATGCCGGCGGCGTCGAGCAGCTTGACCTGCGGGCGCACGACCTTGGTCGCGCCGCGGCGCTTGGGGTCGATCACCACCAGCGTCGACAGACCCGTGACCTCGTCGACCTGCCGGGCCACGGTCACGCCTTCCTCGACGTTCTCGAACTTCGCGCGGCCGGCGAACTCGGTGATGATCGGGCGCGTCAGCGGGTCCCAGGCCGCGAGCACGGTGCCGGCCCTGACCGCCTGGTCGGGGCGCACGTTGAGCGTGGCGCCGTAGGGCAGCTTGTGGCGCTCGCGCTCGCGGCCGTGCGCGTCGGCGATGATGATCTCGCCCGAGCGCGCGATCACCACCAGTTCGCCCTTGCCGTTGGTGACGTAGCGCATCGTGGCATTGAAGCCCACGATGCCGTCGCTCTTGGCTTCGACGCTCGAGGCCACCGCCGCGCGCGAGGCCGCGCCGCCGATGTGGAAGGTGCGCATCGTCAGCTGCGTGCCGGGCTCGCCGATCGACTGCGCGGCGATCACGCCCACCGCCTCGCCGACGTTGACCAGGCCGCCGCGGCCGAGGTCGCGGCCGTAGCACTTGCTGCACAGGCCGAAGCGCGTGTTGCAGGTGAGCGGCGTGCGCACCTTGATCTCGTCGACGCCGGCGGCCTCGGCCGCGTCCATCGCATCCTCGTCGAGCATCGCGCCGGCGGCCAGCAGCACCTCCTGCGTCTCGGGATGCAGCACCTCCACCGCGGCGACGCGGCCGAGGATGCGGTCGCGCAGGCTCTCGATGACCTCGCCGCCCTCGACCAGCGCGCGCATGTGCATGCCGTTGTGCGTGCCGCAGTCCTCCTCGGTGACGACGAGGTCCTGCGTGACGTCGACGAGACGACGGGTGAGGTAGCCGGAGTTCGCGGTCTTCAGCGCCGTATCGGCCAGGCCCTTGCGCGCGCCGTGCGTCGAGATGAAGTACTGCAGGACGTTCAGGCCCTCGCGAAAGTTTGCCGTGATCGGCGTCTCGATGATCGAGCCGTCGGGCTTGGCCATCAGGCCGCGCATGCCGGCGAGCTGGCGGATCTGCGCCGCCGAGCCGCGCGCGCCCGAGTCGGCCATCATGTAGATGGAGTTGAACGACTCCTGTTCGGCCGCGCGGCCGTTGCGGTCCTGCACCTTCTCTTTGGACAGCTGGGCCATCATGACCTTGCCGACCTCGTCGCCGGTCTTGCCCCAGATGTCGACCACCTTGTTGTAGCGCTCGCCGGCGGTGACGAGACCCGAGACGTACTGCTGCTCGATCTCCTTGACCTCCTTCTCGGCGCGCTCGATCAGGCCGTGCTTCTCCTTGGGCACCAGCATGTCGTCGATCGCGATCGAGATGCCGGCGCGCGTGGCCAGGCGGAAGCCCGCCTGCAGCAGCCGGTCGGCGAACACCACCGTGTCCTTGAGCCCGCACTTGCGGAAGCTGGCGTTGATGAGGCGCGAGATCTCCTTCTTCTTGAGCGCCTTGTCGAGCAGCGCGAACGGCAGGCCCTTGGGCAGGATCTCGGAGAGCAGCGCGCGGCCGACCGTGGTCTCGACGAGCTTGCGCTCCTCGACGAGCGCGCCGTCGGCCTTGTCGCGGCTCCACTCGCTCAGCACCACGCTCACGCGGGCCGTGATCTCGACGGCGCCGGTGTCGAGCGCGCGCTGCAGCTCGCCCAGATCGGCGAAAACCATGCCCTCGCCGCGGCCGTTGACGCGCTCGCGCGTGGCGTAGTACAGGCCGAGCACGACGTCCTGGCTGGGCACGATCGACGGCTCGCCGTTGGCCGGGAACAGCACGTTGTTGGAGGCGAGCATGAGCACGCGCGCTTCCATCTGCGCCTCGATCGACAGCGGCACGTGCACCGCCATCTGGTCGCCGTCGAAGTCGGCGTTGAAGGCCGAGCACACGAGCGGGTGCAGCTGGATCGCCTTGCCCTCGATCAGCACCGGCTCGAAGGCCTGGATGCCCAGGCGGTGCAGCGTCGGCGCGCGGTTGAGCAGCACCGGGTGCTCCTTGATCACCTCTTCCAGGATGTCCCACACCACCGGCGTGCCGCTCTCGACTTCCTTCTTCGCCGCCTTGATCGTGGTGGCGATGCCCATCGCCTCCAGGCGGCTGAAGATGAACGGCTTGAACAGCTCGATCGCCATCAGCTTGGGCAGGC
>JADYZZ010000019.1 GCA_020852865.1 Rubrivivax sp.
CTCACCGGCTTGCCGAGCCGGGTCAGCACGATGGCGCCCGCACCAAACCCACGCACCTCATGCCGCTGCCGCCGGGTCCTCAGACCACAGTTGGGTCTTGAAGAGGGCGGTTAAAAATCCTATGCCCCACGGCGCAGGCAAAGTTCTCTCATGTCGTCTCCATAAGGCTGCTGCAACACAGCGATGCGGCCGAGGATGACGACGACGAATCGCCAGCCGGGGGGCCGGCGGATGTGCCGGCGCATCTGTTGTCAGTACCCGGCGCGCTCGGCCAGGCGGTCGCGTGGGTCAACGCCACGTCCCGCAAGCCGCAGCCGATGTTCGCGGTGCAGGCCGCGCTCGCGCTCGGGTCTGCCTGCATGGGCCGGCGCTGGCGCACGGACAACGCGAACTGGCCGGCGCTGTACTTCATGAACGTCGGCCCTTCAGGCGCGGGCAAAGAGCACGCGAAGTACGCAGTGGAAACGCTTCTCGAAGCCGCAGGCCTGGCGCGGCTGGTCGGCGTCGGCCGCTTCGTCAGCGAGTCATCGGTGGTGTCGAGCTTGATCGACAAGCCAGCGCAGTTCAGCGTCCTCGACGAGTTCGGCAAGATGCTCCAGTCGGCGTCCATCGCCCAGAATTTCGCCGACCGCAATACGCTCAAGGCGCTGATGGAGACATGGGGCCGCGCCGATGGCGTGCTGCGCCCGGCCGCCTACAGCACGGCGGGCCTGTCTTCCAAGCAGGCTGAAGAGCTTGCCAAGCGTCTGGTGCGCAAGCCCAGCCTCACCATGCTGGCAATGACGACGCCGGAGACTCTGTTCGAGGGGCTGACTTCGGCCGCCGTCGTCGACGGTTTCCTGAACCGCTTCATTTCAGTCCACAGCGACCGCGGGCGCCAGCTCGCCCGCACCGTGGAGGCTGTCGCGCCACCCGAAGAACTTCTTGCATGGATGCGGGATGCCGCAAGCGCTGCCGCCTCAGGCGGTAACCTGGCCTGTCTGCAGGTCGCTCACGACATGGAGCCAGACCCGAAGGTCATGGCTCTCGATGCCGGTGCGCTGCGTGTCTTCGCCGAGCTAGAGCACCATGTGCTCCAGCGCAGCAACCAGCTCGACGCCGAGGGCCTGGCGGAGATGATGACGCGCCGTACCGAGATGGCCATGCGCCTGGCGCTGATCGTCGCCTGTTCGTGCCGGCATTCCAAGGTGATGCGTCAAGATGCCGAGTGGGCACGCGACTACGTTATGACGCACGCCGAGCGCGACCTGTCCATGCTGCGCGATCGGCTGGCCGACGGCGTGTTCGACAAGCTGTGCAAGGATGTCTCGCGCCTGGTGCGCGAAAGCGGCAAGCGAGGCATGACAGAGCGCGACTTGAACAAGGCATCGCGCTCATGGCGTGCAAACCCGTTGCGGATGCGCGAGGACGCTTTGCGCGCGCTCGAGCGCCGCCACGCCATCGCCTACACCGAGGTCGAAAACACCAGCGGCCGAGGCCGCAAGCGCTTCGCATGGGTCGCTCCGGGCGCTGCATCTTCAATTACGCCGACAAACGCCGACAAAACGCCGACGCATGTGTCCCCGCAATAACCCAAGCATCCACGCGCCTCACAGCTTTGTTGCCGACAACGCGACGGGGGTAAGTTCGTCCTTAAATCCCGGCGCTAGGGAAGAACAGGGGGGTTTTTTTATCCAACAATTCTCTAGCCCGCATGGATGCTTGCTTTATTGCGCCGACAGTGCGTCCCCAACTTGTCGGCGCAATAGGCGCATTGAGGTGACGCCATGAGCATGCTGACCATTACCCTCCCCTGGCCCCCGCGCTCTCTGTCGCCAAACTCACGCCACGGCCACTGGGCCACACTCGCACGCGCCAAACGCTCCTACAGGGCCGCCTGCGCCCGGTCGGCACGATTACAGGGGGTAGGTGCCACCCACGCCGAACAAATCGCCCTGAGCCTCGTCTTCGTCCCCCCAGACCGCCGCGCACGCGACCTCGACAACTGCATCGCCTCCATGAAGTCCGGCCTCGACGGCCTGGCCGACGTGATCTGCGTCGACGACAGCCGCTGGACGCTCACTGCCATGCTCGATCGCGAGCAGATCGGCGGCTTCGTCCGCGTGGAGGTGTCGCCATGGCCGGTCTGACACCCAAGCAGCAGCGCTTCGTCGAGGAGTACCTCGTCGACTGCAATGGCAAGCAGGCGGCCATCCGCTGCGGCTACAAGCCGGCGCGCGCAGAGCGCACGGCATGCGAACTTCTCACACTGCGGAAGGTTTCGGAAGCTGTCGCAATCGCCCGCCGGCAGCTCTCCGTGCGCACCCAGCGCACCGTCGACGACGCGATGGCCGACATCCGCCGCCGCGGCCAGCTCGCCGAGAACAACGGCGACTTCGGCCCCGCCATCAAGGCGGCCGAGCTGGAGGCCAAGCACCTGGGCGCGTTCGAGGTGCGCGTCACCCACAACCTGGGCGCCGTCACCGAGGACTGGCAAGCGCTGCTGCGCTCGCAACCGTCGCAGGACCACGGCTGATGCTGCACGCCGGACAGCAGCAAATCCTGCGCCAGGCGCGCCGCTTCAACACGGTGTCCTGCGGCCGGCGCTTCGGCAAGACCACGCTCGGCCTGGCGCTGGCATCGCGCGGCGCGCCGTTCGCGCCGGGCGGCATCCGCGCGGGATTCGACGTGGGGTGGTTCGCGCCGAGCTACAAGCTGCTGGACGAAGCCTGGCGCAGCGCCAAGGCGTTCCTGCGCGCGTTCGTCTCGCGCACCGACGCGCAGCAGCATCGTATGGAGTTCGCAACCGGCGTGGCGCTCGATTTCTGGACGCTCGAGGACGCCGACGCTGGCCGTGGGCGCAAGTACGGCCTGGTCATCGTCGACGAGGCGGCGATGACGCGCAACCTGGAGGCCGCATGGAATGCGGCGATCCGCCCGACCCTGACAGATCACAAGGGCGGCGCGTGGTTCTTCAGCACGCCCAAGGGCCGCAACTTCTTCTGGCAGTTGCACCAAAAAGGCATGCACGAAGACTCTTGGGCTGCCCACCACGCGCCAAGCAGCGCCAATCCGCACCTTGACCCGGCCGAGATCGAGCAGGCGCGCCTGAGCCTGCCAGAGCGCATCTTCGCGCAGGAGTACCTGGCACGGTTCCTGGAGGACGGCGGCGGTGTGTTCCGCCGCGTGACGGCAGCGGTCGATCCTGCGCTGACCAACACGCTGCACACAAGCCGCGACGCGGGCGACGGCCGCGCCTACGTCATCGGCGTCGACTGGGGCCGGCACGAGGACTTCACAGTCTTCACGGTGCTCGACGCGCGCGAGCGCGCCGTCGTCGCGCTGGACCGATTCACGCAGATCGAGTACGCCTTCCAGCTCGCCAGGCTCAAGGCGCTGCGCGCGCGCTTCCAGCACGCGGCCGTGGTGGCAGAGTCCAACAGCATCGGCGGGCCGCTGATCGAGCAGCTGCGCCGCGATGGCGTGGGCGTCACGGCGTTCCAGACCACCAACGCCAGCAAGGCGCAGATCGTCGAGGCGCTGGCGCTGGCCTTTGAGGATGGTGCATTGCGCATTCCGCCAGAGCAATGGCTGATCGACGAGCTGATGGCGTTCGACCAGGAGCGCACGCCCAGCGGCCTGATGCGCTACGGCGCACCCAATGGCGGCCACGACGACGGCGTGATGAGCCTGGCCATCGCCTGGCACGCTCAGGCCGCCAACCCGGGACGCGTCGGCTCCGCCGGCGCGCGCATCTCGCTGCCATCGTTCGTATGATCTTCACACGCTCCATGCAGCCCATCATCGAAGCCGTCGGCTTCGATTGCGCGCTGCGCATCGCAAGCCACTTCGGCGGCACGCGCGTACTCGTCTCGTCTGATCCTGCAGCGCGCGACCCGCTCGCCGCCGTAATCGGAATCGAAGCCGCACGCGCGCTCGCCGCTGCCATCGGAGCTGGAGCGTTCGAGGTGCCGCGCTGCACGGCCTGGCTCATCGCCCGGCGCAACGAGGAGATCGTCGCACGCGAGCTCGGCGGCGAGAGCCACGCCGAGCTCGCGCTGCGCTTCTCGCTCACCGAGCGCCACATCCGCAACATCATCAACGAGGGCAATCTGCCGGATTGCGCGCCGCACAAAGACCTGTTCACCAACGAAAGCCCAGCCTCGCCATGAACATCATCCGAGCCACCGTCGCGCGCCTGTTCGGCCTAGACGCGCAGCAGCCGGCGAGCTTTTCAGCTCCGGCCAAGCTCACCATCGAGCAGGCCACCATGGAGCGCACGTTCTCTCTCATCACCACGCTGCCAGACCCCGACGAGGCGCTGCGCCGCGCCGGCATCGCGCGCCACCAGTTGCGAGCCGTCGAAATGGACGACGAGATCACCGCCGCGCTGGACACCCGCCGCGAGGCCGTCATCGGCACCCCGTGGCGCCTGGAGGGCGCTACCGCGCGCTGGCGCAACGAGCTGTGGGCAGAGCTCGCGCCGCACATGGAAGCGCTGCTGCGCGGCGCCTTCTCGGCCGTGCCATACGGCTACAGCGTGATCGAGGTCGTCTACGCCAACCGCGACGGCGGCCGTGCAGGCATCGCAAGCGCGACCGAAAAGCCGCTCGAATGGTTCATCCCGGGCACCGACAGCGTGCACCTGCGCTGGCGCGACCCGGCATCTGGCAGCTTCGACGGCGTGCCGGTCGATCCGCGCAAGTTCTTGCTCACCGTGCGCCAGCCGAGCGCGCGCAACCCATACGGCGAGGCGCTGCTGTCGCGCGTTTACTGGCCATGGTTCTTCCGCCAGCACGGCTGGCAGTACTGGATGCGATGGCTCGAACGCTACGGCACGCCCATGCTGCTGGGCAAGACGTCCGGCGACCCGCAGGCCATGGCCGACAACCTCTGCGCCGCGCTGGCCGGCTCTGCCCTCGCGGTGGGCCCAGGCGACGATGTGCAGGCCGTCGCGCCAGGCACAGGCGCCGTGCACTTCAGCGACTTCGACGGCGTCATCTGCCGGCGAATCCAGAAGGTCATCCTCGGCCAGACCCTCACCACCGACGCCAGCTCGGGCGGCAGCTTTGCGGCAGCCAAGGTGGCCGATGCCGTGCGCACCGACCGGCGCAACGCCGACCTGCGCCTGGTGTCGGCCACCGTGCAGCGCTTGGTCGACGCGCTGTGGCAGTTCAACGCCCGCGGCGGCGAGGCGCCGCGCTTCGTCATGGCCGACGACACGGGCCTGGAGGCCGAGCGCGCCGCGCGCGACGCCATCCTCGCCGAGAAGGTCGGCGTGCGCCTGACGGCCGAATACATCGCCAACGCCTACGACCTCGAGCCCGACGACTTCACCATGGCCGAGCCGATGCCGCGGCAAGACCAACAGGCGGGCACAGGTGGCGCCACCGGCGCCGGTGGCGGGGCCGGGCAGGGCGGCGCCTCGTTCGCCTCCGCAGCCGGCGATGCCGGCCGCGAATTCACGCCCGTGCAGCACGGCATCGAGGAGGGACTCAAGAAGCTGGAGACCGTCGAGCCCATCGCGCCAGAGCTTGTGCGTGCCGCCGTGCTCGCAGCGCGCGATGAGGACGACCTGCGCGCGCGCCTGGCCGCGCTCGTGCCGCAGGCCGACCCGAGGTTTCAGCAGGCGCTGGAGCGCGCCAGCTTCGCCGCGGCCGTGCTCGGCTACGTGGCGGCGGGGGAGCACCGGGCGTGAGCCAGGCAGACCCGCCGCGCCTGCCAGAGGGCTTCGACGTGCCATTCGCCGAGGCTATTGCGTGGGCCCGCGGGCGCAAGGCCGTGCTGCCGGCCGAGTTCTACGGCGCGCGGCTCCAGGCCGTGCGCGCGCGCAGCTTCGCCATCGCCGGCCTGGCCGCGCTCGACCAGGTGCAGCAGGTGGCCGACAGCCTGGCCGCGGCCACAGCCGATGGCAAGACGCTGCGCGAGTGGCAACGCAACCTGCCCGACTCGGTGTTCGAGCTCGGCAGCGCCAGGCGCGAGCTGATCTTTCGCAACGCGGTGCAGACGCACTACGGCATCGGGCGCACCATCCAGCAGCGCGAGAACGCCGGCACCCGCCCATACCTCATGTGGAACGCCATCAACGACAGCCGCACCAGGCCCACGCACCGCGCGATGGACAACCACATCGCGCCAGTCGATGACCCAATCTGGCGCCGATGGTTCCCGCCTGCCGGGCACAACTGCCGCTGCACCCGCATCAGCCTGACCGAGGCCCAGGCCCGCGCTCGCGGCTACCCGAAGGCGGCGCCGAACGTCGAGCCCGATGCTGGCTGGGATGGCGATCCGACGGACGATGATGTACCGGGTCGGCTGCTCGCCGAGAAAGTGGCGCACGCGTCGACGGCACTGGCCGACGCGATGCGGCTTCGCGGCAAGAGTTCCCCGCTGTTGGAAGACCTGCAGCGCGCGGCGCCGGATTGCGATCTGCTCGACGCAAGCCGGTTCGCGTCCGAGTGGTGCATAGGCCCGCGTCCGGGACAGCCGACATGGAAGGACGCGGGCCGTCCGGACCTCCGTCGAGTGGGCGACGACTCGCGATTGATCGCGCCCGCGATGCTCGCCGCCGCGCCGAACCGTTCCGATGCCGTCAACGTGCTCGCGAAGGCGCTGGGCTTGTCAGCCGACAGGCCGCTGCTGGACGTGCAGACGCCTGTAGAAACAGCCCTGCTGCGCCCGGACCTGCTGGCACACATGGTGGAGAAGGAAGCCGACGCGCGTGAGCGCTACGCGAACTTCATCCTGCCGACGCTGCGTGATCCGTTCGAGGTGTGGGGCGTCGAGTACGCCGACGGCATCCGCAATCGCTACATCGGGCTGTTCAGAGGCGCGCGCGACTTCATGGTCGTGCTGCGAGTGAACCTCGACGGGTCGCTGATGTGGAACGTGATGCAGGCGACGACGGAAAAGATGAACGCCCATCGCATCGGCATGCTCCGCTATGGAAAGTGACAGCCGCTTCTCGGACTTCGTCTCCCAAGATGCCCTAGGCCCCACTAACGCTGGTCATCGGGTCTTGTCCCGACCAGTTTCGCTCACGGCTGTCAAGGATGGATGATGCCTGAAAGAGTAGTCATCGGCAACTCCGATTCGTATGGACGTTCACGCCGAGCGCACCGGCAACAGCCCTGCCAACACGTAGCGCGAGCCGTCGCTTGCATCGATCTGCGCCTTGACCCGGTATGTCACCTGCGCCAGCCCGCCGACCACGCGCTGCACGACGCGCGTCCCCACTGCGCTGGCCGGGCCTGATAGCAGCGCCGCCGGCGCCGCATCCGTTCCGGCGTGCACCGATACGCCAACCGACTGCGACGTGATCGTGACGCCAGCGCCAAGCGCGTCGGCGAAGTCGAATCCAAGCATCACGATCTCGGCCGGGTCCTTGGCTGCGAAGACGGCAGGGCGCAAGAGGTTCATCGCTCGATCTCCAGTCTGCGGATGGGGCCGCGCACGTCGCGCGTGAGAGCACGGCTGCACACGATGTACTGCGGCGATGGCTGGCGGACATGGCTCCACGCGAACGCCTGGGAGGTGCCTGCGGACTGGCCTCTGGCGCTCGCGAGGCCAGCGCCGCCAGCGCTTGCCGCGGCGCTGGCAGTGATGTGGCCGGCAGCGGCCACGAGTGCCGCACCGCCGGCCACGACGATGGCCTGCGCCGCGCTCGCCCCGTTCGCTGCGGATCTGGCTGCGCCTGCACCGGCGGCCTGGCCGTCGCCAGCCGAAGATCCTGCCGCCGACGCGGTTGACGCCGCGGTGGAGTAGCCGGCCGCCGCACCGGCGCCCGCAGCCAGACCGGCGCCAGCCGCCGTGCTGGCACCAGCAGCGCCTGCGCCAGCCAGGCCAGCTGCCGCGCCGCTCGCGGCGGCCGAGCCAGCGCCTGCGCCAGAAACGGCAGCTAGGCCAGCTGCCGCGCCTGCACCTGATCCGACTGCGCCGGCGCTGGAATACGCTGCGGCTGCGCCTGCACCAACCGCCGAGCCTGTAGCAGCGGACGTGGCTGCCAATCCTGCGGCGGCGGCGGCGCTGCCGGCTGATGCCCCTGCGCCTGCTGCATTGCTGCGCCCGGCGCCGGCCGCGCTGCCATATCCTGCCGACGCAGCAGTGGCGGCGGATGCGGCTGCGCCAACCGCCGCCGCGACGGCTGCGCCAGCAGACGATGCCGCCGCCGACGCTATGCTCGCGCCGACACCGGACGCCGCGGCGATTGCAGCCGCCGCGGCCGCAGCGGCAGCCGTGCTGCGCCCACTCGCTGCCGCGGTGGCGATCCCTGCAGAACTGCCGGCGCCGGCCACACCAGCCCCCGTACTCCACGACCAGGAATACGCAACAACCGAATCCGTCGTCCCGTCGCTCCACACCACGCAGGTGCGGTACATCGTCGAGGCGGTGAGGCCGGTGGCCGCCGTGGTGAATCCGAACGCCCCGCTCGTGCCTGGCGCCGCCTCGCTGCCACTGGCAACGGCCGGCGAGCCGTAGGAGTCGAGCCCGGCCTTGACCTGCGCGGCCGTGGGCGCGGCCTGACTGACAGGGATGATGACGTAGTAGAGCGTCGCCATGCCGCGGCTCAGAAGGCGAGCGTCACCGTCGGCCGCGCCGTGGTGGCGGTGACGTCCGTGGCGCCCGGGCTCGACAGCTCCGGCGGCTCCAGCCAGGTCGTGTGCTGCGGTGCGCTGGCCGGGTAGTTGTCGGCCACGTCGTCATGGAGGGTCCACGACAGGCGGTACTGCACCGCGGCCTTGAGCGTGTTGACGAGCGTCGCCTCGGTGATGCTGCCCGCGCCGGAGGCGGCCGCGAAGCTCTCGCTGCCGGCTGCGAGTGCCGGCCCGATGCTGCCCGGGAGTTGTCCGGCGCGGATCTCGGCATTGTCCGGCGTGCCCCAGATCGCCTCGGAAATTACCCAGTACGCCGTGCGTGCCATGCAGCCTCAGAACGTGTAGTCCACGGCCGGGTAGCCGCCCGCCTTGGTGCGGCTCGTCATGCGCGCGTTGGACAGCGTGGGGTGCGTGTAGGCGGCTGCAGCGCCCGCCCAATGGCGTGAGGCGGCGAACACCTGCCACGGCCGCGCGTGCAGGTCAGGCAGCAGCGCAACGAGGCCGGTGGAATCGAGGTCGCAGTCGAGCCACAGGGCGTAGGTCAGCCATGAGTTCTGGTATAGGTTGTTTATCAGGTTGATATTGGTGGTGATTTTGCCGCCGTGGTCCGGCATGGAGCCGGTTGTGAAAACGGCATCGCCCCAGTACGCCCCATCGCGCCACGCGCGCACTTTGGCGTCTTTGGTCGACAGCGCGTATTGATGCAGCGTGCCGTCCGTTACGTGGATGTTCGCCGGCGCTATCGAATACTCGGCGCCGACGGCGATATATATACGCGAAGAGGTACCCCAGGTGACACTGCCGCCCCCCCAGGTGAAGAAGCTCGTACCGTCTTGCATCACCCCGCTGCTCGAAAACGCGCACACCAGCGATCGCACCGTAGCGCCCAGCGGTGGATCGAGCAGCTTAGCCGGTGTCGCGACGCCGTAGCTCGAATAGCTTCCTGCGGCGAGTTGCCCGTTCGCGGGAGACTGTTTAGCCAGCGCGTGCAGGTACGGTCGGGCGGAGATGCCGGTCCAGCCGACGATGCCGCAGATCACATGCTGGCCCCAGATGTTCGATCGGTTTGGCGCCGCGATGCTCTGGCCCGTTCCGCCGAGCGAGGTGGAGGTTCTGCGCACGGGCGAGCCTCAGCCGAACGTCTCGGTCTGGTAATACACCCAGTTGTCCGCTGCGCTCAGTGCGTAGCCGGTGGCGTTCTCGGCGTAGACCTTCAGGTACCGCGGCAGCGCTCCGCCGAAGAGCGGAGATACCGCAGTCGGCGCCATGATCGCCTGCGTCGCGCTGGTCTGCGTGTTGATCGCGCCCACGAACCGTGCATTGAGCTTGGTCGTCGAGCTGGGCGCATCGCTGTACGTGGTGCCGTCGAGCGAGCCGGAGACCCAGATGTTCACGTATTCGGTCGCGCCGCCCGTGCCGACCTTAGCCGAGGCGATCAGGAACAGCTCGTGCGGCGGCGATGCCGTCAGATCGATCGTGCCGACGAGGGTGAACGAGGCGTTGGACGCAGAGTTGAATCCGGACCCGACCTGCGTGTAAGAGCCGTATGCGTTAGCCATGCTCAGGCTCCCAGCGCGTTGAGCGCGTCGCTGATCCGGACGACCTCGATGGGCGCCGCAAACTCGGCGATCGCTTTGAGCGCGGCGACTTCGCCTGCCGTGAGGATGCCGGCCGTGACGAATTGATCGAGCATGCCGCGCAGAGCGGCGCTACCGAAATCCAGCCCCTCGCCCGCGAGGAAGCCGAGCTGGCGGCGCAGCAGCGAGCCGAGCACCTTGTCGTTCTGGCTCGCGCTCGCGAGCAGCGCATCGCGCGCGCCTTCGAGCTTGATAAGCACCACTTCGGCCGCGAGCGGGCCGCCGCTCATGCGCTCTGCGATACCGCGCGCACTGGTCATGCGCGGCCGAATCTCAGTGCGGCCCTGCGAGAGATAGTCCGCCAAGTCCTTGTCTCTGCGCTCGTCGACCATCGGCGCCACGGCGAGCGCCTGCGCCTCACTGAGCGCGCTGCCGTAGACGGCCTCGATCGCCGCCTGCTGCTGTGGTGTCATCACGTCACCTCGTCACGTTGTAGTAGCTCATGCACGGCGTCACGCCGCGCGCGTTGGGCCGCCAGCGCTGCACGCCGGCCTCGGCGAGCGCGCGCTCGGCGAGCTCGCTGCAGTACCAGGCGTCATCCTGTTGCCAATCGCGCTGCGCGAGTGCGATACCAACAACACCCGTCCAGTCATACGGTTTGCCGACCTGCGCATGCGCCCAGGCGAGGCCCCGCCCGTCGTCCGGCGTCGGCACGTCGACAACCTCGTACTCGCTCGCGCCGCGGATCACATCCTCGGCAGGCGTGATAACCACGCCGCCCTTGCGCGCGAGCGAGTGGATCACGACGTAGCCGTCGAGGATTCCGACGTGGCTCCACAAGCCGAACCACTGGCCCAGGCGCACGAGCGCGCTGCTGACGCTCAGGTGACGCGCGTAGATGAGGCGCATGGCGCGCGATTGACGACTGACTGGGCGCGGATCAGTCCTCGGTCACGGTGGTGCTGGTCGTCAGCCGCGGCGTGACGCCGTTGCTCACGTTGATGTTCGGAGTGACGGTGCCGCTGTAAAGCAGTTTGCCGGCGCCACTGTTGGCCGTGCCGATGCCGAAGTGCGTCACGGTGGCCGTGCCGGCCGTGCACGCGTCGAAATCGAGGTTGGCCGCGAGCGTGACCTGATTGCCTGAGACGGTGAAATTGGTGCCGTTGCGAGCGAGGCCCTTGCGCGCGTAGCCGGTGTAGGCGGCCTCGCTCGTGGACTGGTTGCCGGCCTCGCCGGGGTCGGCCGTGTGCAGGCTGAAGTACAGGCTGCCGGCGGCGGTCGAGCCGCGCACACCGGTTGCGTCACCGATGTTGGCTGCATCGGCGTTGGTGAAGATCAGCTTGATCAGATCGTTTTCGAATGCGTCGCTTTTGCTCATGGTGCTGGCTCCTGTTGCCGCAGTGGAATGGGTGGTGCTACCTGTTCAGTCGCCGCGGACCTGCACGATGCAGCGCGCGCTACGATGCCCCGCGTAGTGCCGGCATGTAAAGCGGAAATGCTTCCGCTTTACGCTGCCTCGCCGAGCCGTTACCCTCGCGGCCCATGTCGAGCGAGCAGACGATCGAAGTGCCGCGCGAGGGGTGCGTGTTCAGCGCCCACATGCAGCTGGCGGCAGCCGGCCCCACGCCAGGCGCCGGCAGGCGGTTTTCGGTGCCGCGGCCGCGGCTGCACCTCATAAGGTTCCATGGCGTGCTGGCGCCGAACGCCAAGCTGCGCCCGCTGGTGGTGCCCCAGGGGCCCGAGGTGCAAGAGCAGGCCACCGATGTCGCAGTTGCC
>JADYZZ010000020.1 GCA_020852865.1 Rubrivivax sp.
CCAGCGCGTGGCGTTGGGGACGATGCGCTTGTCGACGAAGGCGCGCACGCTGTCGCGGAACTGGATCTCTTCTTCGCTCAAGCCGATCTCGGTCATCGCGGGCCCTCCTCGGATTCGGCGCGCAGGGATTGACGGTGCGGATGCGGTGCGGACGGTCGTCGGCGCACCAGGCGTCTCAGGCCCCGCGGAAGACCGGAGGTCGTCGCTCGCGAAATGCGGCCACGCCCTCGCGGTGGTCAACGCTTTGCAGGCACTGGACTTGCGCGAAGACCTCGTAGTCGAACTCGCCTTCCATGTCACGGTCGAGCGAGCGGCGGATCGCCCCCTTCGTGAAGGCGGTGGTACGCGGCGCGAAGCCGGCGAGCTGATCGGCCAGCGCGTCGGTGGCCGCGTCGAGTTCCTCGTCGGGCACGACGCGGCTCGCGAGGCCGATCGCCAGCGCTTCGCTCGCCTCGACCACGCGCGCGGTCATCATCATGTCGGTGGCTCGCCCCAGGCCGACAAGCCGCGGCAGGAAGTAGCCGGCCGCCATGTCGCAGCCGGCCAGCGCCAGCTTGACGAAGGGAGCGCAGAACCGCGCAGTGCTCGCAGCGACGCGGAAGTCGCAGGCGATCGCCAGCCCCAACCCCCCGCCGAAGACGTTACCGTGCAGTCGCGCGATCACCGGCTTTCCAATACGCGAAATCGCGCGGATCGGGTCGAGGTAATGATCGACCGTGCGCTCCCAGTCGTCGGCGGTGCGATCGATCATCTGGCCGATGTCGGCACCCGCGCAGAACGACTTCCCGGCGCCGGCGATGACGATGGCGCGCACCTCGGGGTCGCGGCCGGCCGCTTCGAGCGCTTCGGTGAGCGCGTCGAGCAGCGGCAAGTCGATGGCGTTGAGCTTGTCGGGGCGGTTGAGTGTCAGGCGCAGCGAGCTGGCGCGCCGCTCGAGCAGCAGGGATTCGCTCATCGTGTCCTCTTGCGGATCGCATAGTGGAAGGTACCGTCGAAGACGGCTTCGCCGCCAGCGTCGCGGACATGCACGCCAACGCTCAGGCGTCCTCGGCCGCTGTCGACGTATTCGCGCGCCAGCGCCTCGACGTCGGCAGTCGATTCGAGCCGGGCCTCGGCCTCGAGCGTGCCCTGGGCGCGGCGCGTGTAGCGCAACTCGGCGGCCGCGAGCAGGACGAAGCCGCCCATCGTCGCCGCCACGCTGTCGGCCGCCACGCCGGCAGCGGTCTCGGCCAGCGTGTAGATCGCACCGGCATGGGTCGTGCCGACGTAGTTGTGCAGATCGGCGCGATCGGGCTGCACGACCACTGCACGACCGGGCTCCCGAAGCCGAAGCTTCTGGCCGTGCCAGGCGACGTAGGCGATCGAATCGAGCAGGCGCTGGGTACTGTCGCTCACAGGTCGAGTCTCAGTGCGCGCAGCAGGTTGTCGCGAACGATCTTGCGGTAGATCGTGGCGTCGACGCCGAGGGCCTCGAGTTCGCCCAGTGTGCGATCGAAGCCGAGCAACGGGTAGTCGGTCGCCCAGATCACCTTGTCCTGGCCCCAGCCCTTCGCGAAATCCACCAGCGACTGCGGCCACTGGCGCGGCCCGCGTGCCGAGGTCTCGAGATAGACGTTGGGGTGTTTCCAGGCCAGTACCATCATCTCCTCGTGCCAGGGCTGTCCGACGTGGCAGCCCAGGATCGCCAGGTCGGGGAACGACAGCGCCACCTCGTCGAGATAGATCGGCCGCCCGCATTCGGAGGGCAGCAGCGGCCCGGTGTGGCCGACCTGGATGGCCACCGCGACGCCCAACTCGCTGCAGCGCATGTAGACCGGCCAGTAATGCTTGTCATTGGGCGGCAGGCCGGTCATGCCGTCGCCGTACATGTAGGGCTCCAGCCGCAGGCAGCGCAGGCCCAGGTCCTTGACCAGGTAGTCGACCTCGCGCACCACCTGCATGGGCTTCTGCATGATGTTGACGGTGCCTGCGCCAATGAAGCGGTCGGGGTGCTCGCGCACCATGTGCGCCACCTCCTCGTTGCGCAACACCCATTGGCCGCCGTAGAAGAAGGCCGACAGCACAATGCGGTCGACACCTGCAGCATCCATCTCGGCGAGCATCGCCTCCACCGTGCCCCCTTCGAACATGTTGGGCGGGCACTTGTACTTGCGAAAGATGTGCAGGAACTCGGGCGGCCATTTCTTCGCGCCTTCCGGCGAGATATAGGTGGCCCATGCGTCGATCGCGATCTTCTCTCTGGCCATGAGGTGCGCTCCTTTCAGCGTCCGGTGAACTTGGCAGTGCGCTTCTCGATGAACGCACGCACGCCCTCGGCGGCGTCCTCGCTCTGGCGCAGCGGTTCGGCGAGGAACTGCTCGAGTCGCAGCGCCGCCTCGAGCGGCAGCGTCAGTCCCTGATGGACCGCGTCGCGCGCCGCACGCACCGCCAGCGGCCCGTTGGAAGCGATGCGTGCAGCGATGTCGAGCGCGCCCTCGAGCAGTCCGGCGGCCGGCACGACGTGGCTTACCAGTCCCCAGCGCAGCGCCGCGGCCGCGTCGATCGGCGCGCCGCTCAGGATCATCTCCATGGCCACCCCCAGGGGCAGCGCGCGCGGCAGGCGCTGCGTGCCACCGGCGCCGGGCAGGATGCCGCGGCAGACCTCCGGCAGGCCGAACCGCGCGTGCTCCGCGGCGATGCGGATGTCGCAGGCCAGCGCAATCTCGAGTCCACCGGCCAGGCAGGTGCCGTTGACCGCGGCGATGGTCGGCTTGCGCGCGTCGAAGTTGCGCGTGATGGCGCCCAGACCCGGTTCGCGTTCGCCGCGCTCGCGACGCTGGAATGGCGTCATCGAGCGATAGAACGCACCCAGTTCCTTCAGGTCGGCGCCGGCGCAGAAGGCCTCGTTGCCGGCGCCGGTGAGCACGGCGACACGCAGCTCGTCGTCGTCACGAAAGCGCAGCCATTCGTCGAGCAGCGCCTTCTGCGTGCGGGAGTCGAGCGCGTTGCGCGCAGCCGGGCGATCGATCGTCAGGATCAGGACGCCGTCGCGGGTTTCGCGCCGCAGCGTCATGGCGCTACCAGGTTGTTGGCGCGCGCGATGAGGCTGCGCATGACCTCGCTCGACCCCGCACCGACGGTCATCGCCAGCGCGTCGCGGTGCAGCCGCGCCATCAGCGATTCCTCCATGTAGCCGAGGCCGCCGTATATCTGCGCACACTCGCTGGCCGCGAAGCGCGCCGTCTCGGTGGCGAAGAGCTTGGCCATCGAGATCTCGGACTGCGCGGGACGGCCACGCACGTACAGGTCGATGCCGCGCAGCGCCAGCGCCTCGGCCGCCTCGATTCGCGTCAGCACGTCGGCCAAGCGATGCTGCCAGACCTGGAAACCGAGCACCGGCTGGCCGAAGGCACGGCGCTGGTGGCCCCACTCGCGCGCTTCGTCGAACATCAGCCGCGCGTGGCTGCACGCCATGACAGACAGGACGAGACGCTCGCCCTCGAAGCCCGACATGATCATCCCGAAGCCGGCGTTCTCGGCGCCCAGCAGGTTCGCCGCCGGGACCCGGCAATCCTCGAAGAACAGCTCGGCCGTGTCGGATGCGTGCGTGCCTAGCTTGCGCAGCCGCCGCCGCCGCAGTCCGTGGCTGTCGGCCGGCACGACGATCACCGAAAGCCCTTTGGCGCCCGGGCCACCGGTCCGCACCGCCAACGTGATGTAGTCGGCGATCGTGCCGTTGCTGATGTAGAGCTTGGAGCCGTTGATGACGTAGTCGGCACCATCGCGCACGGCGCGCGTGCGGATCGCGGCGACATCGCTGCCGGCGTCGGGTTCGGAGACGCCGAGTGCACCGACGAGGCGCCCTGCCGAGGCACCGCGCACGTACCTGTCGCGCAAGGCCGGCGCGCCGTAGCGGTCGATCAGCATGGTGGCGAACTCGGCATGCGCCATCACGGCGACCGGCACGCCGATGGAGCCGCAGCGCATCAGTTCCTCGAGCAGCACGACGGTGAACCAGAAATCCTGGCCGCCGCCGCCGTACTCGGGCGAAAGTCTCAGCCCCAGCACGCCGAGATCGGCCAGGTCGGCGAACAGGCTGCGAGGCACCTCGCCAGCCGCCTCCCAGTCGAGCACGTGCGGGGTGACCTTCGCCCGGACGTAGCTGCGCAGCGAGTGCCGCAACGCGTCGTGCTCCTCGCTCCAATCCCTGTCCACTGCCGCCCCCTGGTTCGTCGGGCCCGGGCACAGATCCAGGCCCGGTGTTGCTTGAATAATACTCACAAATTGTGTAATCATCAATACTTAGTGCATCGCAATGCTCCGGACGGCGCGGGCGGCGCAGCGGGGCGAAGCAAGCTCGGGACGGTTTCGGTGAATCGAGTCGGCATTGCAGGAATCGGGCATACGGCGTTCGGCCGCCTCGACGGCCGACGCGCGCTGGAACTAGAAGCGCAGGCGTCGCGGCGGGCAGTGCGCGACGCCGGCCTGGCACCGGCGGATATCGACGGGCTGCTCACCGACCCCGGCGCCGCCCAGGGTGTGTTGAATGGCATCGAACCCCACTATCTGCGGCTCGGACGTGCGCTCGGCCTGGATCCTGACTTTGCCGGCACCGAGATCCTCGGGGGCGCGTCCAGCGTTGCCAGCATCCAACGCGCCGCGCTGGCGATCGAGGCCGGGTTGTGCTCGGTGTGCCTGTGCGTCTACGCAGACACGGCACTGTCGAGCGCCGGCTCCTACGCTTATGGCCGTGGTGAAGAGGCTGCGTTCGGCTTCTTCGGCGCCGCCGGGCTGCACGCGCTGGCGGCGCAACGACACATGGCGAGGTACGGAACGCGTCCCGAGGCGTTTGCGGAAGTCGCCATCGCCGCGCGCGCGCACGCCGCCCGCACGCCTCATGCGCAGCTGAAGAAGCCGCTGGACATGGCGAGCTACTTCGACTCGCGCATGCTCGTCGAACCGTTGCGCCGAGCCGACTGCTGCCTGGTTTCGGACGGCGCCGCGGCGGTGGTGGTGTGCGCTGCCGAACGCGCGAAGGACCTGCGCCAGGGCGCCGTGCCCATTCTTGGCATGGGTCAGGCGCACAGCCTGGGCACCTTCTCGAACCCCGCGCATTTCGACACGCTGCCGGCGGCGCGCTGCGGCCCACGTGCGCTCGCGCGTGCCGGGCTCGGCGCCTCCGATGTCGACGTGGCGATGCTGTACGACTGCTTCACCATCGTGGTGCTGATGCAGCTCGAGGCCTACGGCTTCTGTGCGCCGGGCGAAGCGGGCGATTTCGTGGCCGACGGCCGCATCGGCCCGGGCGGGGCGCTGGCGGTCAACCCCAGCGGTGGCCTGCTCGCCGAAGGCTACGGCGGCGGCATGCTGCACGTCATCGAGGCTGTGCGGCAGCTGCGCGG
>JADYZZ010000021.1 GCA_020852865.1 Rubrivivax sp.
CCACGCCTTTCTGGACCGCAGGCGCGGCGTGCAGTTTGAGGCCTAGCGCGGCCACGACTTTGAGGATAGTGGCCAACTCTGGATTTCCTGCGGGAGAGAGCGCCTTGTAAAGACTCTCGCGGCCAAGTGCCTATTTCAGGCCATCGTAGACGGCCGTTTCAGTCGATCGTAGACGGCGCTTCCGCCTCTGCGCCCGAGACGCGCGGCAGCTTAGGCATGCGCTGGTATGGTGAACGTCGTGACCACGGGGTGACCCACCTTGTTCAGCGGGAATTCGGACAGATATAGGGCTATGGCCTCGCGTAGGTTGGCCACCGCCTCCTCGATCGTCTCGTCCTGCGTGGTGGTTCCAGTCTCGGGGTTGAGAGCGATGAAGCCGCCTTCTTCAGCGGACGTGAGCACGGCGATCAGTTCCATGATGGCACTCCAAAGAAGGGGCTGTTCGGATTGTCACGCGACTCGAGGCAAGACGCCCAACGTTGCCCATAACCTGCCCGCGGAGGCGGGCGAAGTCCGCTGTAGCGGGCCAGCTTGATGGGCGGGTTGGACGAAGCCGCTACGCGGAGCAATACCCCAAGCCCCTGTGCGACGCCGCCTCCGTATGCTTCACGAGTGACCGCGACCGCGTTTGCACGCGGCCACTATGCCACCACTCGTGAGGAGATGGAATGACCTGCACCCCGACCCGCGCCACCGTTGCCGCCGCTGCCGCTGCTGCCGCCGCCCCCGAGCCCCACCGCGCCGAGTTCGACCAGCGCTACGACGCCCACCTGCGCCACCTGCGCCTGAAGGGCCTGCGGCCCAAGACCATCGAGGCCTACGCGCGCGGCGTGCGCCGCATGGGCGAGTATTTCGACCACCGCATCGATGCCCTCAGCAGCGACCAGCTCAGCCGCTACTTCAGCGATCTGCTGGACTCCCACTCCTCGAGCAGCGTCAAGCTCGACCTGTACGGCTACAAGTTCTACACCGAGCACGTGTTGGGCCGACCCTGGGTGAGCCCCACGCTGGTCAAGGCGCCCAAGGTGCAGCGGCTGCCCGACATCCTCACCGTCGAAGAGGCCGCGCGGCTGTTCGCCGCCACGCGCTGCCTGAGCTACCGGGTGTTCTTCTTCACCCTGTACAGCATGGGGCTGCGCCTGGGTGAGGGTCTGGCGCTGCGGCTGGGCGACATCGACGCGGAGCGCATGCGCGTGCACGTTCGCGACGCGAAGGGCCGCCGCGACTGCCTGGTGCCGCTGCCGGCGGCAAGCCTCGCGGTGCTGCGCCGCTTCTGGGCCGTGCACCGCCACCCCGAGCTGCTGTTCCCCGCCCGCGCCGGCGGCGCCGTCGCGGCGCATCGGGCCCGCGGCCCGCTGGAGCGCGGCGGCGTGCAGCGCGCGCTGGCCCGTGTGGCAGCCGACATCGGCCTCAAAAAAACATCCACCCCCACAGCCTGCGCCACAGCTATGCAACCCACCTGATCGAGGCCGGCGTCGATCTGCTGGAGGTCCAGCGCATTCTGGGCCACCACAGCATCCTGACCACCGCCCGCTACACCCACCTCAGCAGCAGCACCGACACCCAGGCGCGCGATCGCATCGACGCGCTGATGAGCCGCTTCTCGCTGCGCTGGGGGGCCGTCACGTGATCGCCCTGTCGCAGCTCGCCGAGCGCTTCGCGTGCGAGTACCTGGCGCGCTTCGAGCCGTCGCCCGACCAGCGCCAGGCGCTGGGCGCCCTCAGGCGCTGCCGTACCGCGCTGGCGGCGAGCTTCACCGCCCGGTGCACCGACGACGCCTGTGGCGCCATGCGCGTGGTGCCGCACTCCTGCGGCCACCGCCTGTGCCCGCACTGCCAGCACGCCGACAGCCAGCGCTGGATCGAGCGCCAACGCCGCCAGCTCGTCGCCGGCGCCTACTTCCTCGGGACCTTCACGCTGCCGGCGGAGCTGCGCGCACTGGCCCGCGCGCACCCGCGCATCGTCTACGACGCGCTGATGGACTGCGCCTGGCAGACGCTGCATGAGTTCGCGCTGAACCACCGCCATCTGCGCGGCAGCCCCGGCGCGCTGGCGGTGCTGCACACGCACAGCCGGGCGCTGGACCTTCATCCGCACGTGCACCTGGCGCTGCCGGCCGCGGCGCTGGACGAGCGCCGGCGGCTGTGGCGCCAGCTGCCGGCCGGGCAGGGATTCCTGTTCGACCACAAGGCGCTGGCCAAGGTGTTTCGGGGCAAGCTGCTCGATGCGCTGAAGGCGCGCGGCCTGCAGCCGCCGATCGTGCTGCCCGAGCGCTGGGTGGTCGACTGCAAGCGGCTGGATCACGGCGATGCGGCCGTCGTGTACCTGGGCCGCTACCTGTACCGCGGCGTGATCCAGGAGCGCGACATCGTGCGCATGGACGACAGCGGCGTGACCTACCGCTGGCGCCACAGCAAGACCGGCGCGCTGCGCCAGCGTACGGTCCAGGGTGCGGAGTTCCTGCGCCTGGTGCTGCAGCATGTGCTGCCCAAGGGGCTGCGCCGCGCCAGGAGCTACGGCTTCCTGCACCCCAATGCCAGACGCATGGCGGCGTTGCTGAAGTTGCTGGTGTTCAAGATGGCGCCGGCGCAGTCGTCGCAGTCGCCGCAGCCGCCGACCGGCGAGCGCGCGACGCTGCGCTGCAGTTGCTGCGGCGCGCCGATGCGCATCGTGCTGCGACGTACGCCGCCGCTGCGCGCGGCGGCGGCGGCCGTCTCGTCGTCGTCTTCTTCGGCGTCGTCGTCTTCTTCGGCGTCGGCGTCGGCGTCGGCGTCGGCGTCGTCGGCAACGCCACCACCGGCCACGGGAGCTTCGATCGGCGCGCAAGCCTGAAGCGACGCAGCGGCTCGACCCTTCACCCCGCGAGGTGCGCCCGCCGCGCGCCGGCTGCGGCATGCCGCGGCGCGCGTGCAAGGCGAGCCGATAGCGCCGGGACCAGGCTCGACGGCGAGGGCTTCGTGCTTCGGCGCGGCAGGCCGCCGAACGACCGACTCACCCGCTGCACTGCGGCGGGCCCGCTTGGCAGGACATATTTGCAGGGGCGCCCGCCACGCGCCCCGCCCGCTACAGACCGGGCTTGTCCAACAAACGGATCAGATCGCGGCTTCGCGCGATCTATCCTCAATCGTTAGACCACGCCTTTCTGGACCGCAGGCGCGGCGTGCAGTTTGAGGCCTAGCGCGGCCACGACTTTGAGGATAGTGGCCAACTCTGGATTTCCTGCGGGAGAGAGCGCCTTGTAAAGACTCTCGCG
>JADYZZ010000022.1 GCA_020852865.1 Rubrivivax sp.
CGATGGTCGGTCTCGAGGGCCGCGCGGCGCTGCTGGCGCGGCTGGGCGAGGCGCTGGCGATGGCACCGGCCACGGCCCCGTGGCCGCAGCGGCCCGGGCAGCTGTACGACCGGCTGCTGGCGCGCGCCGGCACGGGCCCCTCTGGGGGGGTGGACACACGCGCCGAGGTGGGCGCCGATGCGGCCTCGATGGCAGGCGGCACAGTGGCCGCCGCGCCACGCCTCACCGCCGCCGACCTGCTGGCTGAGGTGCTGGAGCTCACCGACGGCGTCTTCACGCAAGGTGCGCCGGTGATGGGGCGCGGCGTCGGCGACGTGTGGACGCACCGCTTTGCCGGCAGCGAGGTGGCCGGCGGCGGCCGCGACCCGGTGAGCGGCGGCGTCGTGCCTTTCCACAAGCTCTGCCAGTGGCTGAGTTACTCGCTGCTCGAGCCGCTCGCCTGGGCCGGCCTGCCCGTGGATCTGGCCGACGAGGTGAACGGCCTCACCGGCCTACCCGAGTACCGCAACGGCGGCCTGCTGCTGGATGGCGGCGTCATCGTGCCGCGCGACCGCCGCCTCGTCGAGCGCCGCTTCAAGCCGGGGGACGAGCCGATCGTCGAGTGGCGCGCGTTGACGGTGGCGCTGCTCGACGAGCTGGCGCCGCGCGTGCGCGAGCTGCTCGGCTGCACCGCGGCGGAACTGCCGCTGGCCAGCGTGCTCGAAGGCGGCACCTGGGCCGCCGGGCGCGAGATCGCGCTCGAGCGGCGCGAGGGCGGCGGGCCGCCGTTCAACGTCGACAGCGACGGCACGGTGTTCTGAGCATTCCGGGCCCGTCACGCGCTGCTCGGCGCCGTGATCGCCGCCCTGCGCTGCGGGCGCGGCGCAGCGTCGGCGAGACCGAACCAGGGGCCGAGGGCCGGCACGCGGCGCGCCAGCCGGCGCACCCCCTCGTAGCCGGCCCAGCTGAGGCCGAAGGTCGATGCGACGAGCAGCGCGGCCTCGGCCGCCGCCGGCAGCTGCCATGGCGCCAGCCACGCCACCGCGGCCACCGTGACCGTCTGGTGGAAGAGGTAGACCGGGAACACCGCGGCCGACAGGGCGCGCCGCGCGGCGCCGTCGCGTTGCAGATGACGCTTGGCGTAGCCGAGCGCGGCGACGACGGCGCACCACTGCATCACGCTCCAAGGCAGCAGCCGCCAGGTGGCGCCCGGCGCCGTGACGACGACCAGCGCCCAGGCGAGCAGGGCCAGCGCCAGCGCCAGGTGCCGCATCGCTTGCAGGCGCGGCCACAGCGGCGCTGCCGCGGGGTGCGCCAGCAGCACGCCGAGCGCGAAGGCGAGCGCGTACTGCGTGTGCAGGAAGAGGTCGTCGACAAACGCGTGCGTCTCGCCGAACAGCGGCTTCAGCGTCGCGCGGGTCAGCGCGAACCAGGCGAGCGGCCACAGCAGCAGGCCCGCGCCTGCCAGCAGCGCTGTCAGCCGCGCCGCGGCGCGATCGATCACCGCCGGCCAGCGCCGCAGCACCAGCGCAAGCAGCGCCGTGTAGGCGAAGAGGTAGGGCAGGAACCACAAATGGTTCCAGGTCGGCAGCACGAGGCAGCCGCGCTGCGGCGCGCAGAAGCCGCCGTAGCCGCTGAAGTAAAGGCGCAGGAAGTCCAGGCTGCTGCCGGCGAAGCCGTGGAACTGGCGCACCTCGAAGTACGACTGCACCGGCACGATGAGCACCATGCCGGTCAGAAGCGGCAGCAGCAGGCGGCGCGCGCGCTGGCCCAGCCAGCCGCGGCCGGCACTGCCTTGCGTTGCGCGGCGCCGATGCAGCATCAGCGCGGTCGCGAGGCCCGACACGACGAACAGCAGCGTCATGCGCCACGGCGCCGTGAGCCGCATCCAAGGCTCCACCAGCGCGGCGAGTTCGGGCGTCGCGGCGGCGCTCTTCACGTGCCAGCCCCAGCTCACGTAGGCCATGCCGACGTGGTAGAGGATCAGCAGGCCAAGCGCGATGATGCGCAGCCAGTCGATGAAGAAATCGCGGCGCGCCGGCGGCGGCTGCTCGGCCGCGGGGCCGATCGAGAGCGGGGGTGTGGTCTTCATGCCGGCAGCTTGGCGCGGCGCCCGGCGACGCGCCACGCCGGTGGGGTGAAGGTGCAGCGGCCCGGGGCGAACGCCGCGTTCGCGCCGGCTTGCCCAAAGCGCCAAAGCGGCGCCCGCCCCACCTTCGCTAAAGCAGCGCTCGCCCCGCCAGCGCTGCCTGCACCGCCGCGCGCTGCGCCCTGCTGCACGGCACGCGCGCGCCGCCGCGCAGCAGCAGTTCGGCGTCGCCGCGTTCGCCCGGCAGCACGGCCTGCACCTGGGCCAGCGCCACGGCGGCGCTGCGGTGCGTGCGCACGAAGCCGGCGCCGAGATCGGCCAGCAGCGCGGCGAGCGTTCGCCGCATGAGCGGCGCGCGGCCGTCGGCCGCATGCACGACAACGTAGTTGTCGGCCGCCTCGAGCCAGGTGATCTCGGCGCAGGCGATGACATGCGTGCGCCCGCGATCGGGCACGAGCAGCTGCGCCGGGGCGGGCCAGGCGGCCGCGTCACCCGCGCCCGGGTGAACCGGGCGCAGCGCCCGCTGCTCGCGCTCACGCAGCCGCTCGGTCAGCCGCTTTGCCAACCGTTCGAGGGCGCGCGCCAGGCGCTCGGGCTCGACCGGTTTGAGCAGGTAGTCGACGGCGGCGGCGTCGAAGGCCGGCAGCGCGTAGTGCCCGTGCGCGCTGACGAAGACCACCGCCGGTGCCGGCTCGGGCAGCGACGCGGCGAGGTCGAGCCCGCTGGCGCCCGGCATCTGGATGTCGAGCAGCAGCGCGTCGGGCACCAGCGTCGCTACCGCCGCCAGCGCCGCGCCGGCGTCGCCCGCCTCGCCCACCACCTCGACGTTGGTGAAGGCGGCAAGCAGCCGGCGCAGGCGCGCGCGGGCCGGCGCTTCGTCGTCGACGATGAGCAGGCGCATCGTCGTGTCGTCAGGGCGGCTGAGCGCGGCCCGGCTCGCCATGCGCAGCAACGCTCGCCGGCCACTCGATGCGAGCGACGACGCCGCCGCCGGGCCGCGGCGCCAGGCTGAGCGACGCGCGTTCGCCGTACAGCAGCGCCAGCCGATGGCGCACGTTGGCCAGCCCGACGCCTTGCTCGGGGGTCGCCGGCAGCGCCCCGAGGTTGCACGACACCGACGCGCGCACGAGGCCGGCGCCGCCGCGCCCGACCTCGATCTCGATGCGCGCCGCGCCGGCGTGCCTTTCGACGCCGTGCCGGAAGGCGTTCTCCAGCAGCGGCTGCAGGATCAGCGCGGGCACGCGTTGCTCGCGCTGGCTCTGGTCGACCTGCCAGGTGATCGACACCCGGTCGGCGAAGCGCTGGCCCATGATCTCGGCGTAGGCGCGCAGCAGGTCGACCTCCTCGCCCAGGCTCACCTGCGGCCGCCGCGTCAGGTCGGTGGCGGCGCGCAGCAAGGCCGCCAAGCGCAGCAGCAAGCGCTCGGCGAGCGCCGGCTGCTCAGGGATCGCCGAGGCCACCACGTTGAGCGCGTTGAACAGGAAGTGCGGCTCGATCTGCTGCGCCAGCTGCGCCAGTTGCGCTTCGCGGGCCAGCGCCAGGTTCGCCTCGGCGCGCAGGCGCTCGGCGTGCAGCGCGGCGAACGAGCGCAGGCCGAAGATGACGGCGACGAAGAGCAGGTAGAAGACCGCGAACTTGACGCTCTCGTAGAGCAGCACCTGCGGCCACGGCGGGTGCTGGTACTTCAGGCCGGCCAGCGCGTGCACGAGGTGGCGGATGGCGTAGATGGCGGCCACGAAGAGCGGCGCGGCCACCGGCAGCAGCACGAGCGGGCGCAGCAACCAGCGCCAGGGCTGGCCGAGCAGCGGATCGAGCCGCGGCAGCTGCCGCCATTGCAGCCAGACGAGGCCGCTGGCGACGAGGCAGCTCGAGCCTTCCCACAGCAAGGGCCGCCACAGCTCGGCCGGCGACCCGAAGCGCAGGTGTTCCTGCACGGCCACGGTGAGCAGCAGCAGCCAGAACACCGCCCAGGCAACGACAAACGCGCGCGCCGCGCTGCGACCGCCTGGGGCCTGCGCCGCGGCGGCAGGCGGCATCGGGGCCGCCGGAGCAAGGACGCTCGCCATCACCGCCGACCTTACACCGCGGGCCCGGCACGCCGCGGCGGCTGGGGCGAACGGGCTGGCGCAAGGGGCGAGCAAAGAGCGAGCAAGGGGCGAAGGTCGTCCCAGCCCCGAAGACCGAAGCTCACGCAGAGGCCGCCGGCGCGCGAGCGCACCCGCGAACCAGGCCGCGCCGGCTGTGGCACGATGCCGCGCATCGTTGTTGCCCGCCCGACCGAGAAGCCGCCGATGCCCGCCGCCGACCCGCACCTGCAAGTCATCACCCACCCGCTCGTGCAGCACAAGCTGACGCTGCTGCGCGAGAGGGACCGCAGCACCAACAGCTTCCGCCGCCTGCTGCACGAGATCAGCGTGCTGATGGCCTACGAGGCGACGCGCGACATGCCCACGCACCTGATCGAGATCGAGACGCCGCTGGCCAAGATGAACTCACCGGTCATCGACGGCAAGAAGACGGTGTTCGTCGTCGTCATGCGCGCCGGCAGCGGCTTCCTAGACGGCATGCTCGAGGTGGTACCCGGCGCGCGCGTCGGCCACATCGGCCTGTACCGCGACCCGAAGACGCTGGGCGCCGTCGAGTACTACTTCAAGATGCCGCACGGCATGGACGAGCGCGACGCGATCGTGCTCGACCCGATGCTGGCCACCGGCAACTCGGCCGTCGCGGCGGTGGACCGGCTGAAGGAAGCGCGGCCGAAGTCGATCCGCTTCGTCTGCCTGCTCGCCGCGCCCGAGGGCGTGGCCAACATGCGCCGCCACCACCCGGACGTGCCGATCATCACCGCCGCCGTCGACGAGCGGCTCAACGACCACGGCTACATCGTGCCTGGGCTGGGCGACGCGGGGGACCGGTTGTTCGGGACGAAGTGAGCCCGGGCACGATCAGCGCACCGAGGCGACGGTGCGCACGAGGTCGAGCGCCACCTCGATCGCCTCGGGTGCGCCGGCCAGCGACGAGGCGTTGAGGCTGCCGCTGACGGTGATGCCGCTGCCCGGGCAGTGCAGCATGAAGGCGCCGGAGAAGGCGTCGTGGCCCCAGCAGGTGTCGCCATCCACCTGCACACGCAGGAGGCCGCGCGCGTAGGCCGCCTCGGCCGGTGCGCCCGGTACGCCGGCGATCGGCGAGGCGACCGCGAGCATCGCCTGCTGCGCCGTCGCGCCGAGCACGCGCCCGTCGACCAAGGCGCGCACGAACAGCGCCAGGTCGCGCGCATCGGCCACCAGGCCACCGGCGCCCCACAGGTCGCTCGAGGCATCGATCATCGAGTCGTCGATGCCGGGCAGCAGATCCTGCTTGGCGCGCGGGCCGGCCGTGGCCGGCACCGGGTCGACGCTCTCCTGGTAGGTGTTGACGATCCCGAGCGCCGGCAGCCGCAGCAGCCCGCGGTAGGCCGCACCGAGCGCGAGCCCGGTGTGCCGCTCGATCATCTCGCCCAGCAGCAGGTAGCCGGTGTCGCTGTAGCGGTAGTCGGTGCCGGGTGCGAACAGCGGCCCGCCGAGGCTCATCGCCAGCGCCAGCTGCTCGGCGCGCGACCATCGGTGCTGCGGGTCGGCGAGCACGGCCTCGAAGTACGGCAACGACAGCGCGTGGTCGGGCAGCCCCGAGCGATGGGCCAGCAGGTGGTCCACCGTGATCTGCGCCGGGTCGTAGCCGCCGGCGCGCAAGGTGGCCACGCTCGCTGGCGACAGGTGGCGCTCGATCGGGTCGGCCGTCGCCATCGACCCCTGCTCGGCGAGGCGCAAGACGGTGGCGGCGGTGTAGCTCTTGGTCAGCGACGCGGTGCGGAAGGTGGCCTGCGGCGTCAACGGCCGGCCGCTGGCGCGCTCGGCAACGCCGACACTGCCGGCCCACGCGAGGTCGCTGCGCCGATCGAGCACCTGCACGACGATGCCGGGCGACGCCGGCATCTGCGCTTGCAGCGCCTTCAGCCGCGCTTGCACCGCCAGCACGGTGGCGGCGCGTTGCTGCTGCTGCCGCTCCTCTTCGTCGTCGCCGCCGCCGCCGCAGGCAGCCAGCAAGGCTGCGCAGCAGACGGCTGTGGCGATCCACAGGCGCGGGGTCGAGGGGGTGCATGTCATGTCCGGGCTCCTTGATGTGCCAAACGAGGGTGGGGTCGGCCGCAGTCGCTGCGACATCGCTCGCTGCACCGATGGCGAAGTGTTCGGCCCGGTGGGCTCGTCGCGCATGTGCCGCAAGACGGGGCAGCCAGCCATGACGACCGGCACATGGCGCGGCGGCGAGCCGATGCCTAGACTGGCTTCATGCCCCGCCCTCTGCGCCTGCCACGCCCGCTGCGCCTGCCCGGCCTGCCGCACCTGACCACGGCCCATGCGCTGCGCGCCGCCGGCCTGGCGGTGTGGGCGGTGGTGGCCTGCACGCACTACCTCGGCTTGCAGCGGCCGTCGGCGCAGGGTCCGATGCCGCAGCTGCTCGGCTTCTATATCTCCGAAGGGCTGACGGCAGCGCTGCTGGTCGTGTTCGCGAGTTGCCTGTGGATCAACCTGCGCGAAGCGCCGGTCGTGCAGCCCACCCGCCGCCACCAGCAGCGGCTGCTCGCGCAGCTGCTGGCCGGCCTGCTCGTGCACACCGACTTGATGTACGTGGTGGCCGGCCAGGCCGCGCTGGTGCTCGGGCAGCGCCAGGCCCTGCGCTGGCTGCTCATGCAGACGCTGGCCCTGGCGGCCTGGGCGGCGCTGCTGTGGCCGCTCGGGGCCTTCGAACCGCTGCCGGCCTTTGCGCAGTCGCCGCCGGTGCTCGCGTTCGGCGTGACGCTGCTGTCGGTGCTCATCTGGCAGGCCTTCGCCTTCTGCGTCGGCTGGCTGGCAGCGCGCGAAGCGCGGCTGCGGCGCGACTTTGCGCTCGTCAACGCGCGCTTGCAGGCGGCGCAGCAGGAACTGGCCGAGCACAGCCGCTTGCAGGAGCGGCTGCATATCTCGCGCGAGCTGCACGACAGTCTCGGCCACCATCTCGTGGCGCTGAACCTGCAGCTCGACCTGGCGCAGCGCGTGCCGGCCGCGCGGCGCGAGGGTCATGTCGCCGCCGCGGGGGCGCTCTCGCAGGGCATGCTCGGCGAAGTGCGCCGCGTCGTCAGCGCCTTGCGCGCCGAGCCGGTGCCCGACCTGCCGGCCGCCCTGGCCGCGCTGCAGGCCGCAGTGCCCGAGCCGCGCATCCACCTGCAACTCGACGACGAGCTGCCCGAGCTGACCCCGGTGCAGGCGCACACGCTGCTGCGCTGCGTGCAGGAAGGCGTGAGCAACACGCTGCGCCACGCGGCGGCGAACAACCTGTGGGTGCGCCTTGGCGCCGAGGGTGGTTCGACGCTGCGGCTGAGCCTGCGCGACGACGGCGCCGGCACTGCTGCCCTGCGCTGCGGCAACGGGCTGACCGGCATGCACGAGCGGGTGCAGGCCGTCGGCGGCACGATGCAAGTGCAAAGCGCCGCCGGCGAGGGCTTCCGGATCGAGGTGTGCCTGGGCGTGGAGGCGACGTCGTGACGCGGCTCGTCATCGCCGACGACCAGGTGCTGGTGCGCGCCGGGCTGCGCGGCCTGCTGGAACTGGCCGGCGACTTCGAGGTCGTCGGCGAAGCCGGTGACGGCGACGACGCGATCGAGTGCACGCTGCGCACCGCGCCCGACCTGCTGCTGCTGGACGTGCGCATGCCCCGGCGTTCCGGCATCGAGGTGCTGCGCGTCCTGCGCGAGCGCGAAGCCTTGCCGCCGACGCTGCTGCTGACGACCTTCGACGACGACGAGGCGTTGCTGCAAGGCATGCGCGCCGGCGCCCGCGGCTTCCTGCTCAAGGACGTGATGCCGGAGCGGCTGTACGAGGCGATCCGCCGCGTTGCGCGCGGCGAAAGCGTCTTCCAGCCGGCGCTGACCGAACGCGCCCGCCAGCACGCTGCCGGCGCCGCCGCCGACAGCAGCCGCTGCGCGCCCGAAGCCCTGACGCAGCGCGAGACGGAAGTGCTGCGCCTGCTGGCCGGCGGCTTCAGCAACAAGGAGATCGCGCGCGCCGTCGGCACTGCCGAGGGCACGATCAAGAACCATGTCTCCAGCGTCCTGGCCAAGCTCGGCGTGCGGGACCGCACGCGGGCGGTGCTGAAGGCGATCCAGGAAGGACTGCTATGAATCGACCCAAGCCGGCGCAAAGACCGAAGCAGCGCGGCGCCGTGCGGAGCGCCTTCGGCACGCTCGCCGCGCTTGCCGCTGCCCTGCTGCTCGGCGCCTGCGCCACGCCCCTGCCCGAGGGTTCGTTCGAGCAACGCCTGGCCGGCTCCGGCCGCCCGGTCGTCGTCTTCCAGAGCGGCCTGGGTGATGGTCTCGGCGTGTGGTCGGCCGTGCAGCAAGGGCTGCCCGGCAACCTCACCAGCGTGGCGTTCAGCCGCGCCGGAGTCGGCCAGTCCCCCGCGGCCGAGGGCGAGCGAAGCGCCTGCCGCATCGCCGCCGAACAGCGCCAGATGCTGCAACGCGCCGGCCTGCGGCCGCCCTACGTGCTCGTCGGCCACTCGCTGGGTGGCCTGTACCAGTACGCGTTCGCGCGGCTGTACCCGGCCGAGGTCGCCGGCATCGTCCTGCTCGACCCCACGCACCCGCAGCACTGGCAACGCCTGCAGCAGGAGGCGCCGGCGTCGGCCGCGCTGGTCCGCGTCGCCCGGCTGTCGCCCGCTTTCACCAGGACGATGCGGCGTGAGTTCGACGACCAGGCGCGTTGCCTCGACACGCTGGCCGCCCGGCCGATGCCGCCGCTGCCGGCGCGCCTGCTGGTGCGCGGGGGCTTCGTGCCACCGGATGTGGGCGCTTTCGAGCGGGTGGTGCGCGAGCTGTGGGTCGACTGGGCCCGGGAACTCGGCGTGCCGGCCGCGACGCCGGTGCCGGGCGCCGGCCACTACATCCAGCGCGACCGGCCGCGCGAGGTGATCAAGGCGATTGCCGAGGTCGCCTCGGCGCGCGGCTGAGCAGGCCGGCCCGGCCCGCGCTCAGCGCCCGTACGGGTCGGCGAAGCCGAGCGCGGCCAGCAGCTCGCTCTCGCGCGCTTCCATGACCTTGGCGTCGCGGGCGCGTCGATGGTCGTAGCCTTGCGCGTGCAGCGTGCCGTGCACGAGCAGGTGGGCGCAATGCGCTTGGACGGCGATGCCGGCGGCCTTCGCTTCGGCTTCGAGCACCGGCGCGCACAGCACGAGGTCGGCTTGCACCACCGGCCGGCGCTGGTAGTCGAAGGTGAGCACGTTGGTCGCGTAGTCCTTGCCGCGGTAGGCGCGGTTCAGCGCTCGCCCTTCCTCGGCGTCGACGAAGCGCACGGTGATCCAGGCGTCGGCTTGCAGCGCCGCGCGCACCCAGCGCGCCACGCGATGGCGCGGCAGCAAGGCGCGGTGGCGCGGGTCGGCGAACTGAAGCGACAGCGTGAGCTGCGGCGCGCTGACTGCATGAGCCGCGTTCGCGCCGCGCGGCGGCTTCATTGGCCGGCCGGCCGCGCCGCCGCGTCGTAGGCCTCGACGATGCGCGCCACCAGCGGGTGGCGCACGACGTCGGCGGCGGTGAAGTCGGTGAACGCGATGCCGCTGACCCGCGCGAGGATCTGCCGCGCCTCGACCAGGCCGCTCGGCTGGCCCTTGGGCAGGTCGATCTGGC
>JADYZZ010000023.1 GCA_020852865.1 Rubrivivax sp.
AGCACAGCACGATCCGCGAGCGGTGCGCTTTCAGCACGCGGCCGACCAGCGTCTCGTTGACGCCGAAGCCGTACAGCGCCGCGGTGTCGAAGAGCGTGACGCCAGCCTCGAGCGCCGCCAGCAGCACGCGCTCGGCCTGCTCGGGCGGCGGCGGCGCGCCGTAGGCGTGGCTGAAGTTCATGCAGCCCAGGCCGATCGGGAAGACGCTGAACGGGCCGATGCGGCGAGGGGCGACGGACAGGGCGGGGCGAATCATGGGCCGAATGGTAGGAGGCGCGGGCGCGCCGCGCGACGACAATGCGACGCCCGCTGCCGCCGGCCCCGGTGGCACGCGCACGTCCTCCTGACCATGCGCCGCCGCCAACTGCTCGCCTGCAACGCCCTCGCCGTGACCGGCTGGCTGCCGGCGCGGGCCGCGGGCGCCGCGATGCTGCGCGTCATCACCGCGGCACAGGCCGGCGGCGGCGTCGACCTCGTGCTGCGGCGGGTGGCCGAGTCGGCCGCGCAGCGCCTGGGCAGGAAGGCGCTGGTCGACAACCGGCCGGGCGCGGCGGGGCTGATCGCGGCGCGTGCGCTGGCGCGCGCCGCGCCCGACGGCGCGCACTTCGGCCTGCTGAGCCAGAACCTCGTGACGCTCGAGGCGATGGGCGCTCCGCTGCGGCTGCTGCATGACTACGTGCCGCTGGCGCGCCTGCTCAACGTGCCGTGCCTGCTGGCGGTGGCGGCCAAGTCACCATGGACCGGACTCGCGCAGCTGCGCGACGCGGTCGTCGCCGCGCGCAACGAGCTGGCCTACGGCACCGGCGGCATCGCCTCATCGGGGCACCTGAGCGTCGAGCTGCTGGCCGCCGCCGCCGGCGGCTGGCGCCTCGTGCACGTGCCGTACAAGAGCTTCGCCGAGGCGCTGGCGGCGACGCTGCGCGGCGACATCGCCTTCGCGGCCGGGCCGCTGCCGGCCGCACTGCCCTTGCTGGGCTCCGGCCAGGTGCGGGCCCTGGCCGTGACGACGCGGCAGCGGGCGCCCGGGCTGCCCGCGGTGCCCACCGTCGCCGAGACCGGCATCCGCGAGGCAGCCGGCTTTGCCTACGACTCGTGGAGCGGCGTGTTCGCGCCGGCCGCCACGCCGGCGGCGGCCTGCGAGCGCGTGGCGCAGGCGCTGCACGAGGCGGCCGGCGAACCGGATGTCCAGGCCCTGATGCGTGACGCCGGCATCCAGTTCGCGGGCGGGCCGCCCCTGCACGCCTTTGCCGGCGAAGTGCGCGCCGAGATCGATCGGGCGCGCCTGCTGGTGCGGCGGCTCGGCTTGAAGTACAGCGCGGCAGGCTGACAGCCGGCGCGCTGGCCCGACCGCCGCGCGGCGCGCGCGGAATTCAGGCGCCGCCTTCGCGAGCCAGCGTGCGCAGGCCGGCCACGTCGCGCAGGATCACCCGCCGGTAGGCGAGCTCGACCACGCCGCTGCGCTCCAGCGTCTTGATCTCCGGGTTCAGCGCCTGCCGCGTCACGCCGACCATCGCCGCCAGGTCGTCCTGAGAGATCGCCAGGCTCACGGCACCGTCGGGCTCGTCGGCGCCGAACGCCTGCGCCAGGCCCAGCAGCAGCCGCGCCAGCCGGGCCAGCAGCGGCCGCATCGTCACCTCGGCGCGCCACTCGTTGAGCCGCCGGCCGCGCTCGAGCAGCAGCCGCAGCACTGCCTGCAGCAACTCGACGTCGGCCTGCAACGCGGCGAGGAAGGCCTCGCGCGGCAGCCGCAGCATCGCCGTCGGCACGACGGCGCGCGCGTCGTGGATGGCACCGCGCCGGTCGACGAGCGGAATGAAGCCCACCGCCTCCCCGGGTGGCACCTGCGCGGCGACGAAGCGCCGCCCGTCGGCGCCGACCACCGACATCTCGAGGCGGCCTTCGATGACGATCCACAGGTGGTCCAGCGGATCGCCGCGGTGGAAGACCGCCTGCTGCCGCTCGTAGCGCCGCACGCTGGCCTGGCGCAGCAGCAGCGCCCGCGCCTCGGCCGAGCCGGCGGCCAGCCAAGGCACCTGCGCCAGCGCGGCGGCGGCGTCGAGGGCTGGCGGGTCGTCGGCGGGCATCGGGTGCGGTAATGCGGTGGTGGCGGTCGATTCTCGCGCCGGGGCCGACTGTCGGGAAGTTGACGGACCGGCGTGTTCGCGGCGGGAACACTGGCCTCACGCCATCGAACGAGCTGGAGAAAGCGATGACCCGGACATGGGCATGTGTGCGCGGCCTGGCCTGCGCGGCGCTCGCGCTGGGCGCGGGCGCGCCGGACGCGCAGAACGCCTGGGCCAACTGGGACCAGGGCAAGGCCTTCGAGGAAGCGCAGCAGCGCGTCCGGGCCGGCAAGGACCCGCTGCCCGGCGTGCGCACCTGCTTCTGGCGCTACGGGCCGAGCAGCGGTGACCCGTACCTGAACATCGCCTACCCCGACGCCGCCACGTTCTACTGGGGCGCCGTGTTCACGGTGCCGGCCGGCGCGCGGCTGCACCTGGAGGGGCGGTTTCCGCACGCGCGCTACATGTCGCTGATCAGCTACGACTACAAGGGCGCGCCCCTCGATGCCGTGGCCGACTACCTCTTCGTTCCGAAGCCCGGGTCGACCAACCCGTTCATCGACGGCGCCGACCGCCGCACCGCGCAGCGCAGCTGGTCGATCGACGTCGTCAACGCCGAACGCCCGACGCCGATGCGCTGGGGCGTGCACCTGAAGGGCGAGCGGCGCGAGCGCATCCACGCCCCGCAGCAGGCCGACCACCCGCAGCAGCAACTGCAGTACCGCATCTACGCGCGCGACCGCGGCACCGACGAGACGGCCGACGGCGGTCTGCCCGAGCCGGTGCTGACGCTGGCCGACGGCCGGGCGCTGCGCGGCGCGGAGGCCTGCGCGCAACTGCGGACCGCGCAGCCGCTCGTGGCCGACCTCGGCGCGCTGGCGCTGCCGCGCGAGCGGCTGCGCGAGCTGATCCAGCAGTCACGCGCGCGCGTCGGCCCGGCCGGCCCGGCGACCAACCCGCCGACCTGGAGCAAGACGAGCCAGGAAACGTCGCGCTTCGCGCTGTACACGCACGACTTCAAGGTCGAGCCCGACGTGCGCCGCCGCGACGGGGCCTTCTACGCCAACCTGGACAACCAGTACGTGCGCACCTTCATCAGCCGCCGCTTCGGCGAGGTGTGGGTGATGCGCGCCAAGGCGCCGACGACGCCCAGGACGTTCCACGGCGACGCGAAATGGAGCGACGCCGGCGAACTGCGCTACTGGTCGTGGTGCTCCAACCAGGGCTTCGGCACCGCGCGCGTCAACGCCTGCGTCTTCGACGAGGAGGTGCCGGTGGACGCGCAGGGCTTCTACACGCTGGTGATGAGCCGCGCCGCCGACCGCCCGCGCAACGCCATCCCCGAATGCGGCGTGGCCTGGCTGCCGATGGCCGACGTCGGCGACGGCACCGGCGAGCCCGATCTGACGATCCTGCTGATGCGCCAGATGCTCGGTGCGGGCGAGTTCAAACACGCGCTGCACGGCATCGTCAGGCAGGAGGACATCGAGGCCGGCATGGGCCCGACCTTCCCGCGCGGGCGCTACATGTCCGTGTCGGCGTTCGAGACCGCGCGGCCCTGCCTGATCGAAAAGCGCTGAACGGCCCACTCACAGGAACACCGAGATGCCCATCGACCTTCGCCACCGGCCCGTCCATTCGCTGACCGCGGCTGTCGCCTTCGCCGCAACGGCCGCTGCCGCCTCGTCCGCTCACGCCCAGGCTCCGGCGGGCAGCGTGCAGGTCTACGGTTCGATGACCGCGGCGGTGACGACCCGGAACAACCAGACGGGCGGCGACAGCCTGAAGGAGCTGACGAGCAGCCTGCTGGCCGCGTCAGTCCTCGGGTTTCGCGGCACCGAGGACCTCGGCGGCGGCATGAGCGCGAGCTTCCGCCTCGAGTCGGTCATCAATGCCGACACCGGCGTGCCGGGCGCGACGGTCGCCGGCAACGGCAAGTTCTGGAATCGCCAGAGCTACGTCGGGCTGAGCCCGCATCGGGCCGTCGCGTTTACCGCGGGGCGCCAGTTCCACGCCGCCACCGACCGCGTCATCCGCACGCTCGACGTCTACAACGTCGCCGGCACGTCGCTGCATGTCACGCCGCTGGGCCTGCACGGCACCAACCGCTTCTTCGGCAACGACAGCCGCGTCGACGACAGCGTGAAGGTGCGCGTCACCGGCCCGGCCGGCCTGCAGGGCGGCGCCAGCGTCGGCCTCGACGACGGCGCCGGCCGCAGCCACAGCGTCGATCTGGCGCGCGTCACCGAGCGTTACTCGGTCGCCGCGACCGCGACGCGCTACCGCTCGCCGACGGTCATCGCGGCCACCGGCGCGCGCCCCGAGTACACGCTGTGGAGCGTGGGCGGCAACGGCAGGCTCGGGCCGGTGACGTTGTACGTGCACGTCATCGACGCCGCGCTCGAGTCGACGGTGGCCGGTCGCCGCACGCAGGACAACCGCGTCGTGCACCTGGGCGCGCACTGGCTGGCCACGCCGCAGTGGTCGGTGAAGGCGGGCCTCTACGACGACAAGGGCAAGGACCTGAACGGCATCGCCGGGCGCGACGGCAAGAAGGAAACGCGGGTGCTCTCGGCCGAGCACTCGCTGTCGCGACGCACGTCGCTCAACGCGGTGGTCTTCCAGAACCGATTCACCGACGGCTACAAGCTCGATCCGGCGAACATCGCGGGCCTGAACCGCGATCCCGGCGCGTCGTCGACGCGGGGCTTCTCCGCGGGCATCCGGCA
This sequence comes from Rubrivivax sp., assembly GCA_020852865.1. GTDB lineage: Bacteria > Pseudomonadota > Gammaproteobacteria > Burkholderiales > Burkholderiaceae_C > Rubrivivax. Next base: position 4,793 of record JADYZZ010000023.1, read on the forward strand.
CGACTTCTAGCCGCCCCGCACGGCATGCAGCGAGCCGGCCACGCCCTGCGGACGATCGGCAGGCCGCGATGAGCCCGATTCGCGTCTTCGTGGTCGACGACCATCCGGTGTTCCGCCTGGGGCTGGCGGCGATGATCCACGAGGAGCGCCCGTTCGAGTGGGCGGGCGAGGCGGCCGGGGGCGCCGAGGCCGTCTTGCGGGCACCGGCCCAGCGGCCCGACCTCCTGCTCGTCGACCTGGTGATGCCGCACATGAATGGCGCCGCCACCATCGAAGCCCTGCGACCCCTGCTGCCGCGGTCACGGTTTGTCGCGCTCACCGACGTGGCCGATTCCGGCCTGGTGCGCCGCGCCGTGGCGGCCGGTGCCTGCGGCTGCCTGCTGAAGAGCGTCTCCAAGCAGGAACTGCTGACCGTGATGCAGGCAGCCGCGCGCGGCCACCGCATGCTGGCGCCCGGCATCGCCGCGCTGGCGGCGGACGGGAGCCCTCACGCCCCCGGCGCCGACCTCACGCAGCGCGAGCGCGAGCTGCTCGACCTCATGGCGCGCGGGCTGTCCAACGACAGGATCTCGGCACGGCTGTCGATCGCCATGCCGACGGTGAAGTTCCACGTCACCAACATCCTCGCCAAACTGCAAGTCGGCAACCGCACCGAGGCCGTGCTGAAGGCGCTGCGGCACGAGCTCGTCAGGCTGGATTGAAGGGGCCGCGCCGAAGGCGGCGCGGCCTTGTCCTCGCCGCGGCGGCCCGGCATGATGCCCGGCGGCAGGCGCATGTTCGTTCGCCGGTAAGCCCGCAGGCGGCGTGCGCGACCCAGCCCCTTGCACCCAGACCCTGCAGCGCCAGCCGCACCCCGCCCCCTGCACTGCACCGCATGCGAGCCCACGCCCTTCACCTTGCCGCCGGCCTGGCCGCGGTGCTGCTCGCCGCGTTCGCCGTCTATCTCGCGCCGCTCGAGCCGGGCGCGCTGGCGCTGCAGCTCACGTTCACGCCGCGCGCCTTCGGCGCCATCGTGCACGTCTGGCCGCCCGAGCACCTGGCGCGCTATCGCGCCCACCTGCCGGCGGACATGCTGCTGCTCGGGGCCTATGGCGCGTTCGGCTGGCTGCTGGCCACGCGCACGGCGCTGTTCGCGGGCGGCCCGCCGGCGCGGCGGCGCATCGCCGCCGCGGTGCTGCCGCTGGCCGCCGCGTGGGATGCGCTGGAGAACGTGCTGCACTGGTGGCTGACGGCGAGCCCACGCTTCGGCCTGCCCGCGGTCTACGCGCTGGCCGGCACCGCGGCGGCGGCGAAGTGGGCGCTCGTGATCGCCTTTGCCGTGCTCGCCGCGCACGCGCTGCTCGGCGCGCGCGCGGCCGCCTGCCTAACTCCCGAGAGGGCCGCGATGGTGAAGACACTCGTGCTCGTTGCCACCCACGTGCTGGCGCTCGCCGCCGGCTTTGCGCTCGGCGTGTACACCCTGCCGATCCTGATCGCGCCGGCCGCGCCGACGGCGGCCGAGGTCGCCGCCGAGGTCGCCGCGCAGCCGCAGGAGCGGCGCTTCACCGGCACCTTCCGCCGCGAGCTGAAGGACAGCGACGCGCTGCACTGGGGCGAAGGCACGGTCACGGTCGGGCGGCGTTCGGTGACGCTGGCGGGCGATCTGGCGCCGGGCCCGGACTACAAGCTGTACCTGTCGCCGCAGTTCGTCGAGACCGAGGCCGATTTCGTCCGCCTGAAGCCGCAGATGGTGCGCGTGGGCGACGTGAAGACGTTCAGGAACTTCGTCGTGCCCGTCCCCGACTCGGTGGATCCGGCGCGGTACACGACGGTGATCGTCTGGTGCGAGTCGTTCGGGCAGTTCATCACCGCAGCGCGCTACCGGTGAACTCCGGTCGAGCTGGGGGCCGCGGACAAGCGCCGGCTGCGACCGGCCCGGCCCGAGCCGATCGATTCGCTCACGCCACGCGGGCGAACCACCACAACGACAGCCCCGTGCCGACCGCCAGCAACAGCGCCGCGGCCAGCGCCACGGGCGCCGTCAGCTCGGTGTCGCGCCGGCTCACCTGCCACTGCGCGCCGAGGTGGCGATAGACCTCGTGCAGCGACTCGGCGCTCGCGGCGTGGAAGTACTCGCCGCCGGTCATCGCCGTCACCTGGCGCAGCGTCGCCTCGTCCAGCTGCAGGTAGATCGCCGTGCCCTCGCCCATCGCGCGGTGCCCGTCGGGGGTGCCGAGGCCGACGACGTGGATGCGCACGCCCCGGTCGGCGGCCATCTTCGCGGCCTCGACGGTGTCGATGCCGGTCGTGCGGCGGCCGTCGGTGAGCAGGATGACCGCCGCCGCGTCGTACGAGCCGGCCGGCACGGGTTGCCATGCCGGCGCCGGCGGCCGCTCGCGCGCGTCGAGGCTGCGGCCGGGGGTGCGCGGGTCGCCCGCGCCGAGGCTCAACTCGGCGACGTCGATGCGGTGCCCGGGGAACAACTCGGCCACGCACAACACGATGCCGTTGCCGATGGCGGTGCCGAACTGCATCTGGATCGCATCGATGGCGTCGGCCACCGCGCCGCGGTCCCGCGTCGGGGCCTGCGCCACCTGGGCGCTGTCGGCGAACGTGACGAGCCCGACCTCGACGTGCCGCGGCACGCCTTCGAGGAACGCCTTGGCCGCTTGCTGCGCCGCCACCATGCGCGTGGGCTGGACGTCGGCGACGGCCATGCTGTGCGAGATGTCGATGGCCAGCAGGATCGTCGACTTCGTCCCCGGCAGCGACAGCGACACCGTCGGGCGCGCGCTGGCCAGCGCCAGCAGCGCGAGCGCCGCGAACACCAGCGCCGGCGGCACGTGCCGGCGCCAGGTGCGGCCGGCCGCTGCGCGCGCGACCTGCACGCTGGGCAGGCGCAGCGCCGGCCGCGCGCCGCGCCGCAGCAGCCACCAGTACAACGCCGGCAGCCCGGGCAGCGCCAGCATCCACCACAGGTTGATCGACCACAGGAAGCGCATCGCGGCGACCTCAGGCAAGCCCGGTACCCCGCGCGGGCACCGTCGCGGCGGGCCCGTGCCTTGCCTCGAGCTACTTCGCCGCCGGCCCGCCGCCGCGGACGTGCCAGCCCTGTTCGCCGATCAACGGCACGAACCGCACCGGCGTGATCCGTTCGCTCGCGAACGTGTGCTCGCCCGTGCGCGTCAGCTTCACGAGCTGCTGGCCGCTGTCGTCGCCCACCGGCATCACGAGCCGGCCGCCGATGGCGAGTTGCGCCTTCAGCGCCGGCGGCACCTCGGGGCCGGCGGCCGAGACGACGATGACGTCGAAGCGCGCCCCCGGCTCGGGCCAGCCGAGGGTGCCGTCGCCGGCGCGCAGGTCGGCGTTGCCGACTTGCAGTGCCGCGAGCCGCGCGCGCGCCTCGTCGGCCAACGAGGCATGGCGCTCGATGGCGCAGACGTGCGCGGCCAGCCGCGCCAGCACCGCCACCGCGTAGCCCGAACCGGCGCCGACCTCGAGCACCGTGTCGCCGCGCCGCACGTCGGCGGCCTCGGCCATCGCGGCCACGATGTACGGCTGCGAGATCGTCTGCCCCTGGCCGATCGGCAGCGGCGAGTCGTCGTACGCGCGATCGGCCAGCGCCGCCTCGACGAAGCGCTCGCGCGGCACCTCGCGCATCGCCTGCAGGAGGGCCGGCGCGCGCACGCCGCGCGCGACGAGCTGGTGCTCGACCATCGCGGCGCGGCGGCGGGCGGCTGCCCCGGCGCCCGCAGCCTCGGCGGCGTTGTCGGCCTTGTCGGCTTCTTCCATCACGCGACGCGCCCGAACCACGCCACCGACAGTCCTGCGCCGGCCAGCAGCAGCGCCGCCGCGGCCAGCGCCACCAGCGCCGTCAGCTCGGTCTCGCGCCTGGCCACTTCGATCCGCGAGCCGAGGTTCAGGTAGACGCGGCGCAGCGCCTCGGCGCTGGCCGCGTGGTGGTACTCGCCGCCGGTCATCGCCGCCACCTGGCGCAGCGTCGCCTCGTCGAGCTGCAGATAACTCGCCATGCCCTCGCCCATCGCCAGGTGGCCGTCGGGCGTGCCGAGGCCGACGACGTCGACGCGCACGCCGCGGTCGGCGGCCATCTTCGCCGCTTCGACCGCGTCGACGCCGGTCGTGCGGCGGCCGTCGGTGAGCAGGATGATCGCCGCCGCGTCGTACGAGCCCGGCGGCACGGGCTTTCGCTCCTTGGGCGCGGGCTTCGTGGGGTCGTCGAGGCGGCGCGCGCCGGCACCGGCCGCGCGGCGCGCGCCGAAGGTCATCTGCTCGAGATCGATGCCGTGGTCCGGGAACAGCTCGGCCAGGCACAGCACGAGCCCGTTGCCGATGGCGGTGCCGAACTGCATCTGGATCGCGTCGATGGCCT
>JADYZZ010000024.1 GCA_020852865.1 Rubrivivax sp.
GGCAGCAGCATCGGCAGCGTCATGTCCAGGCTGGCGGCCTGCTTCATGACGTTCTCGCGCGTCAGGTTGTCGCCGCACTGCTTCAACACCTGCACGAGGCCCTGCGCGACGGTGTAGCCGTAGACGTTGAAGCCGTCGGCGAGGTTGCCGCCGGGGTAGTACTTCTTCATCCACGCCGCCCACTCCTGGAAGCCCTTGTCGTTGGCCCATTGCGGGTCGGTCGGGTCCTTGATGTAGGCGGTGGAGATGACGCCGACGCTGTTCTCGAGCCCTGCCGGCTTCAGCACCGAGCCGACCGACGACGAGACGTTGTTCAGGAAGTGCATCGGCTTCCAGCCGATCTCGGCGGCCTTCTTGATGGCCTGGGCGGCGAACTTCGGCGTCGTGATGTTGAAGAAGACGTCGGCGCCCGAGCTCTTCAGCGTCACCATCTGGCTGTCGACCGTCGGGTCGGTCACCTCGTAGGAGGCGCGCGCGACGATCATCGTCTTCGCCTTGTCGCCGAGGCCGTCCTCGAAGCCCTTGAGGTAGTCCTTGCCGTAGTCGTCGTTCTGGAACAGCACGGCGATCTTGGCGTTCGGCTTGGTCTCGAGGATGTGCTGCGCGTAGATGCGGCCCTCGGCCTGGTAGGTGGGCTGCCAGCCCATCGTCCACGGGAAGCCCTTCGGGTCGCCCCACTTCGTGGCGCCGGTGGCGACGAACAGCTGCGGCACCTTCTTCTGGTTCAGGTAGCGCTGGATGGCCGTGTTCGACGGCGTGCCGAGCGGGTTGAAGACGAGCAGTGCCTCGTCCTCCTCGACCAGCTTGCGCGACATCTCCACCGCCTTGGCCGGGTTGTAGCCGTCGTCCAGCGCGATGTACTTGATCTTGCGGCCGTTGATGCCGCCTTCGGCGTTGACCTTCTCGAAGTAGGCGCCGATGGCCTTGCCGATGGTGCCGTAGGCCGACGCCGGGCCCGAGTACGGGTGCAGCGCGCCGATCTTGATCTCCTTGTCGTCGGCGCCCGCGTCGTACTTCTTCTGCGCCAGGGCGCTGGTGCCGGCGGCAGCAAGCGCGGTGGCGGCCACAGCGGCCAGCGCCGCGCGCAGGGTAACAAGCCTCATGTCATGTCTCCTTCAGGGTGGCGTTGGAAGAAGCTGCCGCGCGGGGCGGCCGCCAGCGCAGCCACAGGCTGCGCACGAGGCCCATCACGCCGGTGGGCATCAGGATCATCAACACGATCAGCAGCACGCCGTAGATGGCGGCCGGCGCCGATTTCGACACCTCGTCGGCGATGTTGGGCACGAACTGGATGAAGAGCGCGCCGAAGAACGCGCCGCTGATCGACGCGAGCCCGCCGACCACCATGCCGACGAGCAAAAAGATCGACAGCGTGATCGTGAAGCTGTCGGGCGAGACGAAGGCGATGACGCTCGCGCCGAGAGCCCCCGCGACGCCGGTGAAGGCGGCCGAGACGCCGAAGGTGAGCGACTTGAACATCGGCAGATTGATGCCCATCGCGCTGGCGGCGATCGGGTGGTCGCGGATCGCCACCAGCGCGCGGCCGACGCGGCCGTGCAGCAGGTTCCACGCCAGCCAGAACATCAGCACCGTGACGGCGAGCGTGAAGAAGTAGAGCCAGCGGTCGGCGTTGAACGGCTGGCCGAGGAAGCGGAAGGTGAACGGCGGCTCGGGCTTGTTGAGCACCAGGCCCTGCACGCCGCCGGTCCAGCCTTCGAGCAGCTTGTACTTCAGCAGTTGCGGGACCGCGAGCGCCAGCGCGAGCGTGGCCACCGCGAGGTAATGGCCGCCCAGGCGCAGCGCCGGAAAGCCCATCAAAAAGCCGAACACGAAACACAACGCGCCGGCCAGCGGCAGCGTGGCCCAGTACGGCACGCCCGCGCGCTCCATCAGGATCGCGGCCGCGTACGCGCCGACTGCGTAGAAGGCGCCGTGCCCGAGCGAGATCTGGCCGTTGAAGCCGGTGAGGATGTTCAGCCCCAGGATCGCGATCGCGTAGACGAGCACCAGATTGAACTGGAAGACGCGATAGTTCTTGACCAGGAACGGCAGCACGCACAGCGCCACGACGCCGGCGGCGATGGCCAGCCAGAAGAGCGGCGAGCGGCGGGCCGGCGTCGCGGGCATCGTGGCGGTGACGTTGACCGCCGCAGGTTGCATCGACGTGCTCATACCCGTGTCACCACGCGCTTGCCGAACAGGCCCGCCGGCATCAGCGTCAACGTGCCGACGATCAGCACCAGCGCCACGGTGAGCTTGAGCTCGGTGCCGATGACGTAGGCGCCGAGCAGGTTCTCGAGCACGCCGACGATCAGGCCGCCGGCCACCGCGCCGAACGGGTTGTCGACGCCGCCCAGCAGCGCCGCCGCGAAGCCGTAGAGCAGGATGCCGGCCATCATGTTTGGGTCGAGGAAGACGACCGGCGCGACCATCATGCCGGCCACCGCGCCGATCGCTGCCGCGAGCCCCCAGCCCACGGCCAGCATCCACGACACGCGGATGCCGACGAGCCGCGCCGACTCGGGGTTCAGCGCCGCGGCGCGCATCGCCAGGCCCAGCGACGTGAAGCGGAAGAACACGTACAGCGCCAGCAGCACCGCCAGCATGACGAGGAACGAGCCCATCTCGTGCGCGGTGAACCAGCGCGTCTTCAGCACCGACTCCTGCGCAAACGGGCTCGGGAACGACTTGACCGTGTGGTCGAAGAGCCAGCCCGACAGCGCGTTGAAGATCAGCAACAGGCCGATGAACACGTTGACGTTGGTCAGCACCGGCGCGCGTTCGAACTGCCGCAGCAAGAGGCGCTGGATCAGCAGGCCGGCGGCGAACGACACCGCCACCGTGGCGGCGAAGGCGCCCCAGTACGGCCAGCCTTGTTGCACCAGTGCCCAGGCGATGAAGGTGCTGAAGGTGGCCATCTCGCCTTGCGCGAAGTTCAGGTGATGCGTGGCCTGGTAGATCATCACCAGCGCCAGCGCCACCGAGCCGTAGATGCAGCCGTTGGCCAGGCCCGCGAAGACCTGGTGGACGAAGCCTTCCATCGTGTTGCCTGTCCCTTCGCTGGCCGCCGGCCGTTGTCGCGTTGTGGTTCAGTAGCCGAGGTAGACGCGGCGCACCGACTCGTCGGCCAGCAGCGCGGCGCTCGTGCCGGCCAGCGCGACGCGGCCGGTCTCGAGCAGGTACGCCTGCTGCGCCAGGCCGAGCGCGAGGTGCGCGTTCTGCTCGACCAGCAGCATGCTGACGCCGTCTTCGCTGTTGATCGTGGCGAGGATGTGGAAGATCTCGGCGACGATCTTTGGCGCCAGGCCGAACGACGGCTCGTCCAGCAGCAGCAGCTTCGGGCGCAGCATCAACGCGCGGCTGATGGCCAGCATCTGCTGCTCGCCGCCCGAGAGTGTGCCGGCCTGCTGGTGGCGGCGCTCCTTCAGGCGGGGAAAACGCGTGTACATGCGCTCGATGTCTTCGGCGACACGCGGCCGGTCGCGGCGCACGTAGGCGCCGAGGCGCAGGTTCTCCTCGACCGACAGCGCGCCGAAGGTGCCGCGGCCGTCGGGCACGTGCGCGACGCCCAGGCGCACGACGTTCTCGGTGGCGCTGCCGACGAGTTCGCGCCCCTCGAAGCGCACGCTGCCGCCGGTGCGCACCATCTGGCACACGGCGCGCAGCGTCGTCGTCTTGCCCGCGCCGTTGGCGCCGAGCACGGCGGTGATCTGCCCGGCCTCGAGGGCGAAGGCGATGCCGTGCAGCACCTGCGTCGCGCCGTACGCGGCGGTGAGGCCGTCGACAGCCAGCAGGCTAGGCATGCGCGCCCGCGCCGAGGTAGGCCTCGATCACGTCGGGGTGGTTCTGGATGTGTGCCGGCGGCCCCTCGGCGATCTTGCGGCCGAAGTTCAGCGCCACGATGTGGTCCGACAGCCCCATCACCAGGCTCATGTGGTGCTCGACCAGCAGCACGGTGATGCGCAGGCGGTCACGGATGTCGCGGATGAGCGCCGCCAGCGCCTGCAGCTCCTCGTGGTTGAGGCCCGCGGCGGGCTCGTCGAGCATCAGCAGCTTCGGCTCGGCAGCAAGCGCGCGCGCGAGTTCGATGCGCTTCTGCGTCGCGAACGGCAGGTCGCCGGCCAGCCGTGCGGCGAAGGGCGTGAGGCCGAGCAGCGCCATGATTTCATCGGCGCGTTCGCGCAGCCGCCGCTCCTCGGCGCGCACCCACGGCAGCCGCAGCGCGCCGCAGACGAAACCGGCCGACGAACGTGCGTGCGCGCCGACCATCACGTTGTCGGTGACCGTCATGCGCTGGAACATCGCCAGGTTCTGGAACGTGCGCCCGAGGCCGAGGCCGGCGATGCGGTGCGTGGGCACGTCGGTGAGCGAGCGGCCCTCGAGCAGGATGTCGCCGGCCTGGTAGGGGTACAGCCGGCTGATGCAGTTGAACAGCGTCGTCTTGCCCGCGCCGTTGGGCCCGATCAGGCCGCAGATGTGCCCGGCGTGCACGTCGAAGCCGACGCCGTCGAGCGCGACGACGCCGCCGAAGCGCACCGAGACGCCGCGCACGGCGAGCAGGGCGGCGGCGCTGTCAGCGGCAGCCGGCGGGGCGGTCGAAACGTCCGGGGCGTTCATCGGGCGACATGGAAGGTGGCGCGTTATAGGGGCCGGGTCGGGGCGCTGCAACGCGCGGTTCCACCTAGCGCGGTGGCGGGTCGGTGTCGTGTGCTGGGAATAGAGGGAGCGCAGCGCCGCGGCGGTCGGGTGGGGTCGAATCCGATCCGGCATGAGGGGCAATTCACGCGGTGAATGACTATCATCCACGGCGTGGAGATTTTGCCCCGACTCGTCGGCACGGCCCTCGCCGAGCGGCTGAAGGTGATGCCCGCGGTGGTCGTCACCGGCCCGCGGCAAAGCGGCAAGAGCACGCTGGCCGAGCATCTCGTGCCGGGCGGCCGGCGCTACGCCTCGCTCGACGACCTCGACGTCCTGCACCTGGCGCGCACCGAACCCGAGGCGCTGCTGGCCGGGCGCGAGCCGGTGACGCTGGACGAGGTGCAGCGTGAGCCGCAGTTGCTGCGCGCCGTCAAGCGCGCCATCGACCGCGACCGGCGGCCCGGGCGCTACCTGCTGACCGGCAGCGCGAACCTGCTGCTCATGCGCCAGGTGTCGGAGTCGCTTGCCGGCCGCGCCAGCTATCTGACGCTGTGGCCGATGACGCGGCGCGAGCAGCTCGGCCTCGGCCGCTGCGGGTTGTGGGACGAACTGCTTGCCACGCCTGAAGAGCAATGGCGCGAGCTGCTGCTGGACACCGCGGCCGGCACGAAACCCGTCGATGACTGGCCGGCGATTGCCGCGCGCGGCGGCTTCCCCACGCCGGCGCTGCAACTCCAGACGCCGGCCGAACGTGCCATCTGGTTCGACGGTTATGTGCGCACCTATCTCGAACGCGATCTGCAGGCGCTGGCCGCGATCAGCGCGCTGCCCGACTTCCGCCGCCTGATGCGCGCGGCCTGCCTGCGCCTGGGCCAGTTGCTCAACCAGACCGAGCTGGGCCGCGACACCGGCCTCGCGCAGCCCACCGTGCACCGCTGGCTGAACCTGCTGGAGACCTCGTACCTTCTCGTGCGCCTGCCCGGCTACGCAGTGAACAGGACCAAGCGCCTGATCAAGGCACCCAAGCTCTACTGGGGCGATACCGGCGTGGCCTCGCACCTGGGCGGCGATGACAAGCCCGCCGGCGCCGTGCTCGAGAACCTGGTGCTGTGCGACCTGCTCGCCTGGCGCGACGCGCGGCTGGAACGCGCCGAACTGGCCTACTGGCGCACCGCCACCGGCGAGGAGGTCGACTTCGTGGTCGAGGCCGGCGGGCGGCTGCTACCTATCGAAGTGAAGGCCGGCGCCAGGCCGCGGCTGGCCGACGCGGTGCACCTGCGCAGCTTCCGCGCCGAGTACGGGCGCAAGGCGCGCGCCGGTTTGCTGCTGCACACCGGCCAGGCCGTGGATTGGCTGGCGCCGGACGTGCTGGCCGTGCCGTGGTGGCGGTTGGTGTGAGGCCGCGTTGCGCGGGCGAGGTGCGCCCGCGGACCTCGAAAATCCCACTCGGCATGCGGGAACTTCAAGGCGCGTGACGCATGAACACGCCGATGAACACAGCCGCCGCACTGCACCTGCGCATCCACGGCCTCGTGCAGGGCGTCGGCTATCGCTGGAGCATGTCGCGCGAGGCCGAGCGCCTGGGCCTGCGCGGCTGGGTGCGCAACCGGCGCGATGGCTCGGTCGAAGCGCTCGCTGCGGGGCCGGAGACGGCGCTGCGGCAGCTCGTCGCGTGGGCGCACCGCGGCCCGCCGGCTGCGGTGGTACAGCGCGTCGAGGTGCGGCCGGCCGACGACGCCGAGGCGATCGAGGCCGCGGCGCTGGGTGGGTTCGAGCAGCGGCCGACGGGGTGAATGCGTCTGCGCCACCGCTGGTGGTCTCAACCACGCTGCGAACGCAGCAGAATGCGCTACATGCCAGCACGGCGGATGTGCCGAACGTGGCGTCGGCATCGTCGCCGCCCACCCCGCCCCCTAATCCGGCCTGAAAAACCTCCACAGCCGCGCCAGCTGCGTATCGCGCCACGTGCGCGGCGGCGGCGCGCTGCGCCTGGGCCGCGGCGGGTGGTTGGCGGCGGCGCGCAGTTCGTGCTCGGCGGCGTTCAACAGCGGCAGCAGGTCGGTGATGGCCGGGGCCAGCACGCCGGCGCCGCATTGCGCGCAGGCGGCGGCGCGGGTGGGGTCGAGCACGTGGCCGCAGGCGTGGCAGGGCCAGCGCAGCGGCACGCCGTCGGCGGGCGGCAGCGGCTCGCCCTGCACGCCGCGCTGGCGCAGCGCGTGGCCCAGGCGCGGCAGGTCCACGACGAGCAGCGGCGTTGCGCACCACGGGCAGGTGGCCGCGCCGTCGGCGAAGGTGGGCGCGTCGACGGCGCCGCCGCAGCTCAGGCAATGCAGCGTGCGTGCGCGCAGCGCGCCGAGCTCGGGCGGCAGCAGCGCGCGCACGAGGCCGCGCTCGGCCAGCAGGCCGGCGTCGGTGTGCAGGTGGCCGTGGCCGACGGGGCACTCCTGCATCGGAAAGCGGCCCCAGCGGGTGCGGTTGTGCACCGTCTTCAACACGCGTGCGCAGACAGGGCAGGGCAGCGTCGGTGGGCGCATGGCCGGCGGCGAAGCCGGCTGCGCCTCGTCGCGGCTCATCTCGCGCAGCAGCTCCACCCAGCCGAGGCCGGCGAGCTGCACGGACTCGAGCGTGTCGAACCAGACCAGCCGGCAGGCGGCGCAGTGATCGACCGTCACGGACCGCCCGGTGTGCGCGCGCAGCCGGCGCGTCGCCATCACGGCGCGGCACTGCGGGCAGGTGCGCGGCGTGTCGTCGGTGGGCGGGATCGACATGGGGCCGATTGTCGCCACCGCCATCGCATGCGGCGCGTGCCGAAATCGGCGCCGCGCGTCGCGCGCCGCGGCTACGGCGCCGGCGGCGCGTAGCGTGTGCCGGGCGTGCCGAGCGCGCGGCCGTAGCTGCCGCTCATCGGCATCACCTCGTTGACCGGCCGCCAAAGCGGTGGTTCGACGTTCGGGTTGCAGCGTGCGTGATCGGCTTCGCCTTCCTGCGAGCCGATGCCGCCCCAGCCGAGCACGCCGGAGTCGGGCGCCGATTGCGGGTTGCCGCTGGTCGGCATAGCGACGCCGGCCACCTTGGTGGCGTAGTAGGCGATGGCCATCGTGTTCATCTGGAAGCGGCTGACAAAGCCCATGCAGACGCTGGCGCGGGCGTACATGTAGTTCTCGGCCGCGGCCACTTCGAGGTCCATCGAGTTGGGCGTGGCGCCCGCCGCCGGCGGCGCGTCGCGCCAGGCCTTCAGGTTGCGCCAGGCCTGCTGATAGGCGTCGCAGCCGCTGCCGGCGCCCTGGGCGCGGGCGTGGGCGATGGCATGGTCGATGATCTTGCGCACGCGGGCGTTGTCGACGGACATGGTGCTCTCCTTCGGGCTCGAGGCGGCACCTTCGCCGGTGCCGGGCCGCGGCAGTGTCCGGCGCTGGCGCGCCCGCCGCCTCCCGCCCCGAGTGGAACGCCGCCGCCGGCCCCCCCGAAAGCGAGGAAAGCGAGGGAAGGGAGGTCAGCGAGGGAAGCGAGGGAGTGCAGGCGCCCGGCATCGGCCCACGCGGGCCGCGGGCGGCGGCGCAGGAACGAGGCAACATCGCCCCTGCGCACCATGGCCATCTTTCCGCAGGGCCTCACCCACGTCGACCAGCGCTGCAACGCCGGCGAACGCCGCGTGCTGCACCAGCTCAAGCGCTGCCTGGACGACGACCACCTCGTCTGGCACGACGTGCCGATCGGCCCGCGGGCGCGCCAGCCCGACTTCGTCGTGCTCAGCCCGCGCCAGGGCGTGCTGCTGCTCGAGGTGAAGGACTGGCGGCGCGGCACGCTCGTGGCCGCCACGCGCGACCGCGTCGAGCTGGCCACGCCGCGCGGCCGCGTCACCGAAGCGCACCCGCTGCGCCAGGCGCGCGACGTCGCGCTCGAGCTCGTCGACGTGATGAAGGCCGACGCCGGGCTCGTGCACGGCGATGGGCCGTTCCGCGGCAAGCTGCTGTTTCCGTGGGGCTTCGGCGTCGTCTTCTCGCGCCTGACCGCCGCCGAAGTGGCCGGCACCGACTTCGCCGAGCTGTTCCCGCCGCACCAGGTGCTGCTGCGCGACGACCTCGACGCCGGCGTCGACGCCGGCGCCTTCCAGCGGCGGCTGTGGGGCATGTTCACCGTCTCGTACCCGCACACGCTGACGCTGCCCGAGCGCGACCGCATCCGCGCGCACCTGTTCCCCGAGCTGCGCCTGCCGGCGCAGCGCGGGCTGTTCGGCGAGCCGGCTGAGGCCGCGGGCGACGCGGCGGGCCGCGGCGCAGGCGCCGGCACGAAGCCGCCGCTGCTGCCCGACCTGATGCAGGTGATGGACCTGCAGCAAGAGCAGATCGCGCGCACGCTCGGCATGGGCCACCGTGTCATCCACGGCGCCGCCGGCTCGGGCAAGACGATGATCCTGATCCACCGCGCGCAGCACCTGGCGGCCGCGGCGAGCCCCGGCCGGCCGGTGCTGGTGCTGTGCTTCAACCGCGCGCTCGCCGACCGCATCGCCGCCCTGCTGCGCGAGCGCGGCGTCGACGAGCGCGTGCAGGTGCGCACCTTCCACAGCTGGTGCCAGGACGTCGTGTCGAGCTACCAGCTGCACGTGCCGCCGGCGCCCGGCCGCGGCGAGTGGTACGAGGCGCTCGTGCGCACCGTCGAGCGCGCGCTCGCCACGGGTTTCGTGCCCGGCGGCCAGTACACCGCGCTGCTCGTCGACGAGGCGCACGACTTCGAGGACACCTGGCTGCGCATGGCCGTGCGCCTGGTCAACCCGGCGACGAACAGCCTGCTCGTGCTGTACGACGACGCGCAGAGCATCTATCAGAAGAAGCGGCGGCGCTTCAACTTCGCCAGCGTCGGCATCGAGGCGCGCGGCCGCACGAGCATCCTGCGCGTCAACTACCGCAACACGGCCGAGGTGCTGGCGCTGGCGATGCACTGCGCGCAGGGGCTGCTCGATGGCGGCGCGCCGTGTGGCCACGACGCGGGCGACGCAGGCGCTGACGCGGACGCCGCAGCGGGCGGCGAACAGGGCGGCGAATCCGGCGGCGACGAAGGCGGCATCACCCTCGTGCGCCCGGCCAGCGCCGGCCGGCGCGGTGGGATGCCGGTGCTGATCGAGGCGGGCGGCGAACGCGAGGAGGCCGAACTCGTCGCCGAGCGCATCGTGCGCGCGCTCGCCGGCGGGCGCGCGGCCGGCGAGATCGCCGTGTTGTGCCGCGCGCGCTTCCTGATGAAGCCGCTCGAGGCAGCGCTGCGCCGGCGCGGCGTCGCCTTCCAGTCGATGAACGCCGAGGCCTTCCGCCGCTTCGACTGGCAACGCCAAAGCGTCAAGCTGCTGACGCTGCACAGCGCCAAGGGGCTGGAGTTCCCGCTCGTCTTCGTCGCCGGCCTGCAGGCGATGCCGATGGGCGCGGCGTCGCCGGACGACGAGGTGCGGCTGCTGTACGTGGCGATGACACGCGCCACGCACGAACTGGTGCTGTCGGCGCACGGCGATTCGCCGTTCGTGCGGCGCGTGCGCGCCGCGCTCGGCGAAGTGGCGCACGGGTTCGCAGCGGCGGCGTGAGGGAGATGCCTGCCGGCCGGCGCGGTCCGGCGGGCCGAGGCCCTACGATGCGCGGCATGAAGCCCGCCTGCCGCCGCCTGGTCGTGCCCCTCGTGCCCTTCGTGCTCGCCGCCTGCGCGGCGCCGGCGTGGGCACAGGCGCAGACGCCGGTGCCCCCGCTGCCGCCGGCCGTCGCCGGCTCGGGCGTGCTGCAGCCCGAGCCGACGCGCGGCCGCTTGCTGTACGAGACGCACTGCATCGCCTGCCACGACACGCAGATCCACTGGCGCGACGCCGCCGCGGTGCGCGACTGGGCCGGCCTCGTGCGCGAGGTGCGCCGCTGGCAGGAGCGCGCGCGGCTGCAGTGGAGCGACGCCGACGTGCTGCTCGTCGCGCGGCACCTGAACGCGGCGATCTACCGCTTCCC
>JADYZZ010000025.1 GCA_020852865.1 Rubrivivax sp.
GAGCACAGCGAGCGCGGCGCGCTCGGGCTCGTCATCAACAAGCCGATCGACATCAAGCTCAAGAACCTGTTCGAGAAGGTCGAGCTGCCGCTGGCGCGCGCCGAGCTGGCCGAGCAGCCGGTCTTCTTCGGCGGGCCGGTGCAGACCGAGCGCGGCTTCGTGCTGCACGAGAGGCAGGGCGAAGGCCCGAGCCCGTACAACTCGACGCTCACGATCTCCGAGGGCGGCCTCGAGATGACCACCAGCAAGGACGTGCTCGAGGCGATGGCCGAAGGCGCAGGCCCGAAGAAGGTGCTCATCACGCTCGGCTACAGCGGCTGGCAGGCCGGGCAGCTCGAGGAGGAGATCTCGCGCAACGGCTGGCTCACGGTGGGCGCCGACCCGGCGATCATCTTCGACACGCCGATCGCCAGGCGCTACGACCGCGCGCTCGCGCTGCTCGGCTTCGACCCGCTCATGCTGTCTCAGGATGTCGGTCATGCCTAGGGCGGCGCCGACGGCCGCAGGTGCGCAATCCTTCCTCGCCTTCGACTACGGCGGCCGACGCGTCGGCGTCGCCGCGGGCAACGCGCTCACCGGGACGGCGCAGCCGCTGGCTTCGATCGCGGCGCAGGGCGACGCGCGCTGGGCCGCGCTCGGCCGGCTGATCGCCGAGTGGCAGCCCGACGCGCTCGTGATCGGCCTGCCCCTGCACCCCGACGGCGCCGAGCACGACAACACGCGCCGCGCGCGCGCCTTCGGGCGGCGGCTGCGCGGACGCTTCGGGCTGCCGGTGCACGAGGTCGACGAGCGCTATACCAGCGTCGAGGCGCGCGCCGCGGGCGCGGCCGACGTCGACGCGGCGGCCGCGGCGCTGATCCTCGAGCAATTCCTGCGCATGCGGCGCACTGCGGCGCCGCAGCCCGATCATGCTGCAGCTTGACGCCGAGGCGCTGTACGCCGAGCTGCGCCAGGGCGTGCACCGGCTGCTGCACGAGCGCGACGCGCGCGCCGTGCTGGTGGGCATCTGGTCGGGCGGCGCCTGGCTGGCCGAGCGGCTGCAACGCGACCTCGGCCTGCCCGGCAGCCACGGCACGATCAGCAGCGCGCTGCATCGCGACGACTTCGCGCAGCGCGGCCTGGCCGCCGCCGGCGCCGTGACCAGGCTGCCCTTCGCCATCGAGGGCGCGCACATCCTGCTCGTCGACGACGTGCTCTACACCGGCCGCACGATCCGTGCCGTCGTCAACGAGCTCTACGACTTCGGCCGCCCGGCCAGCGTGACGCTGGCCGTGCTGGTCGACCGCGGCGGCCGCGAGCTGCCGGTGGCCGCCGCCTTCGCTGCCGCGCGCGTGACGCTGCCGGCCGCGCGCCGGCTGCGCCTGGCGCGCGCGGACGACGGCCGCTTCTCGTTCGACGTGCGCGACGCCGGCGAGGAGCGCTGATGCCGGCGCGCCGCAATCCGCAGCTCAACGCCCACGGCGAGCTGATCCACCTGCTGTCGATCGAGGGCCTGCCGCGCGAGGTGCTCGTGCAGATCCTCGACACCGCGGGCACCTTCCTCAGCGTCAACGAACGCGAGGTGAAGAAGGTGCCGCTGCTGCGCGGCAAGAGCGTGTTCAACCTGTTCTTCGAGAACAGCACGCGCACGCGCACCACCTTCGAGATCGCCGCCAAGCGCCTGTCGGCCGACGTCATCAACCTCGACATCGCGCGCAGCTCCACGGTCAAGGGCGAGAGCCTGCTCGACACGATCGCCAACCTCTCGGCGATGCACGCCGACATGTTCGTCGTGCGCCACGCCGAGAGCGGCGCGCCCTACCTGATCGCGCAGCACGTGGCGCCGCACGTGCATGTCGTCAACGCCGGCGACGGCCGCCACGCGCACCCGACGCAGGCGCTGCTCGACATGTACACGATCCGTCACTACAAGCGCGACTTCGCGCAGCTCACGGTGGCCATCGTCGGCGACATCGTGCACTCGCGCGTGGCGCGCAGCGACATCCACGCGCTGGCCACGCTGGGCGTGCCCGAGATCCGCGCCGTCGGCCCCAAGACGCTGGTGCCGGGCGATCTGGCGGCGATGGGCGTGCGCGTGTGCCACGACCTGGCCGAAGGCATCCGCGACGCCGACGTCGTCGTCATGCTGCGGCTGCAGAACGAGCGCATGAGCGGCGCGCTGCTGCCCAGCGCCGGCGAGTTCTTCATGAGCTACGGGCTGACGCCCGAGCGGCTGGCCCTGGCCAGGCCCGACGCGATCGTCATGCACCCGGGCCCGATCAACCGCGGCGTCGAGATCGACTCGCGCGTGGCCGACGGCACGCACAGCGTGATCCTGCCGCAGGTCACCTTCGGCATCGCCGTGCGCATGGCGGTGATGAGCACGATCGCGGGGAACCAGGCATGAGCGGCCTGCGGCCGGTGCGCAGCCGCCCGTCGCGCCGCGCGGGGAAGGCGTGCCGCACCATGGGGGCGACATGAGGATCGTCGTACAAGGCGGCCGCGTCGTCGACCCGGCCAGCGGCCGCGACGAGCCGGCCGACGTCGCCATCGCCTCCGGGCGCATCGTGCGCATCGGGGCCTGCCCCGACTTCGACGCCGAGCGCAGGATCGACGCGCGCGGCCTGGTCGTCATGCCCGGCCTGGTGGACCTCGCGGCACGCCTGCGCGAACCGGGGCGCGAGCACGAAGGCATGCTCGAGAGCGAGCTGGCGGCGGCCGCCGCCGGCGGCGTGACCAGCCTGGTGTGCCCGCCCGACACCGATCCCGTGCTCGACGAACCCGGGCTGGTGGAGATGCTCAAGTTCCGCGCGCGCAAGCTCTCGCGCTGCCGCGTCTTTCCTCTGGGCGCACTGACACGCCGGCTCGAAGGCAGCGCGCTCACCGAGATGGTCGAGCTCACCAAGGCGGGCTGCATCGGCTTCGGCCAGGCCGACCATGCGCTGCGCGACACGCAGGTGGCAATGCGCGCGCTGCAGTACGCGGCGACCTTCGGCTACGCCGTGTGGTTGCGGCCGCAGGACGCCTGGCTGGGTCAGGGCGTGGCGGCGCAGGGCGCGGTGGCCACGCGCCTGGGCCTGGCCGGCGTGCCGGTGGCGGCCGAGACGATCGCGCTGCACACCGTCGTCGAGCTGGTGCGCGCCACGCGCGCGCGCGTGCACCTGGCGCGCCTGTCCAGCGCCGCCGGCGTCGCTCTCGTGCGCGCGGCCAAGGCCGAAGGGCTGCCGATCACGGCCGACGTCAGCATCAACTCGCTGCACCTGATCGACGCCGACATCGGCCACTTCGACTCCGCGCTGCGCCTGATGCCGCCGCTGCGCCAGGCCGGCGACCGTGACGCGCTGGCCGCCGGGCTGGCCGACGGCACGCTCGACGCGCTCGTCTCCGATCACGACCCGGTGGGCGAAGACGCCAAGAACCTGCCCTTCGGCGAGGCCGAGCCGGGCGCGACCGGACTCGAGTTGCTGCTCGCGCTCGCGCTGCGCTGGGGCGCGCAGCACGGCCTGGCGCTCGGGCACAGCCTGGCGCGCGTGACCTGCGATCCGGTGCGCGTGCTGGGCGAGGCGCTCGGGCCGCTGGCGGGCAGCGCCGGCCGGCTGGTGGAGGGCGGGGTTGCCGACCTGTGCGTGTTCGATCCCGGCGAGCGCTGGGCGGCGACGCCCGAGCAACTGCTCAGCCAGGGCAAGCACACGCCGTTCGCGCCGGCCGCCGGCGGCCTGCCGCTCGACGGCCGCGTGCGCGCCACGCTGGTGGCCGGCTCGGTGGCCTACGAGCGCGCGCCGGCGGCGCCGGTGGGTCGTTGAGCCCGACGCGGCCTGCGGTGCGGGCATGGCATGGCATGGCATGGCGCTGATGCGCGGCGTGCGCCGCATCCGGTGCGGCTCCGACCTGTGATGGCGGCGGGCGCGTGAACCTCGTGCTTTCGTTCGACGACGACCGCGTGCGCGCGCAGGCACTCGCGGCGGCGCTGGGCGTCGGCTGCGCCGTCGTCGAGCGCCACCGCTTTCCCGACGGCGAGACAAGGCTGCGGCTGCCCCCCGCACTGCCGGCGCGGGCTGTGCTGCTGTGCGGCCTCGAGCAGCCCAACGGCAAGCTTGCCGAGCTGCTGCTGGCCGCCGCCGGCGCGCGCGAGCTGGGCGTCGAGCGGCTCGCCCTCGCCAGCCCGTACCTCGCCTACATGCGGCAGGACGCGGCTTTCACCCCCGGCGAGGTGGTGAGCCAGCGCCATTTCGGCCGCTTGCTGGCGGCGCAGTTCGACGCCGTGGTCACGGTCGACCCGCACCTGCATCGCGTGCGCACGATGGACGAGGTCGTGCCCGGTCGGCGCGGCGTGGCGCTGAGCGCGGCGGCCTTGCTGGGCGCGTTCGTCGCGCGCCGCGTTCCGGGCGCCTTGTTGCTGGGCCCCGACGAGGAAGCCGGCCCCTGGGTGCGGCTGGCGGCCGCGGGCCGCGGTCTGGACCACGCGGTGTGCGTCAAGCACCGGCGCGGCGACCGCGAGGTCGACGTCGTGCTGCCCGGCGTCGACGTGCGCGGCCGCGCCGTCGTGCTGTTCGACGACGTCGCGAGCACCGGCCGCACTCTGGCGGCGGCCGCGGCCGGGGCGCTCGCCGCCGGCGCGGCCAGCGTCGACGTCGCGGTGACGCATGCGCTGTTCGTCGGCGACGCGCTCGAGCAGGTGCACGCGGCCGGCGTGCGCCATGTCTGGAGCAGCGACAGCGTGGCGCACGCGAGCAACGCGGTGAGCGTCGTGCCGCTGCTGGCCGACGCGCTGGCCGCGCTCTGAGCATCCCGGCCCCGCAGGCGGACCCGGCGTTCATGAAGGACTGCTGCTCCAGGTGATGAGGCCGCAGTTCGTCCTCCCGGTCCCGCGGGCGCGCCGGCGCCGCCGCGCCCGCATGCGCGTCGCTCCCATTCAACGGATACAGGAGTCCCTGGCTTGAAACTCGAACGCAGTTCCGTCTGGCTGCCGCCCGCCGGGCCGGTGGTGTTTGTCGTCCTCGACGGCGTCGGCGTGGGCTGCGGCGACGCCTTCGATGCCGTGCAGGTGGCGCGCAAGCCCACGCTCGATCGCCTGCGCCGCGAGGGGGTCTGGCGCACGCTGCGAGCGCACGGTACGGCGGTCGGTCTGCCTTCGGACGCCGACATCGGCAACTCCGAGGTCGGCCACAACATCCTCGGCGCCGGCCGCGTGTTCCCGCAGGGCGCGAGCAGCGTCGAGGCGGCCTTCGCCGGCGGCAGCATCTGGAGCGGCGCGTGGCGCACCCTCGTCGGGCCGCTGATCGGCGGCAGCGGCACGCTGCATTTCATCGGCCTGCTCTCCGACGGCAACGTGCACGCGCATCAGCAGCACCTCGAACGCATGCTCGAGCGTGCTTGCGCCGAGGGCGTGCGCCGGCTGCGCGTGCACGCGCTGCTCGACGGCCGCGACGTGCCCGACCGCTCGGCCGAGCGCTATGTGCAGCGGCTCGAGGATGTGCTCGCGCGGCTGCGCGCCGGCGGCGCCTGCGACGCGCGCGTCGCCTCGTGCGGCGGGCGCATGGTGACGACGATGGACCGCTACGAGGCCGACTGGGCCGTCGTCGAGGCCGGCTGGAAGGTCCAGGTGCTGGGCAGCGGCCGCCGTTTCGCCAGCGCGCTCGAGGGGCTGGCTGCCTTGCGGGCCGAGCAGCCGAGCCTGAGCGACCAGTTCGTGCCGCCCTTCGTGATCGCCGACGAGGCCGACCGGCCCTGCGGGCCGATCGTGGACGGCGACGCGGTGATCCTGTTCAACTTCCGCGGCGACCGCGCCATCGAGGCCGCGCTCGCGTTCGAGTCGGGTCCCGCATTCGACCGCTTCGAGCGCGTGCGCGTACCCCGGGTGCGCTTCGCCGGCATGATGCTCTACGACGGCGACCGCGGCATACCGCGCAGCTACCTCGTCTCGCCGGCGGCCGTGAGCGACACCATTTCCGAATGCCTGGCGCAGTCGGGCTGCACGCAGTTTGCCTGCGCCGAGACGCAGAAGTACGGCCACATCACCTATTTCTGGAACGGCAACCTGTCGGCCAAGTTTTCCGACCGCGACGAGGTCTACCTCGAGATTCCGTCCGACCGCGTGCCCTTCGAGCAGCGCCCGTGGATGAAGTCGGCCGAGACCGCCGATGCCCTGGTCGAGGCGATCGCCGGCGGGCGCTTCCGTTTCGTTCGCGCCAACTTCGCCGCCGGCGACATGGTGGGCCATACCGGCAACCTGGACGCCGCAGTGCTCGCCGTGGAGGCCGTGGACCTGGCGCTGGCGCGCGTCGTGCAGGCGGTGCAGGCCAGCGGCGGCTGCCTCGTCGTCAGTGCCGACCACGGCAATGCCGACGACATGGTCGAGCGCGATGCCCAGGGCCGGCCGCTGCACGGCGCGGCCGGAGCCCCGGTCGGGCGCACCTCGCACACGCGCAATCCGGTGCCCTTCGTCGTCTGGGATCCGGCGCGCCCGACGCTGGCTCTGCGTGCCGATCTGCCGGCGGCGGGCCTGGCCAACGTCGCCGCGACGCTGCTTGCGCTGCTCGGCTACGAGGCGCCCGCGGCCTACGAGCCCAGTCTGCTCGCCGCGTCGCCAGGGGCATAGGCGGGCGTGGACAATACGCCGGCCCGAAATCGAAACGCCCGAGAACGCGCATGCTGAGCTTCCTGCTGGAAAACTGGGTCCTGATCCTCGCTGCCGTCGTCTCCGGCGGCCTGCTGCTGTGGCCCTCGCTGCGCGGCGGCGCGGGCGGCGGCAGCGTCGCCACCGGTGAAGCGGTGCGCCTGATCAACCGCGAAAGGGGCGTGCTGATCGACGTGTGCGAGCCGCGCGAATACGCCGAAGGCCACGCCGGCGGCGCGCGCAACATCCCCCTGGGCCAGCTCGCCGGCAGCAAGGAACTGCCGGCCGACAAGGCGCTGCCGCTGCTGCTGATCTGCGCGAGCGGCGCGCGCGCCGGCCGCGCCGTGTCGCAGCTGCGCAAGGCCGGCTACACGAACGCGGTGTCGGTGGCCGGCGGCCTGCGCGCCTGGCGCGACGCGCAACTGCCGATCGAGCGGGGCGACGCGCCGGCCAAGTCCGCAACCAAGGCGGCCCGGGCGGCGCCGACGGACAAGACCGAGAAGAGCGACAAGGCCGACAAGGCCGACAAGGCCGCGAAGTCGACCGCCGCCTGAGCGGCGGCATGGACGACGGCAAGCGCGAGGATCCGATGAAGCCGGTGAAGATGTACACGACCGAGGTGTGTCCGTACTGCATCCGCGCCAAGGCGCTGCTCGCCCAGCGCGGCGTGCAGGCGCTCGACGAGGTGCGCATCGATCTCGATGCGGCCGAGCGCCAGCGCATGATCGAGCTCACCGGCCGGCGCACCGTGCCGCAGATCTTCATCGGCGACGTGCATGTCGGCGGCTGCGACGACCTCGTCGCGCTCGACCGGCGCGGCGAGCTGATGGCGCTGCTCGCCGACTGACGAGCGCGCCGCGCCGCCCGCCGCGAATGTCGGGCCGGCGCTGCATGCACGATGTCCGCAGCTCGGGCCGCACGCTCGCGGATAATCGCCCGTTTCGGCGCCCGCCTGCGGCGCGCCGCCCGTCATCCGACACCTCATCGCCGCAAAGGCCGACCCATGTCCGACGCGACCCCCGTCTTCCAGATCCAGCGCATGTACCTGAAGGATCTGTCGCTGGAGCAGCCCAATTCGCCGCAGATCCTGCTCGAGCAGGCGCAGCCGCATGTCGACATCAACCTCGGCATGCAGGCCGCGACGGTGTCCGAAGGCATCTACGAAGTCGCGATCACCGCCACCGTGACGACCAAGGTCAACGACAAGGTGCTGTTCTTGGTCGAGGCCAAGCAGGCCGGCATCTTCGAGATCCGCAACCTGCCCGACGAGCAGATGCAGGGCATCCTGTCGATCGTCTGCCCGCAGATGATCTACCCCTACCTGCGCGCCATCGTCTCCGACGTCTGCACGCGCGCGGGCTTCCCGCCGATCCTGCTCACCGAAGTCAACTTCCAGGCCATGTTCGAGGCGCAGCAGGCGCAGATGGCGGCGCCCCAGGGCAACGGCGGCTCCGGGATCATCACGAGCGCGAACTGAGGCGCGCGCGCGCGGCGCGCGGCCGGATTCGCGTTGCTCGGCGGCGCGCGCGATGAAGATCTCGATCCTCGGCGCCGGAGCCTGGGGCACCGCGCTCGCGGTGTCGGCGGCAGCGCGCCACGAGCTGTGCCTGTGGGCGCGCGACGCGGCGCAGGCCGCCGCGCTGGCGCGCGATCGGTGCAACCGCCGCTACCTGCCCGAAGCGGCGCTGCCGGGCGCGCTGCACATCACGGCCGATCGCGACGCGGCGCTCGCGCACGCGCAGGGCGGGCTCACCGTCGTTGCCACGCCGATGTCGGGCCTGCGCGAAACGCTGGCGGCGCTGCCCGACGCGCGCGGCGCGATCTGGCTGGCCAAGGGCTTCGAGGCCGGCGGCGGCGCGCTCGGCCATGAGATCGCGCGCGCGCTGCGGGCCGATGCCCCCTGCGGCGTGCTGTCGGGGCCGAGCTTCGCGCTCGAAGTGGCGCGCGGCCAGCCCACCGCCCTGGTGGCGGCGAGCGCGGATGCGGGGCTCGCGGCGCAGGCGGTGGCCGCGTTCCACGGCGACGCGATGCGCGTGTACACGTCGAGCGACGTCGTCGGCGTCGAGGTCGGCGGCGCGGTGAAGAACGTGCTGGCGATCGCCGTCGGCGCGCTCGACGGTTTGGCCCTCGGCCTGAACGCGCGCGCCGCGCTCATCACGCGCGGACTGGCCGAGATCACGCGACTGGGCGTCGCCCTGGGCGCGCGCGCCGAGACCTTCATGGGGCTGTCGGGGCTGGGCGACCTCGTGCTCACGGCCACCGGCGACCTCTCGCGCAACCGCCGCGTCGGCCTGATGCTGGCCGCCGGCCGCACGCCGGCGCAGGCGCTGGCCGAACTCGGCCATGTCGCCGAAGGCGTGTCGACCGCGCCGATGGTGCTGGCGCGCGCGCAGGCACTCGGCATCGAGATGCCGATCACGCAGTGCGTCGTCGATCTGCTCGCCGCTCGCGTGAGCCCGACGCAGGCGGTGCGGCGACTGATGGCGCGCGACGCGCGCGCCGAGAGCTGAGCCTGTCACGATATGAATCGCGGGCGTGATTCATATCTTCGCAGACTCCGGGCGCGTTGCGACATGAACCATGCGGGCGCGGTGCGCCGCTTCGCAGGCACGGCGTCGCACCGATGCGCCTGCGCCGAACGGCCCGGCTGACAGAGGACCGGAAGGGCCGCGCCCGTCGCTGCGCACGCCCTGCGCGCCTGCCCGGTCGAGCTTGCGGCCATCAGCCGCTGCCGGCGAAACCGAGTTGACGCCAGGCCTCGAACACCACAACCGCGACCGCGTTGCTCAGGTTGAGGCTGCGCTGGCCGGCGCGCATCGGCAGGCGCAATCGCTGGCCGGGCGGGAACTGCGCATGCAGCGCATCGGGCAGGCCGCGGCTCTCGCAGCCGAAGACGAGCCAGTCGCCGGCGGCAAAGGCGACGTCGGTCGGCCGGCGCGTGCCGCTCGTCGTCGACGCGAACAGGCGATCGGGCGGCGGCTGCTCCTGCGCCACGAGCGCCTGCCACGAGCGGTGCCGATGCACGCGGGCGTACTCGTGGTAGTCGAGCCCGGCGCGGCGCAGCAGGCGATCGTCCATCGCGAAGCCGAGCGGCTCCACCAGATGCAGCCGGCATCCGGTGTTGGCCGCCAGCCGGATCACGTTGCCGGTGTTGGGCGGGATCTCGGGCGTGACGAGGACGATCTCGAACATGTCTTCACAGGCTCTCGGCTACGGCCGCGCGTCGGGTGCCGGCGTGCGCGCCAGCACCCACAGCTCGACCGCGGCGGCGCCGGCGCGCAGCAGCGCCGCGCTGGACTCGCGCGCGGTGGCGCCGGTGGTGAGCACGTCGTCGACGAGCGCGACGCGCCGGCCGGCCAGCGCCTGGCGTCCCGCCGGCGGCACGGTGAATGCGGCGCGCAGGTTGCGTTCGCGTTCGGCGCGCGTCAGCTCGGCCTGGTGCGCGGTGTCGATCGCGCGCGCGAGCAGCGCGCTGCGCGCCGGCAGCCCGAGCTCGCGGGCGACGCGCCGCGCCAGCTCCCAGGCCTGATTGAAGCCGCGCTCGGCCAGGCGCGCCCTCGCCAGCGGCACCGGCAGCACGAGCTCGGGCGCTGCGGCCGTGCTGGGCGCGAGTTCGGGCGCCGCCGCCGTGCGCTGCGCGAACTCGCGCGCCACCGCCTGCGCGAGCAGCGACGCCAGCGGCGAGGCGAGCTCCGGGTGCGCGCCGAACTTCCAGCGGCCGATGATCCCGTCCCAGGGGAATGCGTAGTCGAGCGCGACGATCGTGCGCGCAAAGGGCGGCGGTGCCTGCAGACACGAGCCGCAGGCGGCGAGCGCCGCGCCGGTGGCCAGTCCGCACCGGGTGCAGCGCGCGCGCTCGACCGCGAACTGCTCCCGACACGCCCGGCACAAGCGTTCCCAGCCCCAGCGCCGGCAGATCTCGCACTGCCCCGGCAAGACGCAGGCGACGCGCCGGGCCAACGCCATCGGTGCCGCGGCGCGTGCATCCATCGGCTCAATATACTGCCCGCCCATGGTCGACGACGAGCGCGAGCCGCCAGGCGCCGGCGCGCCGCCCGGGAACGCGCCGCGTCGCCTCGACCCCGTCGCACTGCGGCGCCTGCGCCAACGTCTGTGGCGCGCCGGCCGCGCGCCCTGGCTGCACGGCGAAGTGGCGCGACGCATGGCCGAGCGGCTGCCCGTCATCAAGCTGCGGCCGGCGCTGATCGTCGACTGGTGGGCCCGGCTCGGCGACAGCGCCGAATGGCTCGACGCCGCCTACCCGCAGGCCCGTCGCCTCGCGCTCGAGCCCGACGGTGCACCTGCCCTGCCGCGGGAGCCGAGGCCGGCCTGGTGGTCGCCGGGGCGCTGGCGCGGCGGCACGCGCGCCGCACGCATCGAAGCGGTGGCGCAGTCGCTGCTGACCGATGGCCAGGCCGACCTGGTCTGGGCCAACATGGTGCTGCACGGCGCCGACGACCCCGCGGCCACGATGCGCAGCTGGCTGCGCGCGCTGGCGGTCGACGGTTTCCTGATGTTCTCGACGCTCGGCCCCGGTTCGCTGCCGCAGCTGCGCGCGCTGTACGCCGAGCGCGGCTGGCCGCCGCCGCACGCACCCTTCGTCGACATGCACGACCTGGGCGACCTGCTCGTGGCGACGGGTTTCGCCGATCCGGTGATGGACCAGGAGACGATCACGCTCACCTGGCCCGACGCCGACGCGCTGCTGGCCGAACTGCGCACGCTCGGCGGCAACGCCGATCCGGACCGTTTCCGCGGCCTGCGCACGCCGCGCTGGCGCAGCGAACTGCACGATGCGCTGCAGCGCCGCGCCGACGCGACCGGCCGCATCGCGCTCGACTTCGAGCTCGTCTACGGCCACGCCTTCAAGCCGCCGCCGCGCGCGCGCGTGGCGGCGCAGACGACGCTGGCGCTCGAGGATCTGCGCGCGATGGCGCGGGCCGGCCGACGCGGCGGCGCGTGACGCGACAGCGCCGCCTGCGCGTCGCCCCTGGCGCCGCCGCGTTTGACACCGACTTCTACAATCCGCACCCATGGTCGCTGCCATTTCGTCCGAGACGCCCCGGCGCGCGCGCCACCCGGCTTGCGGTCGGCGGCGCGTGCTGGCCGCCGCGGCGGCGTCCGCGCTGGCCCTTGTGCTCGCGGCCTGCGAGCGCGCCCCCATGGGCGGCTTCGGCAGCGGCAGCAAGGGTTCGTTCGCCTCGATCGACATCACCGGCGCCGACTACGCGCGCACGCTGCAACTCGCCGATGCCGCCGGCAAACCGCGGTCGCTCGACGAGTTCAAGGGCAAGGTCGCGGTGGTGTTCTTCGGCTACACGCAATGCCCGGACGTTTGTCCGACCACGATGACGGAACTGGCGTCGATCAAGAAGGCGCTCGGGCCCGACGGCGCGCGCGTGCAGCCGGTCTTCGTCACCGTCGACCCCGAACGCGACACGGCTGCGGTGCTCGCGGCCTACGTCGCCAGCTTCGGCCCCGACTTCGTCGCACTGCGCGGCGACGCCGAGCAGACGCAGGCCGCGGCCAAGGAGTTCAAGGTCTTCTACGCCAAGGTGCCGGGCAAGACCGAAGGCAGCTACACGATGGACCACACCGCCGGCAGCTATGTGTTCGACAAGCGCGGCCGCGTGCGCCTGTTCACGCGCTACGGCGCGCCGGCCGACGGCCTGCGGGCCGACCTGAAGCGGCTGCTCGACGAGAAGGACTGAAACAGGGCGCGGCGCGCGCCGCGCCGGCGCGCCAGACGATCAGGCCGCCTCGAGCACCTTGCGCATCTTCTTGAGCGCCGCCACCTCGATCTGGCGGATGCGCTCGGCGCTCACGCCGTACTCGGCCGCCAACTCGTGCAGCGTCATGCCGCCCGAGGCGTCGTCGTTCACGGCCAGCCAGCGCTGCTCGACGATGCGGCGGCTGCGCGCGTCGAGCACCTCCAGCGCCTGGCCGATGCCGTCGGCGGCCAGCCAGTCGCGGTGCATGGCCTCCAGCCGCCGCGTCGGCTCGCTGTGGTCGTCGGCCAGATAGGCGATGGGTGCGAAGCTCTCCTCGCCGTCGTCGGCCTGCGGCTCGAGGGCGACATCGCCGCCGGCCAGACGCGTCTCCATCTCGATCACTTCGTCGGGCTTGACGCTCAGTTCGCGCGCGACGCGCGCCACCTCGGCCGGCGTGAGCGTGCTGCGATAAGTCTCGCCGTCGCTGCCGTCGGCGCCCTGCGCGTTCTTCAGGCTCGCCTTGAGCGAGCGCAGGTTGAAGAACAGCTTCCTCTGCGCCTTGGTCGTGGCCACCTTCACCAGGCGCCAGTTGCGCAGGATGTACTCGTGGATCTCGGCCTTGATCCAGTGCAGCGCATAACTCACCAGGCGCACGCCCTGCTCGGGGTCGAAGCGCTTGACAGCCTTCATCAGGCCGACGTTGCCTTCCTGGATCAGGTCGCCGTGCGGCAACCCGTAGCCGAGGTACTGCCGCGACACCGAAACCACCAGCCGCAGATGCGACAGCACCAGGCGTCCGGCTGCCTGAACGTCGCCCTCGTCGCGCAGCCGCCGCCCGAGCGCCGTCTCCTCGGCCTGGCTCAACATCGGCAGCCGGTTGACGGCGGCGATGTAGGCGTCCAGGTTGCCGAGCGATGGCACCAGCGACCAGGGGTCGCGCAGGGCGAGGGCGTTGGCGTGGCCGGCGACTTGTGCGTTCATGCGGATGAGGATCCTTGTTGCGGGTTCGGACAAGACAATGCTAGCACTCAGGAGGGTAGAGTGCTAATCGGCACGCGTGTTCCACTGCCAGCGGCTGCGCCGATCAGGAAATCAAGTGTGTCAATGCTCACATGCATTGAGTTCCTTCGTCGGTCACGATGTCCACTGCGTTTCGAGCCCCTCAAGCACCTCGTCGATCACCATGAGGAAGCGGTTGAGTTCGAGCGGCTTGGTCACGTAGTGCAGCGCACCGAGCGTCAGCGCCTGCTGCATGCGCGCGGCGGTGGCGTCGGCCGAGACCACGATCACCGGGATGCCGGCCACGTCGTCGTCGTTCTTGAAGTGGCGCAGCAGCTCCAGGCCGCTGATGTCGGGCAGCTGCATGTCCAGCAGGATCAGGTCCGGGCGCTGGCGCCGCGCGGCCTGCAGCGCATCCAGGCCGAGCGTCGCCACCTCGAGGCGGATCTGCGGGCGCTGCAGCAGCAGGCCGCGCATGATCTCGGCGTTGGTCTCGTTGTCCTCGACGTAGAGCACGCGGCGCTGGCGGTAGCGCGCGCCCGGGCCCGCCGTCGGTGTCGGATCGGGCGCGTCGGCCGCGCTGTCGGGGCCCGCCGTCGGCAGCGTCAGCGTGAAGGTCGTGCCTGCGCCGGCGCGGCTGCGCACGGTCAGTTCGCCGCCCATCAGTTCGGTCAGGTGGCGGCTGATCACCAGGCCGATGCCGATGCCCTCGACGCCGCCCGCCTCGCGACCGAGGCGGTTGTAGGGCTGGAACAGCCCGGCGAGCTGGGTTTCCGTCATGCCGATGCCGCTGTCGGCCACCTCGAGCCGCAGCCGGCTGCCGTCGGCATCGGCGTGCGCGCGCAGCGTCACGCTGCCGCCCTCGCGGTTGTACTTGACCGCGTTGGACAGCAGGTTGGTCAGCACCTGCCGCAGCCGCGTCTCGTCGGCCAGCGCGGGCGGCAAGTCGGCGGCGAGTTCCTCGACGAACTGCAGCCCGCGCTGGGCAGCGGCGGCGGCCAGCAGCTCGCGGCAGCTGCCCGCCAGCGCCGCCAGATCGACCGCCGTGCGCGTGAGGCGCAGCGTGCCGGCCTCGATGCGGGCCAGATCGAGCGTCTCGTTGATCAGCTCGAGCAGATGCCAGCCGGCGCGCTGGATCTGCTGCGCCCAGTCGTGCTGGCGCGGCGCCAGCGGCGCCTCCTTGTCGAGCGCGAGCAGCTGTGCGAAGCCGATCATCGCGTTGAGCGGTGTGCGCAGCTCGTGGCTCATGCGCGAGAGGAACTCGCTCTTGGCGCGGCTGGCCGCCTCGGCGCGGGCCACGGCGCGCTCGGCCTCCTCCAGGCGCAGGTGCTCGCCGATGTCCTCCACCACCGCCACGGCGTGCGTGACGCCGCCGCTGTCGTCGCGCAACGGGCCGGCGACGATGCGTGCGGGCAGCGCGCTGCCGTCGGCGCGCACGAGACGCAGCTGGCGCCGCAGCAGTGCCCGGTGTCCCGCCACCAGCTCGCGGTAGTCCTGCCGCAGCGCGGCGCGGTCGTCCTCGTGCACCGTGCGCGCCATGATGCGGCCGCGCAGCGCGGCCGGCGCGATGCCGAGCATCGCGTACAGCCCGGGGTTGCCGTCGAGCAGCGCACCCTCGGGGTCGAGGAAGGCCACGCCGAGCGGTGTGTGGTTGAGGATGCTGCGCAGCCGTGCCTCGCTGTCGCGCAGCGCCTGCTCGACCTGCCGCCGTTCGCCGATCTCGCGCCGCTGCTCGGCCGTGGCAGCCTCCACGGCAAGCTCGGTACGCCGGGTGTGGCCGGTGACGGTGAGCAGCAGTGCGCCGAGCAAGGCCGTGGCCGCCAGCCCGGCCAGCGCCAGGAACCACAGGTCGGGCTTGGCCTGCTCGGGCGTGCCGGGCGCGAGGCGCACCTGCAGCTCGAGCGAGCGCCCGCCGAAGGCGATGGGGCGGCGTGCCCGCAGCGACGCCGGTGCGGCGGCGGCCGGGCAGGGCATGTTGCCGGCCAGGCGCACCCGCCCGGCCCCGGGGTCGGTGTCGAGCAGGCACCAGTGCAGCGCGTTGCCGCCCGCGGCCGCCACTTCGGTCGTGAAGGGCGCGAGGTCGGCGAGCAGGGCTTCGGTGCCGAGCGCGACGAAGACGACACCGACGAAGGCGCCGGCGCGCGCCGCGGCGTCTTGCGGCTCGCCGTCGTACAGCGCCTGGTACAGCACGATGCCCGTTTCGTCGCGGCTGGATTGCGTGAGTCCGAAGCCGGCGGTGGCCGCCGGCTGGCCGCTGTCGCGCGTGGCCAGGATCGCCGCACGGGCGGCCGGGATCGACAGCGCGTTCACGCCCAGCGCGCCGGCGTTGCCGGCCAGCGGTTCGATGCGCCGCAGCACGACCGCCTCGCCGTCGGCCGCCAGCGCGCTGCCGCCGTCGCGCTGGAACACACGGAAGCCCGGGCTGCCCTCGGCGCGCGCGCGCGCCTCGTAGGCGGCCAGTCCGGCGCGCGGCACGCGTTCGCTGAAACCGAGCGCACGCGGCCGCCAGGGCTGCTGCAGCCACCAGGCCGAAGCGCTGTGCAGCGTGCGCTCCGAGGGCCGGCGGGTCGGCTCCGCGGCCAGGACCGCGGCGTGCAAGGCGTGCAGCGCGAACAGCGGCAACTGCAACCGTTCCTGCACTTCGAGCGCAAGCCGGTCGACGCGGTGCTCGAGGGCCTTGCGCTCGATGACATGCTCCTCGCGGTCGATGGCGACGATGGCCGCCGCGAGCAGTGCCAGCGCCACCAGCAGCGGCAGACTCAGGGTGCGCCGGCGCGCGCGCCAGTCCGCACGCGGCTGCCCGATCAGGGTCAGCACGAGCGGCGCGCCGATCAGCACACCCAGCGTGTCGCCCAGCCACCAGGTGACCCAGTTGTCGGGCGCGCGTGCGCCGTCCAGCACGCCGGCCAGCGTCAGCGCGAGCGTCGCCACGCTCGGGCTCAGCGTGCAGGCGGCTCCGGCGGCGAGCAGCGCGAAGCGCGCGATGTCGCGCGGCAGGTCCAGCACCAGCGGCGTGCCGGCATAGCGCCGCGCCAGCCAGGCGCCGAGCGCCGCCTGCGCGGCGGCGCCGATGCCGATGAGCAGCGGCACCCAAGCCAGCGCCAAGCCCTGCATGCCGCGCAGCCAGCCCAGCGAGGCGTTGGCGGCGAAGGCGCCCACCAGCACCCCGGGCAGGGCCGCACGTCCGTAGACGATCACTGCGGCCAGCGCCAGCCCGGCCGCCGGATACAGCGGTGCGGCATAGCCCGGCGGTCCGGCCAGCAGCAGCGCGCCGAGCCCGAGCAGCGCGTAGGCCGCGGCGGTGGCGGCAGCCACCGCGAGATGCGGGCCGGCGCGGCGCAGCACCTTCAGACGTTGAACAGGAAGTTCATCACGTCACCGTCGCGCACGACGTAGTCCTTGCCTTCGCTGCGCATCTTGCCGGCCTCGCGTGCGCCCTGCTCGCCGCCGCATGCAACGTAGTCGTCGTAGGCGATCGTCTGCGCCCGGATGAAGCCGCGCTCGAAGTCGGTGTGGATGACGCCGGCGGCCTGCGGCGCGGTGTCGCCGACGTGGATGGTCCAGGCGCGGACCTCCTTTTCCCCGGCGGTGAAATAGGTCTGCAGCCCGAGCAGCGCGAAGGCGGCGCGGATCAGGCGCGCCAGCCCCGGCTCGTCCTGTCCCATCTCGTGCAGGAAGAGCAGCCGGTCGGCCTCGGACATGTCGGCCAGTTCGGCCTCGGTCTTGGCGCAGATCGCCACCACCGGCGCCTCGCCCTGGTCGCTGCGGTGCTGCTCGGCGTAGCCGCGCAGCCGCTCGAGCAGCGGATTGTTCTCGAAGCCGTCCTCGGCCACGTTGGCGACGAACATCTGCGGCTTGGCGGTGATCAGACACAGCGGTCGCAGCACCGCCAGTTCCTCCTTGCCGAAGGCGATGCTGCGCACCGGACGTGCGGCGTCGAGCGCGCTGCGGCACTTGTCGAGCACGTCGACCAGGCGCTGCGCCTCCTTGTCGCCGCCGGCGCGGGCCTGCTTGGTCCAGCGCGCCAGGCTCTTGTCCACCGTGGCCAGGTCGGCCAGGCACAGCTCGGTCTGGATGACCTCGATGTCGGCGATCGGGTCGACCCGCCCGGCCACGTGCACGACGTTCTCGTCCTCGAAGCAGCGCACGACGTTGACGATGGCGTCGGTCTCGCGGATGTGGCTGAGGAACTGGTTGCCCAGGCCCTCGCCGCGGCTGGCGCCGGCCACCAGCCCGGCGATGTCGACGAACTCGACGATCGCCGGCACCACCTTCTGCGGCTTGACGATCGCGGCCAGCCCGGCCAGCCGCGGGTCGGGCAGCTCGACGATGCCGACGTTGGGCTCGATCGTGCAGAACGGGTAGTTCTCGGCCGCGATGCCGGCCTTGGTGAGGGCGTTGAAGAGCGTGGACTTGCCGACGTTGGGCAGGCCCACGATGCCGCATTTGAGGCTCATGAGGGGGCTTTCGCGAAAGCGGGCGGCGGCGCGGCGGACTTGCGCCGCGCGCGGGGCAGGCCGGCGATTCTGCTACAGCGCCGCGCCCCGGGGCGCGGCGGCTGCCGCGCTCCCGGGCCCATGCGGCGCTTGGCTCGATACCGGCGGCGGGCGGGCGGCCGCGGCCCGGCCCTGCGGGCGCTCAGAACCGCCAGCTCGCCGCGACCGCCTGCCCGACGCGCAGCGTGCGCTCGAAGCCTTCGACGACGACCGCGTTCATGCCGAAGGTGATGCCGCCGTTCATGCGCGCATCGGCACGGAAACCCGCGAGCGTGGTGCTCACCTCGGGCGTGCTCGTGCCGCTGGCCGGGTCGACGTTCGGAATCGCACAGCGCACGCAGGGCTTGACGAGCCTCAGGCGCACCGGCCCTTCGTCGGCGGCGACGACCAGCTCGTCGAGATGGTCCTCGTCGAAGGCCTCGAGCCCGTCGAGCACGAGGTTGGGGCGGAAGCGCTCGATGCCCACCGCGCCGTGCCCGGCGCTGCGCAGCCGTGCGTTCAGCTCGGCCAGCGAGGCGCTGCCCAGCACCAGCAGCGGGAAGGCGTCGGCGAACGCCGTGGGCGACTCGAGCGTGCCGGTCCACTCGCGGCTGGCGAGCCGGCGCTCGTCGGGGTCGAAGCGCACGAGACGCGCGCGCAGGCCGAGGAAGTCGCTGAACCACTGCGCGGCAATGTCGCCCATGTCGAAGGCGCGCACCTCGTCGTGCCAGACGCGCGCCCGCGTCGCACGCTCGACGACGTCCAGCCGCAGGTGCAGCGCGAGCATGCCGGGCGCGCGCAGCACCAGGTCGTCGCTGCGCAGGCGCGTCGACACGAGTGCCATGCGCGGCCAGCGGCGCTGCGTGAGCATCGTGCCGTCCTCGTCGACCACCATCCAGGCGCGATCGAGGTCGAGCCCGGTCTCGACCAGCAGCGCCTCGTCCAGCGCGATGCCCGCGCAGGACTTGACGGGGTGGACGCGCAGTGCCGCGATGCGGCAGGCGATGTCGTTCACGTGGACCTCGTGTCTTGGTCGGCGCTCGGGCGGCGGGGTGCGGCGGCAGGCCGCAGCGGCGCCAAGCACGTGCGCCGCGGCAGGGCATTGTGCCGCGCCCGCACGCAGCCCCCTCCCTACAATCGGCGTATGGACCGCTGCGACATCCTCGTGCGCGGCGACGGCGCGGTCGGCGCCGTCGCCGCGCTGGCCTTGTCGCGCGCCGGCTTCGACGTCGCGCTGCTCGGCGCAGCGCCGACGCCGGGCGGCGCGCCTGCGGCCGCCGACCCGCGCTCGTATGCGCTGAACGAGGCCTCGGTGTCGCTGCTGCGTTCGCTCAAGGTGTGGGACGCCATCCCGGACGCGGCACGCACGCCGGTGCACGACATGCGCGTCGAGGGCGACCTGCCCGGCGCGCGCCTGGACTTCTCGGCCTGGAGCGAGGCGCTGCCGCAGCTGGCGTGGATCGTCGGTGCGGCCGAACTCGAAGGCGCGCTGCGCGAGGCGCTGCGCTTCGCGCCGCATGTGCGGCGCGTGGCTGCCGAGTTGCCTGCGGCGCTCACCGTGCTGGCCGAAGGCAAGGCGTCCGCCACGCGTGCGCGCCTGGGCGTGCGCATGGAGCGCCAGTCCTATGGGCACCGCGCGATCGCCGCGCGCCTCGTCGCCGACCGCCCGCACGCGGGTCTGGCGCGCCAGTGGTTCCGCTCGCCCGACGTGCTGGCGCTGCTGCCGATCGACCAGCCCGTTGCCGGCCACGGGCTGGCGCTGGTGTGGTCGCTTCCCGACGCGCGCGCCCAGGCGCTGCTCGCGCTCGACGCGGCCGCGTTCGAGGCCGAACTGATGGCCGCCACCGACGGCGCGGCAGGCACGCTCGCACTCGCCGGCGCGCGCACCGACTGGCCGCTGGCCATCGGCTATGCCGAGCCGGTGTGCGGGCCGGGCTGGGTGCTGCTGGGCGACGCCGCGCATGTCGTGCATCCGCTCGCCGGCCAGGGCCTGAACCTGGGTTTCGGCGACGTCGTCTCGCTGGTCGAGGTGCTGGCCGAGCGCGAGCCCTGGCGTGCGCTCGGCGACGAACGGCTGCTGGCGCGCCATGCGCGCCGCCGCGAGGCCCCCGTGCGCACGATGGGCCTGCTCACCGACGGCCTGCTGCACCTGTTCGCGAGCGAGCAGCCGCTGGTCAAGGAACTTCGCAACCGCGGCCTGGGTCTGGTCAACCGGCTGCCGCCGCTCAAGCACCTGTTCGCGCGCCAGGCGAGCGGCCGTTGAGCCGTTGCACCTGCCCGCCGCCCGCCCGTCCGTCCGACCGAACCCCGAGGACCCGACCGATGAAACCCCCGCTCCTCCGCCTGGCGCTCGCGGCGCTGGCGCTCGCCTGTGCCGGCCCCCTGCTGGCGCAGGAAGCCGTGATCCGCAAGACGCTGCCCGAACGGCTGCCCAACCTGCCGCCGATCGACGAGGTCACGCGCACGCCGATCCCGGGCCTGTGGGAGGTGCGCATGGGCACCAGCCTCGTCTACACCGACGACAAGGGTGACCACCTCATCGTCGGCGGCTCGATCGTCGACACCAAGACGCGCGTCGACCTCACCGAGGCGCGCATGGACAAGCTGCTCGCCATCGACTTCGCCAAGCTGCCGCTGGCCGACGCCCTCACGATCAAGCAGGGCACGGGCGCGCGCAAGCTGGCCGTCTTCGTCGATCCGAACTGCGGCTACTGCAAGCGCTTCGAGCGCGATCTCGTCCAGGTCAAGGACGTGACGATCTACGCCTTCCTGATGCCCATCCTCGGCGCCGACTCCAACGCCAAGGCGCGCGACATCTGGTGCGCCAAGGACGGCGCCAAGGCCTGGCGCGCCTGGATGCTGGACGGCGTGGCCGCGCCCGCCGCCCCGGCCAAGTGCGACGCCGCGGCGCTCGAGCGCAACGTCGCCTTCGGCCGCAAGCACCGGATCAACGGCACGCCGGCGGTGTTCTTCGAAGACGGCACGCGCAAGCCCGGTGCGATCCCGCTCGAGCTGGTCGAGCGGCTGCTCGGGCAGGCCGCCGGCGGCAAGAAGTCCTGAGCCTGTGAAGATATGAATCGCGGGCGTGATTTGTACCTTCGCAGGCTCTGAGCCGCCCCAACGCGCCCGCAGGGCCGGCGGCGCCGAACCGAAGCATCACCCACCTGCAAGGCGCCGCCTCGCTCCGCAGCGGCCACTATGAAGACCGCCTCCGTTCCCGCCGGGCCGCCCGTGCCGGCGCTGGCCCAGCGTCTGGGGCATCTCGGGCTCGTGCCCTTCGTGCTCGGCGCGCTGCTCGTGTGGTTCGTGCACGCCGAGGCGCTGCCGTTCGCGGCGCAGGCTCTGTCGGCCTATGCGGCGCTGGTGGTGTCCTTCCTTGGCGGCATCCACTGGGGGCTGGCGCTGCGCCAGGCCGAGCCCGCGCCGCGGCTGCTGCTGTGGGGCACGGCGCCCACGCTCGGTGCCTGGGTCGCGGTGATGATGCCGGCGGCCAGCGGCCTCGTGCTGAGCGGCGCGATGCTGCTTGCGTGCTGGCTCGTCGACCGGCGCCTGTACGTCGAGCAGGGCGTCGGCGCCTGGCTGACGCTGCGTTTTCGCCTGAGCGTCGGCGCGGCGCTGTGCTGCTTCATCGGTGCCGCGGGCACCTGAGCCTGTGAAGACATGAATCGCGGGCCCGATTCGGATCTTCGCAGGCGCTGAGGAACCGGCCCGCAGCGCCGAGCCGGCCGTGACCGCGCCGCCTGTTCCGCCGGCGTCGCCGCGCTGGCGCCGGCCGCTGCTGCTGCTGCTGCTGCTGCCGGCGGTGCTGCTGGCGCACCTGTGGCTGGCCGACCGCCTGGTGCCGCAGGACTTGGGCTTCGGCGACGCGCCGCAGCGCATCGCCCGCATCGACGTCGCCTTCGTGCGCGAGCTGCAGCCGGCCGCGCCGGTGCTGCGCCGGTTGCAGCCGCCGCGCCGCGGGCCGCGGCCCGCGGCAGCGCTGACCGCCGACGCGGCGCTCGCGGCGGCCAGCGCGCCGTTGCCCGCGCTGCTGCGCGAGCCCCTGCTCGAACCCCTGCCCGAGCCCTTGACCGAGCCGTTGCCCGCGCCCGCACCGTCGCCGGCCGTCGCGACGGCCGGGGCCGCAAGCGCGCCGACCGGCGCCGCCTCGGCGGCCGGGACGGCCGAGGCCGGCACTGCCGCGGCGGCCGACGGGGCCATGGCCGGAGCCGCCTCGGCCGCCGAGATGGCTGCGGCGGCCGGCGCAGCGGCGAGCGCGTCCGCGGCCTTCGAGTGGCCGCCTTCGACGCGACTGGACTACCTGCTCACCGGCAACTACCGCGGCCCTGTCGAAGGCCAGGCGCGCGTCGACTGGCTGATGCGCGGCTCGCGTTACCAGGTGCATCTCGAGCTCTCGGTCGGCCCGCCGTTCGCGCCCCTGGTCTCGCGCCGGCTCTCCAGCGACGGCGAGGTCGGCGCGGCCGGCCTCGTGCCGCTGCGCTACGAAGAGGAGACACGGGTCGCGTTCCAGCAGCCGCGCAGTCTGCACATGGCCTTCGAGCCCGACCGCGTCCGGCTCGCCAACGGCCGCGAGGTGCCGCGTCCGCCCGGCGTGCAGGACAGCGCCAGCCAGTTCGTGCAGATGACCTGGCTGTTCACCACGCGCGCCGGCCTGCTGGCCGCCGGCGCGCGCGTGGAGATCCCGCTCGCGCTGCCGCGCGCGGTGGACCTGTGGGTCTACGACGTGCTTGGCGCCGAGACGCTGTACACGCCGATGGGCGAGGTCGCCACCATGCACGTCAAGCCGCGCCGCGAGGCGCGTCCGGGCGGCGACCTGACGGCCGAGTTCTGGGTCGCGCCGACGCTGCAGTACCTGCCCGTGCGCATCGTCATCCGCCAGGACGCCGACACCTGGGTCGACCTGATGATCCAGCGCCTGCCGCGCCAGGCGCAGCGCTGAGCAACCGTCGCGCAGCGCTGCAGCGGCCGCGGCGCACCCGACCCGTATAGTGCCCGCCTTTGGAGGCACCGACCATGAGCGACGAACCCCTCATCCTCACCGAGATCCGCGGCGCCGGCGCGCGCCGCACCGCGCTCGTCACGCTGAACCGGCCCAAGCAGCTCAACGCGCTCGACACGCCGCTGATGCAGCAGCTGGGCGCCGCGCTCGGCCGCTTCGACGACGACGCGTCGATCGGCTGCATCGTGCTCACCGGCAGCGACAAGGCCTTCGCCGCCGGCGCCGACATCACGGCGATGGCCGGCAAGACCTATGCCGAGGCGCTGGCCGAGAACTTCATCACGCGCGATTGGGAAGCCATCCTCGCCGTGCGCAAGCCGGTGATCGCCGCGGTGGCCGGCTTCGCCCTCGGCGGCGGCTGCGAACTGGCGATGATGTGCGACCTCATCATCGCCGCGGACAATGCCCGCTTCGGCCAGCCCGAGATCAAGCTCGGCATCATCCCGGGCGCCGGCGGCACGCAGCGGCTGCCGCGTGCCGTGGGCAAGAGCAAGGCGATGGACATGGTGCTCACCGGGCGCACGATGGATGCGGCCGAGGCCGAGCGCGCCGGCCTCGTCGCGCGCGTCGTTCCGGCCGAACGCCTGCTCGACGAGGCGCTGGCCGCGGCCGAAGCGATCAACGCCCTCAGCCCGGCGAGCGTGATGCTCGCCAAGGCCTGCGTGAACAAGAGTTTCGAGGGCGGCTTGCTCGACGGCGTGAACTTCGAGCGCCGGATCTTTCACTCGCTGTTCGCGACCGAGGACCAGAAGGAAGGCATGGCCGCCTTCGTCGAGAAGCGCAAGCCGCTCTGGCGCAGCCGCTAGCGGCTGCGGCGCCGCGCATCCAGACCTTGCGCAGGCCCTGCTCGAGCAGGATCGTCGTCGGCATCGCGGTGCTGACGCCGGCGAGCTGGTCGAACAGGGCCCGATCGGAGGCCGTCAGCGTCGGGTCCGTCCGCGCGGGCGCGCGGCGCTTCAGGGCTGCAGCCAGCGTGCGCCGGCGGCGTCGAACAGGGCGCGCCGATGGCCCTCGGGGTGGATCTCGGTCCAGTCGAGCGCGCGCACGCTGGCGACGACGAGGGCGAAGTGGCCGCGCGTGCCGCGCGCCGCGTCGGGGCGCTCGATCACGCTGCCCGGCGGCTGCGGCGCGAAGTAGTCCTGCGCGGCCGGCGTCGCTTCGAGCCGCGCCCAGCGCGCCGCCACCTCCGGGCCCGAACTCAGCGCCTCGAGCGTGACGGCCAGCCTCAGCTGCCAGCCGAGCTCGCGCGACCACAGCACCAGCGTGCCTTCGGGGTCGGCCTCGAGGTGGCGCACCTTGGGGCTGCGCGCGTCGGTGTAGAAGATCACGCGGCGTGCCGCCGGCTCCACTTCGCGCAGCACCACCGAGCGCGCATCGGCGCGCCCGCCGGCCAGCGTGGCGAGCGTGGCCACGCGCCAGCCGTGCTCGGCGGCGCGCACGCTGGCGTCCAGCTCCTGCCAGACGGCCTGCTCGATGGCGGCCAGCGTCGCCAGGCGCTGCGCGTTCACCGGATCGCCCCGGACACGGCATACGGCGGGATGCGCTCTCGGGGGCGGCAAGGCGCGTTCACGCGGCCACCGCAAGCAAGGCGTGCTGCATGGTTCGCGCCCGGGAGCGGATCGGCGCGCTCATGGCCATCAGGCGCCGTCCGCGCCCGCGGCGAGTGCGGCCTCGCCGCCCTCGCGCCGCAGCGCCGGGAACAGGATCACGTCGCGGATGGTCGGGCTGTCGGTGAACAGCATCACCAGGCGGTCGATGCCGATGCCGCAGCCGGCGGCCGGC
Organism: Rubrivivax sp.; assembly: GCA_020852865.1. GTDB lineage: Bacteria > Pseudomonadota > Gammaproteobacteria > Burkholderiales > Burkholderiaceae_C > Rubrivivax. Next base: position 24,562 of record JADYZZ010000025.1, read on the forward strand.
GGCATGCCGTACTCGAGCGCGCGGATGTAGTCGGCGTCGTAGTACATCGCCTCCTCGTCGCCGGCCTCCTTGTTGGCGGCCTGGGCGGCGAAGCGCGCCGCCTGGTCCTCGGGGTCGTTCAGCTCCGAGAAGCCGTTGGCCATCTCGCGGCCGGTGATGAAGAGCTCGAAGCGCTCGGTCACCGTGGGATCGGCGTCGCGGGCGCGCGCCAGCGGCGACACCTCCACCGGATAGTCGACGATGAAGGTGGGCTGGACGAGCTGGTCTTCCACCAGCGCTTCGAAGACGCCGAACTGCAGCTCGGCCAGCGTCCAGTGCGCCGGCGGCTCCTCGCCCAGCGCCTTCAGGCGCGCGTGCAGCAGGGCCGCGTCGCCGGCCTCGGCGGCGCTGAGGCCGGCATGCTGCACAAGCGCCTCGCGCACCGTCAGGCGCGCGAACGGCGGCTCGAGGTCGATCGTCTGCCCGGCATAGCTGAGCACCGCCGAGCCGGCGGCGGCGCGCGCGGCGTGGCGCAGCAGCCGCTCGGTGAAGTCCATCAGGTCGCGGTGCGTCCAGTACGCCGCGTAGAACTCCATCATCGTGAACTCGGGGTTGTGGCGCGCCGACAGCCCCTCGTTGCGGAAGTTGCGGTTGATCTCGAACACGCGCTCGAAGCCGCCCACCACCAGGCGCTTGAGGTAGAGCTCGGGCGCGATGCGCAGGAACATCTGCTGGTCGAGCGCGTTGTGGTGCGTGACGAAAGGCCGCGCGTTCGCGCCCCCCGGGATCGGGTGCAGCATCGGCGTCTCGACTTCGAGGAATCCGTGCTCGACCATGTAGTTGCGGATCGAGGCCACCGCGCGGCTGCGCGCGACGAAGCGCGCGCGCGCCGATTCGTCGGTGGCGAGGTCGACGTAGCGCTGGCGGTACTTCTGCTCCTGATCGGCCATGCCGTGGAACTTGTCGGGCAGCGGGCGCAGGCTCTTGGCCAGCAGGCGGATCCGCGTCGCCTTCACCGACAGCTCGCCGGTCTTGGTGCGAAAGAGCAGGCCCTCGCAGCCGACGATGTCGCCCAGGTCCCAGTGCTTGAACTCGGCGAGGCGTTCGGCGCCGACCGCGTCCTGCGTCACATAGAGCTGGATGCGGCCGCTGGCGTCTTGCAGCGCGGCGAAGCAGGCCTTGCCCATCACGCGCTTGAGCATCATGCGCCCGGCCACGACGACCGCGACCGCCTGCGGCTCGAGTTCGGCGTTGGGCACCTGGCCCCAGCGCTGGTGCAGCTCGGCGGCCTGGTGGCGCGGCTTGAAGTCGTTGGGGTAGGCCACGCCGCGCGCGCGCAGCGCGCGCAGCTTGTCGCGCCGCTCGGCGATCAGGGGGTTCTCGTCGTCCATCTTCAGCTCGGGTTCCGGCCGTGAATTCTAGGCACCGACCCAAGGGGCGGCCCGTAGAATCCGCGGCTGCGATGCAAGCTCCCTTCCCGATCACGGGCCGCCCGGTGCGTTTTGCCCTCGTGGGCTGCGGCCGCATCAGCGGCAACCACCTCGAGGCGCTCGGGCAGCACGCGGGCCGCGCCGAGCTGGCGGCGGTGTGCGACAACCGTCCGGCGGCGCTGGCCGCCGCCGTCGCCCGGACCGGCGTGCCCGGCTTCGATTCGCTCGAGGCGCTGCTCGCCACCGAGCTGGCCGACGTCGTCGTGCTGGCCACGCCCAGCGGCCTGCATCCGCGCCAGGCGATGGCGGCGGCGCGCACCGGGCGCCACGTGCTCACCGAGAAGCCCATGGCCACCAAGTGGGACGAGGGCATGGAGATGGTGCGCGTGTGCCGCGAAGCGGGCATCAAGCTGTTCGTCGTCAAGCAGAACCGCCTGAACGCGACGATGCAGCGGCTCAAGGGCGCGGTCGACGCCGGCCGCTTCGGGCGCATCTACATGGTCAACGTCAACGTGTTCTGGACGCGGCCGCAGAGCTACTACGACGACGCGCCCTGGCGCGGGCGCTGGGACATGGACGGCGGCGCCTTCCTCAACCAGGCCAGCCACTACGTCGACATGGTCGACTGGCTGGTGGGCCCGGTGGACAACGTGCATGCCTACACCGCCACGCTGGCGCGCGACATCGAGGCCGAGGACACCGGCGTCATGAGCCTGCGCCTGCGCTCGGGCGGCCTGGCCAGCATCAACGTCACGATGCTCACGCACGGCAAGAACTTCGAAGGCAGCATCACCCTCCTCGGCGAGCGCGGCACCGTGCGCGTGGGCGGCGTGGCCGTCAACCGCATCGAGCACTGGGAGTTCGCGCAGCCGCAGCCGGGCGACGACGAGGCGCGCAGCGCCAGCTACGCCACCCAGTCCGTATACGGCTTCGGCCATCCGCTCTACTACGCCAACGTCATCGACACGCTGCGCGGCGAGGCGAGCGCCCAGGTCGACGGCTACGAGGGCCTGCGCTCGCTCGAAGTCGTGATCGCCGCCTACCGCAGTGCGCGCGACGGCGTGCGCGTGGGCCTGCCGCTCGTCTTCTGACGGCCATGGCTGCGACCGTCCACGCCAGTGCCATCGTCGACGAGGGGGCGCGCATCGGCGAAGGCACCCGCGTCTGGCACTGGGTGCACGTGAGCGCGGGCGCCCGCATCGGGCCCGGCTGCTCGCTGGGCCAGGGCGTCTTCGTCGGCAACGACGTGGTGATCGGCGCGAACGTGAAGATCCAGAACCATGTCTCGGTCTACGACGCGGTGACGCTCGAGGACGACGTCTTCTGCGGCCCGAGCATGGTGTTCACCAATGTCTACAACCCGCGTTCGGCCGTGCCGCGCAAGAGCGAATACCGGCGCACGCTGGTGCGCCGCGGCGCCACGCTGGGCGCCAACTGCACCGTCGTCTGCGGCACGACGATCGGCGAGTACGCCTTCGTCGGCGCCGGCGCCGTGGTCAGTCGCGATGTGCCGGCCTTTGCATTGATGGTCGGCGTGCCGGCGCGGCGCATCGGCTGGATGAGCCGGCACGGCGAGCGGCTGGACCTGCCGGCATCGGGGCAGGGCGAAGCGGCCTGCCCGGTGACCGGCGAGCGCTACCGACTGGACGGCGCGGCCCTGGCCGCGTTGTGACCCCATGCAGTTCACCGACCTGAAGACCCAATATGCCGCGCTGAAGGGCAGCATCGACGCGCGCATCCAGCGCGTGCTCGACCACGGTCAGTACATCATGGGCCCGGAGGTGCAGGAGCTCGAAACGGCGCTGGCCGCGCTCACCGGCAGCAAGCACTGCGTCACCGTGGCCAGCGGCACCGAGGCGCTTCTGATCGCGTTGATGGCAATCGACCTGAAGCTCGGCGACGAGGTCATCACCACGCCCTTCACCTTCGCCGCCACCGCCGAGATGATCGTGCTCGCCGGCGGCAAGCCGGTCTTCGTCGACATCGAAGCCGACACCTGCAACATCGACGCCTCGCTGATCGAGGCTGCGGTCACCGCGAGGACGAAGGCGATCATGCCGGTCAGCCTGTACGGTCAGGTGGCCGACATGGACGAGATCAACGCGATCGCGGCGCGCCACGGCCTGGCGGTGATCGAGGACGCGGCGCAGAGCTTCGGCGCGGTCTACCGCGGCCGGCGCTCCTGCGCGCTGTCCACCTTCGGCGCCACCAGCTTCTTCCCGAGCAAGCCGCTCGGCTGCTACGGCGACGGCGGCGCGCTGTTCACCGACGACGCGCGCCTGGCGCAGGCCGCACGGCAGATCCGCGTGCACGGCCAGAGCGCGCGCTACACGCACACGCGGCTGGGCGTGGGCGGGCGCATGGACACGCTGCAGTGTGCGGTGGTGCTGGGCAAGCTCGGGCGCTTCGAGTGGGAGCTCGAGCGGCGCGCGGCCATCGGCGCGCGCTACGACGAGCTGCTCGCCGGCGTGCCTGGCGTCGGCCGCGTGGCCGTGCGGCCCGACCGGAACTCGGTGTACGCGCAGTACACGGTGCTGGTCGACAACCGCGCCGCGGTGCAAGCCGCGCTGCAGGCTGCCGGCATTCCCACTGCGGTGCACTACCCGATACCGCTGCACCACCAGCCGGCCTACGCCGCCTGCGGCGGGGCCGACGACTGTCCGGCGAGCGTGCGGGCCGGCGAACGCGTGCTCAGCCTGCCGATGAGCGCCGACCTCGGCGCGGCCGACCAGGAGCGCGTCGTGCAGGCGCTGGCGGCGGCACTGCACGCGCCGGGGCCGGAGGCCGCGCCATGATCGCGAACAAGACCGTGTTCATCACCGGGGGTGCGGGCTTCATCGCCAGCACGCTGATCGCGCGCCTGGCCGAACGCAACCGCATCGTCGTCTACGACAACTACACGCGCAACACGCTGAAGAACACACCCTATGCAACGCACCCTAACGTGCGCCAGGTGCAGGGCGACGTGCTCGACTTCGAGCATCTGAGGGCGGCGATGCGCGGCGCGCAGATCGTCGTGCACGCCGCGGCCATCGCCGGCATCGAAAGCACGGTGAAGAACCCGGTGACGACGATGCGCGTGAACATGCTCGGCACGGCCAACGCGCTCGAGGCCGCGCAGCAGTCGGGCGGCGTCGAGCGCTTCCTCGAGTTCAGCACCTCCGAGGTGTTCGGCTCGCAGGCCTTCAAGGTGAGCGAGGGCGCGAGCACGGTCACCGGTGCGGTCGGCGAGGCGCGCTGGACCTACGCCGTGAGCAAGCTCGCCGGCGAGCACCTCACGCACGCCTACTTCAAGCAGCACGGCCTGCCGACGGTGACGGTGCGGCCGTTCAACGTCTACGGACCCGGGCAGACCGGCGAGGGCGCGCTGTCGATCTTCATCCGCAAGGCGCTCAAGCACGAGGATCTGCTGATCTTCGGCGACGGCACGCAGATCCGCGCCTGGTGCTACGTCGACGACATGGTCGAGGGCGTGCTGTGCGGCCTCGAGCACCCGCGGGCGGTGGGCGAGAGCTTCAACATCGGCAACGCGCGCGCCGTGGTCACGATCTACGGCCTGGCCGAGGCGGTCTGCCGCGTGACCGGCAGCCGCTCGAAGATCCGGTTCCGCCCGGCGCTGTCGGCCGACATCGAGCTGCGCATCCCCAACGTCGACAAGGCGCGCGAGCTGATCGGCTTTGCCGCGCAGGTCGATCTCGACGAGGGCCTGCGCCGCACCGCCGAGTGGATCGCCGGGCACGAGGCCGAGCTGCCGCCGCTGGCGCCGATCTTCAAGAGCTGACCAACGGCGGTGAGCCCCGCGCCCATGCTGCGCCTGTCGCTGCCCCACATCGACGAGGCTGCGATCGCGGCGGTCGCCGGCGTGCTGCGCAGCGGCCAGCTCGTGCAGGGGGCCGAGGGCGCCGCCTTCGAAGCCGAGCTGCAGCGCTGGCTGGGGACGCGGCACGCGGTGCTCGTGAGCTCGGGCACGGCGGCGCTGCACCTGGCGCTGGTGGCACTGGGCATCGGGCCGGGCGACGCGGTGCTGGTGCCCGACTTCACGTTCCCGGCCACCGGCAACGTCGTCAGGCTCGTCGGCGCGCGACCGGTGCTGGTGGACGTCGACGCCGCGAGCTGCTGCGTCACACCGGCGGCGCTGCAGCAGGCCATCGAGGGCTGGCGCGGCCCCGAGCGGCTGCGCGCGCTGATGCCGGTACACGAGTTCGGTTACCCGCTCGACATGGCAGCGGTGAACGCGCTCGCGGCGCGCCACGGCCTGGCGGTGGTGGAGGACGCCGCCTGCGCCATCGGCGCGCGCTGCGGCGAGCGCCTCGCTGGCACGCTGGGCGCGATCGGCTGTTTTTCGCTGCACCCGCGCAAGACGCTCACCACCGGCGAGGGCGGCGTGCTCGTCACCGACGACGACGCGCTCGCGCGGCGCCTGCGCCGCCTGCGCAACCATGGCATCGAGCGCGGCGAGACCGGACTCGTGTTCCACGAGACCGGCTACAACCTGCGGCTCACCGACATGCAGGCAGCGCTCGGTCGTGCCCAGCTGCCGCAACTGGCAGCGTGGCTGGAGGCGCGCCGGGCGCTCGCCCTGCGTTACCGCGACGCACTGGCGCCGCTCGAGGCGCGCGGCCTGCTCGCGCTGCCGGCCGTGCACGCCGGCCATAGCTGGCAGACCTTCATGGTGGTGCTGGCCGACGGCATCGACTGCGCGGCGGTGATCCGCGCGCTGGCCGGGCAGGGCATCGAAGTCAACCTCGGCGCGCAATGCCTGTCGGCGCTGCCTTCGTTCGCCGACGTGGCCGCCGCCTCGTCGGTGGCGCGCCGCCTGTACGCGCAGGGCCTGGCACTGCCGTTTTGCGAGCAATACGGCGAGGCCGAGGTCGCGCGCGTGGCCGCGGCGCTCGGCGCGGCGCTGGCGGCGGCGCGGGGCCCCATCCATGCTCGATGACTTCCTGCGCCGGCTCGAGCCGCGCATCGAGGCGCTGATGCAGGAGGTGCTGGCCGCGCAGGTGGACAGCGAGCGCAACCGCGCGCTGCGCCGTGACATCGCGCTGCGCTTCCTCGCCCAGCTGCTCACCGACGACGAGCGCGCGCGCCTGCTCGGCCTGCCGGCCAGCTGCCGCGTGCGCGAAAACGCCAAGATCCTCATGCCCGACAGGCTCGTATGCGGCGAGCATGTATGGATCGGCGAGCACGCCTACCTCGACGCCAGCGGCGGGCTGACTCTCGGTGACCACGCCACGATCGGCGTCGGCGTCTACGTCTGGACGCACACCAGCGTGCTGGCCAACCTGATGCACGCCAACCACCCGGGCGGTGCGCATGTGATCCGGCGGCCCACGGCGATCGGCAAGGGTTGCTACGTCGTCGGCCACGCCGTGCTCAACCCGGGCGTCACGCTCGGCGACGGCGCGATCGTGCTGCCGATGTCGGTGGTGACGCACGACGTGGCGCCCGGCGCCATCGTGGCCGGCGCGCCGGCCAAGCCGATCTCGCAGGTGGACGAGGCCTTCGTCGCCGGGCTGCGAGCCGAGCTGCAGGCGCAGCGCAGCGGCTGAAGAACATGGCGCTGCGGCGCGTGTTCGTCGGGCCGACCGAGGCCGCAGGCATCGTGCAGGGGCTGGTGGGCGGCTTTCGCACGCTGGGTATCGACGCCGAGCCGGTGCTCGAATCCGAGCACCCGTTCGGCTACGGCTCCGGCGCCCGTGGCCCCAGGTTGCTGCGCGCCTGGTCGCGCAGCGGTACGCGCGCGCGCCGCCTGCCGTGGCAGCGCCCGCTGGCCAAGGGACTGGCCGCGCTGGTCCATCTCGCACTCGCCTGGCCGGTGCTGGCCTGGGCGCTGGCGCGCTTCGACGCCTTCGTCTTCACCTGCGGACGCTCCATCACGAACACCGCGCTCGAGCTGTGGCTGCTGCGACGGCTGAGCCGGCCGGTGGTGGTGCTGTTCGTGGGCAGCGACGCCCGCCCGCCCTACATCAATGGCGCCGTGCCCGGCGACGACGCGGCGCGGCTGGCCCGCGCAACGCGGCGCACGCAGCGGCGCGTGCAGCGCTTCGAGCGCGGCGGCGCGTGCTGCATCAACGCGCCGGCAACCGCGCATTTCCATCGGGCGGCGGTGGTGAACTGGTTCGCCGTCGGCTTTCCGCGCGATCTGCCGCCAACGGACTGCCGCCCGCCGCCGCTGCAGCTCCCGCAGCAGACGCTGCGCGTCGTGCACAGCCCGTCGAACCCGGGCGTCAAGGGCAGCGCGCGCATCGAGGCGGCCGTTGCCGCGGTAAGAGCGCGCGGCGTGCCGATCGATCTCATAACCCTCGGTGGGCTGGACAACCGTGCCGTGCTCGCCGCGATCGGCGGCGCCGATCTGGTGCTCGACCAGCTCTACTCCGATACGCCGATGGCGGGTCTGGCGACCGAAGCCGCGCAACTCGGTCGGGCGACGCTGGTGGGCGGCTATTTCGCCGCCGGCATGCCCGAAGCGCTGCTGGGCGCACCGCTGCCGCCCTCGTGCTTCGTGCTGCCCGAGCGCTTCGAGCAGGCGCTGGAGGCGCTGGCGCGCGACCGCGGCGCGCTGCACACGCTGGCTGCCGATGCGCGGCGTTTCGTGGTCGAGGAATGGGCCTGCGAGCGTGTCGCCGCGCGCATCGTGCGGCTGCTGCAGGGCGAGCGGCCGGCATCCTGGCTGTTCGATCCGCTCGGGGTCCACTACCTGGAGGGCTGCGGCCTCGATGCGGGCGCTGCACGCGAGCGCGTGCGCCGCCTGCTGGCGTACGGGGGGCGCGCGGCGTTGGCCCTGGCCGACAAGCCGCAGCTCGAAGCGGCGTTCGTCGCGTGGGCGCAGGAGCCGTCGTGATCGGCGAGATCCTGCGTGACGGCAGCATCTATGCCGCTTCGGCCGTCCTGGCACGCGGCCTGGCGTTTCTCGTCGTTCCCGTGTACTCGCGTCTGCTGCCGCAGGCCGACTACGCGGCCCTCGATCTGATCGCCACGGCCGGCGTGCTCGTTGCATTGGTGGTGCCGCTCGAGGTCGGGCAGGGCATGGCGCGCGAGTGGGCCGATGCGGCGGACGACGCCGCGCGCCGGCGGCTGGCAGCCACCGCGCTTGCCTTCACCGTCGCGGCCTATGCGCTGGCGCTGGCCCTGGCGCTGCCCTGCACCGACTTGCTGGCGGCGTACTGGATCGGCTCGCGCGCCTATGGCGGCGCGCTCGCCGTCGGCCTGGGGCAAATGGCGCTCAACGGCGTCTTCCTGCAATTGCATGCGCAATTCCGCTGGTCGCGCCGGCCGCTGGCCTATGGCGCCGTGAGCGTGCTCAATGCGGCGCTGGCACTTGGCCTGGGCGTCATCGGCGGCCTGCTCGGCGGGCTCGTCGGCGTGCTCGCCGGCCAGGCACTGGCCGCGCTGTGCGCCGCCGCAACCGCGGCCGCGCTGCTGCGCGGCGCCGCGTTCGGCCCGCTGGACCGCTTCGCACTGCGGCGCATGCTGGCGTTCTCGCTGCCGCTGGTGCCGGCCGGCGTGGCCGCCTTCGCCGCCTTCTACGGAAATCGCGGCCTGCTGAGTGCGTTCGCCGGCCTCGAGCAGGTGGCGCAGTATTCGGTGGCCTCGCGCATCGCGGCGCTGACCACGCTGCTGGTCGTCGGCGTGCAGGGCGCGCTCACGCCGCTCGTGTACCTGCATCACCGCGACGCCGCCGTGCCGAAGCAGCTGGCGCGCCTGTTTGCCGCCTTTGTCGCGCTGGCGCTTGTGCTGTGCCTGGCGGTAAGCCTGTTCGCACCCGAACTGGTGCGCGTCGCGGCCGCTGCGTACGGCCCTGCGGCCGCGCTCCTGCCCTGGCTGGCACCGGCCGCGCTGCTGGCGCAGATGTACGTGTTCGCTCCGGGTCTGGGCATCGCGCGCGCCACCGGTGCGCAGCTGGTCATCACGGCGGCGGCCGCGGTGCTGTCGCTGGCCCTCAACGGCGCGCTGATCCCGCACTACGGTGCGTTCGGCGCTGCGCTCGCCAACCTCGTCGCCGCGGCGGCCTACTTCGGCTGCTGGTGGGTCGCCGGCCAGCGCCTGTACCGCCTGCCCGTGGCGTGGCAGCCCATCGGCATGGCACTGGCGGCCTATGCGGCAGCGCTGGCCGCCGCGCGCGCCATGGATGCGGTCGGAGCACGCCTGCTCGTGCTGCTCGCCTTCGCCGCCGTGGTCGCGCGCCTGGGCCTGCTGAGACGCAGGCCCGCGCACGACAATTCCCTGGGGCCCGCAGCTTGAACATGCCCTCCATCAGCCGCCATCGCGCTCCGCCCTTGTTCGCGAAGGCGTGCCGGCCCTGCCGCCCGGCGCAGGAGTGTGTGCGGACGGGCGATCGGGTGCCGATCTCAGCCGCACCGCGGCGGCCGCACGCGCGCGACGCGCGTCGCCATGCGCCGGGAGTGCCGAGCCGATGAGGACCGTGCTGACCGTGGTCGGTGCGCGACCGCAATTCATCAAGGCCAGCGTGGTGTCGCATGCGCTGGCCGACAGCGGCGTGCTGCGCGAGGTGCTGGTCCACACGGGCCAGCACTTCGACGACGACATGTCCGAGGTGTTCTTCGCCGAGCTGGGCATGGCCCCGCCGTCGCATCGGCTCGGAATCCACGGCGGCGGCCACGGCGCGATGACCGGGCGCATGCTGGCGGCCATCGAGCCCGTGGTGCTGCAGGCGAAGCCGGCCGCGGTGCTCGTCTACGGCGACACCAACTCCACGCTCGCCGGGGCCTTGGCCGCCGTCAAGCTGCATGTGCCGGTGGCGCACGTGGAGGCCGGACTGCGCTCGTTCAATCTGCTCATGCCCGAGGAGGTGAACCGCATCCTCACCGACCGCATCTCACGCTGGCTGTTCACGCCTACCGAGGCGGCGCGCCGGCATCTGCTGCGCGAAGGCGCCGATCCTTCGAGCATCGTCGCGGTGGGCGACGTCATGTTCGACGTGGCACTGCATCAAGGCGCGCGCGCGGGACGCGAAGGCGGAGTGCTCGATGTGCTCGGCCTCGCCGGCCAGGCGTTCGTGCTGGCCACGGTGCACCGTGCGGAGAACACCGACGACCCGGCACGGCTCGCCGCGATCGTGGCGGCACTGCGCCGGCTCGCGACGCGCCTGCCGGTGGTCTGGCCGCTGCACCCGCGTACGCGCGCGCTGCTCGACGCGCACGGGATCGCGCTGCAGGGGCTGATGCTGAGCGGGCCGGTCGGCTACCTGGACATGGTCCGCCTGGAGCGCAACGCGGTGTTGATCGCCACCGACTCCGGCGGCGTGCAGAAGGAAGCGTTCTTTCACGGCGTGCCGTGTGTGACCCTGCGCGACGAGACCGAGTGGGAGGAACTCGTCGCCGCGGGCTGGAACCGCCTGGCTCCGCCGCACGACGCGGAAGCGGTGCATGCGACGCTCCTGGCGGCACTGGGCACGCGTGGCGCGCCCGTGCAGCCGTACGGCAAGGGCGATGCGGCGCGGCGGATCGTCGAGCGGCTGGCGCGGGACCTCGACGCATGAGGCTGCTCTACCTGAACCACTATGCCGGTACGCCGCGGCTCGGCATGGAGTACCGACCCTACTACCTCGCGCGCGAGTGGGTGCGGATGGGGCACCGGGTGCAGATCGTCGCAGCCGACTTCTCGCATGTGCGCGCGCGCCAGCCCGAAGCCGGCGATGAACCGATCGACGGGATCGGATACCGCTGGCTGCCTACGCCGCGCTACGTCGGCAACGGCGTCGGGCGCATGCGCAACATACTCGCCTATCTGCGCGCCCTGTGGCGTGATGCAGCGCGTTGGGCCGCCGAGTTCCGGCCCGATGCGGTGATCGCCTCCTCGACCTATCCGCTGGACATCTGGCCGGCGCGCCGCATCGCGCGGATGGCCGGCGCGCAGCTCGTGCACGAGGTACACGACCTGTGGCCGCTGTCGCTGATCGAGCTTTCCGGCATGTCGCGCCTGCATCCGTTCGCGCTCGCATGCCAATGGGCCGAGGACACCGCCTGCCGCGACGCGGATCGAGTGATTTCGATCCTGCCCAAGGTGCACGAGCACCTGGCACGGCGCGGCCTCGACCTGCGCAAACTGCATGTCGTACCCAACGGGGTGGATCCGCAGGAATGGGAGCAGGGGCCGGAGCCGCTCGACGCGCAGACAGCGCGCGCGGTCGACGACGCCCGGCGCGGCGGACGGATTGTCGTGGGGTATGCAGGCGCCATGGGCCCGCCCAACGCCTTGGACGCGCTGCTCGACGCCGCGCGTCTGCTGCGCGACGAAGCCTTCGCGTTCGTGCTGATCGGAGACGGCCACTTGCGCGGACACCTCGAACAGCGCGTGCGTGCCGAGTCGCTGCGGCACGTGACCTTGCTGCCGCCGATCCCCAAGTCGCAGGTGGCGGCATTCCTCGATCGCATACAGATCGCTTACATCGGTCTGAAGAAGCAGCCGCTGTTTCGCTTCGGCATCTCGCCGAACAAGTTGATGGACTACATGATGGCGGCGCGCCCGGTGCTGATGTCCATCGAGGCCGGCAACGATCCGGTCGGCGAGGCGCGCTGCGGCGCGAGTGTCGAGGCCGAGAACGGCGCGGCCGCCGCGACGGGTTTGCGCCGGCTCGCCGCGCTCCCGGCCGAGGAGCGCCAGGCGATGGGCGAGCGCGGCCGCGCCTACGTGCTCGCGCACCACACCTACCCGGTGCTGGCGCGCCGGTTCATCGAGGCGCTGCAGTGAACCCGCACGACGAGACGCGCGCCGTCGCCGCCCGCTACGCGCGGCGCAGCGCCGCCGGCCTGGCCGGCCGCTACAGCCTGCTGCGCCCCGAGGTGTGGCAGTCGGTGCACGAGCGCCAGCGCGCGCTCATCGCGCTGCTGCGGCGCCACGGCCGCACCGAGCCGGCCGCGCTGCGTCTCGTCGAGGTCGGCTGCGGCGGCGGCGGCAATCTGCTCGAGCTGCTGCGGCTGGGCTTCGCGCCGGCGCGGCTCGCCGGCATCGAACTGCTGCCCGAGCGCCTGGCCGAGGCGCGCGCCGTGCTGCCCGCGGCGCTGACGCTGCTCGAAGGCGACGCCGCGGCGGCGCCGATCGCCGTTGCCTCGCAGGACCTGGTGCTCGCCTCCACCGTCTTCAGCTCGCTGCTCGAGCGTGCCTTCCAGCAGCGCCTGGCCGATGCGATGTGGTCCTGGGTGAAGCCCGGCGGCGCCGTGCTCTGGTACGACTTCACCTACGACAACCCGCGCAACCCCGACGTGCGCGGCGTGCCGCTCGCGCGCCTGCGCGAGCTCTTCCCCCGGGCGCGCATCGACGCACGCCGCGTCACGCTGGCGCCGCCGCTGGCGCGGGCCCTGTGCCGCGTGCACCCGGCGCTGTACGGCGTCGCCAACGCGCTGCCGCTGCTGCGCACGCATGTCCTGGCCTGGCTGGGCAAGGACTGAGCCCGTGAAGATATGAATCGCGCGCGTGATTCGCATCTTCACAGGCTCTGATGCGTCGGGCGGCGTTCGTGCGAGGCCGACAGCAAAGCGCAATATTGCAAATTGATCGGCAGATAATCAAAATGCAACGATGATTTCCCGGGGTCTGCAAGATCAGGTGCTGCAACGCCTGCGCCAGGCTCCCGCCGTCGTGCTGCTCGGTCCGCGCCAGGTGGGCAAGACCACGCTGGCCAGGGAGATCGCGGCACGGTACCCCGGCGCGCTGCTGCTGGACCTGGAGCGCGAGTCGGACCGTGCCGCTCTCGGCCGTCCCGAACTCTTCCTGGCCGCCCACCGCGACCGCCTGCTGGTGCTCGACGAGGTGCAGCACCTGCCGCACCTGTTCGAGGCGCTGCGCCCCGAGATCGACGCCGACCGTCGTCCCGGGCGCTTCCTGCTGCTGGGCTCGGCGTCGCGTGATCTGCTGCGGCAGTCGGGGGAGTCGCTGGCCGGGCGCGTGTCGTACCTGGAGTTGACGCCGCTTGTGGTCGCCGAGCTGAAGCTCGACCTGGCGGCTCTGCAGTCGCTGTGGCTGCGGGGCGGGTTTCCCATGAGTTGGCTCGCGCCCGACGACGAGGCCTCGTTCACCTGGCGGCAGGACTTCATCCGTACATTCTTGCAGCGCGACTTGCCCGGCATGGGCCTGCGCATTCCAGCCGAGACGCTGCGCCGCTTGTGGCAGATGCTGGCGCACCTGCAGGGACAGATGGTCAATGCCTCGCAACTGGGGCAGTCGCTGGGCGGCGTGTCCCACAGTACGGTCACGCGCTACCTCGACGTCCTCGTCGACACGCTGATGGTGCGACGGCTGCCGCCCTTCCTGCCGAACCTGGGCAAGCGGCTGGTGAAATCGCCCAAGGTCTATCTGCGCGACAGCGGCCTGCTGCACGCCTTGCTGGGCCTGGCCACGGTGCGCGACTTGCAGGGCCACGTCGTGGCCGGCGCTTCGTGGGAAGGTTTCGTGGTCGAGCAACTGGCGGCGCAGCTGCCGGCCGATGCGCAGTTGAGCTTCTATCGCACCGCCGTGGGCGCGGAGATCGACCTGATCGTCGAGCACCGCGCACGGACCGTGGCCGTGGAGGTCAAGTTCTCCTCGGCGCCCAAGCCCGCACGCGGCTTCTGGCAGGCGTTGCGCGACCTGCGCATCGAGCAGGCCTATGTCGTGGCGCCGGTGGCACGACGCTACCCGCTGGCCGAGGGGGTCGAAGTGCTGCCGTTGCAGGAACTGGGGGCACTTTGGGCCTGATGCGGCACTGCCGGCCCCGTAGACTCGGCACCAGATTGCCCCCCCCGGTTCAACCGCCCTCGGCCCCCAGCGCGAACCCTCCCATGAGCCCCGCTTTTCTTCCCTTTGCCCTGCCCGAGATCGGCGAGGACGAGATCGCCGAAGTGGTGGACACGCTGCGCTCGGGCTGGATCACCACCGGCCCCAAGGCGCGCCGCTTCGAGCAGGACTTCGCCGCCTTCCTGGGCGACGCCTCGCTGCAGGCGGTGGCGGTGAACTCGGCCACCGCCGGGCTGCATCTGGCGCTCGAGGCGCTCGGCATCGGGCCCGGCGACGAGGTCATCACCACCACGCACACGTTCACGGCCAGCGCTGAGGTGGCGCGCTATCTCGGCGCCGACGTCAGGCTGGTCGACGTCGACCCGGTCACGTTCAACATCGATCCCGCTGCGGTCGAGACGGCGATCGGCCCGCGCACCAAGGCCATCGTGCCGGTGCACTACGGCGGCCTGGCGGCCGACATGCCGCACCTGCTGGCCATTGCCGCGCGCCACGGGCTGAAGGTGGTCGAAGACGCCGCGCATGCGCTGCCCACGACGGTGGGCGGAGCCCTCGTCGGCACGCTGGCCAGCGACGCCACCGTCTTCAGCTTCTACGCCACCAAGACCATCACCACCGGCGAAGGCGGCATGCTCGTGACGCGCAACGAGGCGCTGGCCGCGCGCGCGCGCGTGATGCGCCTGCACGGCATCAGCCGCGACGCCTTCGACCGCTTCACCGCCAAGGTGCCGAGCTGGTACTACGAGATCGTGGCGCCGGGCTTCAAGTACAACCTGACCGACATCGCGGCGGCGCTCGGCATCCAGCAGTTGAAGAAGGCGCACGCCTTCCGGCAGCGGCGCGCCGAGATCGCGGCGCGCTACGACGCCGCCTTCGCCGCGCTGCCGCTCGTGCTGCCGGCGCAGGCCCCGGCCGGCGACACCCACGCCTGGCATCTGTACCCCGTGCGGCTGGCCGACGCCGCGCTGGCCGCCGGCATCACGCGCGAGCGCTTCGTCGAGCGCCTGTTCGAGCAGGGCATCGGCGCGAGCGTGCACTACGTGCCGCTGCACCAGCACCCGTACTGGCGCGAGCGCTACAAACTCGAGCCGGCGATGTTCCCGGCCAGCCAGCGCGCCTACGAGCGCCTCGCGAGCCTGCCGATCTACACGCGCATGAGCGATGGCGACGTCGAGCGTGTGGTCGCCGCGGTGCGCGCGGCGCTGGCGGCCTGAATGGCGGCGGGCCGATTGCACGACATGCACGGCATGCACGGCATGCACGGCATGCACGGCATGCGAGCCATCGGCAAGGGCTGCTCGGCCGACCGGCGCTGCGGCGTCCCCGGTGCGTGCGGCGGGCGCGACGGAGCGGCGCGGGCACCCGCGCGACGCGCCGGCGCAGGCGTGCGACGATGGCCAAGCGCCTGTTCGACCTGATCGTCGCCGCGCTCGCGCTCGTCGTGCTCGCGCCGCTGCTGCTCGTCGTGGCCGCCATCGTCAGGCTCGACTCGCCCGGCCCGGTGTTCTTCCGCCAGGAGCGCGTCGGCCGCCACGGCGTGACGTTTCGCATCCACAAGTTCCGCACCATGCGCCACACACCGGGGTCTGCGCCGGGGCCGGCACTCACCGTCGGCGACGACCTGCGCATCACGCGCAGCGGCCGCTGGCTGCGCCGCAGCCGCATCGACGAGCTGCCGCAACTGCTCGACGTGCTCGCCGGCTCGATGAGCCTGGTGGGCCCGCGCCCCGAGGTGCCGCGCTATGTGGCGCATTACCCGCCGGCGCTGCGCGAGCGCGCGCTCGCCGTGCGGCCGGGCATCACCGATCCGGCCTCGCTCGAGTTCATCGACGAGGCGGCGCTGCTGGCGCGCGCCGCCGACCCCGAGCGCGAATACGTCGAGGTCATCCTGCCGCGCAAGGTGCAGCGCGCGGCCGACTACGCCGCGCAGGCCACGCTGGGCACCGACCTGGCCGTGCTGTGGCGCACGCTGCGCGTGCTGGCGGGCTCGCGATGAAGCGCGATGCTGCAGCGGCAGCCTTCTGGCGCCGGCTCGACGTCGCGCTGGCGCGCCTGCGCCCGCACCGCGAGCCGCTGTCGCTGCTGGTCGACGCGCTGGTGGTGGCGGGCTGCTGGAACGCCACCTATCTCTTCCGCCTCGGCTTCGAGCGCTGGCTGAGCGCGCGCCCGGGCTACGACGCCTGGGTGATGCTCGGTGTGGTGGCGCTGTACCTGCTGGCCAACCTGCTGTTCAAGGTGCCGCAGAGCATGTGGCGCTTCTCGGGCTTCGGCGAGGTGCAGCGGCTCACGCTCGCCTGCCTGGTGGCCGGCGCCGTGGCTGCCGCGCTCGTGATGGGTCTGGGGCTGCGCAAGGTGCCGCGGGCGGTGCTCGCGCTGCACCCGCTGGTGTCGCTGATGGGCCTGGTGCTGGTGCGCATCGCCTACCGCATGACCTACGAGCACGCGCGCTCGCGCATCGCCGGGGCCGCGGGCGAGATCCGCCGCGCGCTCGTGCTCGGCGCCGGCGAGGCCGCGCGGCTGCTCATCGCCGGGCTGCAGCCGCAGGGCTGGATCGTGCTCGGCCTGTTCGACGACGACCCGGGCAAGCAGGGCGCGCGCATCGGCGGCGTGCCGGTTCTCGGCGGCCTCGGGCGGTTGGCCGAGCCGGCGCTGCGTGCCAGCGCCACCCATGTCATCGTGGCGCTGCCCGCGGCCACGCCGGCCCAGCGCCGGCGCGCGCTCGAGCTGGCTGCCGGCACCGGGCTGCCGGTGCTCACGGTGCCGGGCGTCGAGGAGCTGCGCGCCGGGCGCGCGCGCATCGAGCGGCTGCGCGACATCGAGCCCGAGGATCTGCTCGGCCGCGAGCAGGTGGCGCTGGACGCGGCGGGCATCGAGCGCGTGCTCGCCGGCAAGACGGTGCTCGTGACCGGCGCGGGCGGCAGCATCGGCAGCGAGCTGTGTCGCCAGGTGGCGCACCACCGGCCGGCGCGGCTGGTGCTGTACGAGCTCTCGGAGTTCAACCTCTACAGCATCGAGCAGGAGCTGCGCGAGACCGCGCCCGCGCTCGAACTGGTGGCGCTGATCGGCGACGTGAAGGATCTCGCGCACCTGCGCGCCACCTGCGCCGAGTGGCGGCCGCAGGTCGTGTTCCACGCCGCGGCCTACAAGCACGTGCCGCTGATGGAGGAGCGCAACGCGTTGGCTGCGCTGCGCAACAACACGCTGGGCACCGACAACGCCGCGCGCGCGGCCGCCGAGAGCGGCGCCGAGCGCTTCGTGCTGGTGAGCACCGACAAGGCGGTGAACCCGACCAACGTGATGGGCGCGACCAAGCGCGCCGCCGAGATGGCACTGAGCCGGCTGGCCGGGCGACACCCCGGCACCTGCTTCATCGCGGTGCGCTTCGGCAACGTGCTCGGCTCCAGCGGCAGCGTGATCCCGAAGTTCACGGAGCAGATCGCGCGCGGCGGCCCGGTGACGGTGACGCACCCGGAGGTGATCCGCTACTTCATGACCATCCCCGAGGCGGTGGCGCTGGTGCTGCAGGCGGCCGTCGTCGGCGCCAGCGGCCAGGTGCTGGTGCTCGACATGGGCGAGCCGGTGAAGATCGTCGACCTCGCGCGCGACCTCATCCGGCTTGCCGGCCACACCGTCGACGAGATCGGCATCGAGTTCACCGGCCTGCGCCCCGGCGAGAAGATGTACGAGGAACTGCTGGCCGCGGCCGACGACACCCTGCCCACGCCGGTGCCGCGGCTGCGCGTGGCCCGGCTCGGCGCGCCCGGCGCCGAGATCGAAGAATTGCTGCGCTGGGCGGCCGAAGGCGGTGAGGGCACCGACGGCGGCGCGGACGGCGACGGCGGCGACGGTGGCGCGGGCGGCGACGACGCGACGCGCGCGCAACTGCAGCGCGCGGTGCCCGAGTACCGGCCGGCGGTGCACGACGAGACGACCGGTGCATCCGTGCACCGAGCGGGGCAAGCTCGATGACGACCCGTGACGACGAGTCCGCTGTCGCAACCGCAAAGCCGGCAGGACGCCTGGCCAAGGCCGCTGCCGCACGTGCCAACGGCCGGCCCGGCGGTCGCCCGAAGACGCTGCGCGACCGCTTGGCGGCGTAGCCCGCGCGCAGGCCGCACTCAGCGCACGATCAGCCGCTCCAGGATCTCGGCGATGCGCCGCCCGGTGCGGCCGTCCCACAGCTCGGGGATGGCGCCCGTCTTCCACTGCCCGGCGAAGAGCCGGTCGAGCGCCGGCGCGATCGCCGCCGGATCGGTGCCGATCAGCTCGTTGGTGCCCAGCGTCACCGTCTCGGGCCGTTCGGTGCTGTCGCGCAGCGTCACGCAGGGCACGCCGAGCACGGTGGTCTCTTCGGTGATGCCGCCGCTGTCGGTGATCACGCCCTTGGCGTGGCGCACGAGGTAGTTGAATTCGAGGTAGGGCTGCGGCTCCACCGTCAGCAGATGCGCGGGGCGCGCGGGCAGCGCGGCCAGCGTCTTGGCGGTGCGCGGGTGCACCGGAAACACCACCGGCAGCCCGCGCGTGGCCGCGCCCACAGCGGCGATGAGCCGAGCGAAGCCGGCCGCGTCGTCGACGTTGGCCGGGCGGTGCAGCGTCATCACGAAGTAGCCGCCCGGCTGCAGCCCGGCCTCGGCCCAGAACGCGGGCGGGCGCAGGCGCTCGAGGTTGGCCAGCAGCGTGTCGATCATCGTGTTGCCGACGAAGAAGATCGCCTCGTCGCGCACGCCGGCGCGGCGCAGGTTGGCGTTGGCCGCCTCGCTGGTGGTGAAGAACCAGTTGGTGATCGCGTCGGTGACCAGGCGGTTGATCTCCTCGGGCATCGTCCAGTCGCCCGAGCGGATGCCGCCTTCGACGTGCGCCACCGGCACATGCAGCTTCTGCGCGGCGATCGCGCAGGCCATCGTCGAGGTGACGTCGCCCACCACCAGGCACAGCGCGCTCGGCGCGTCGAGCAGCAGCCGCTCGTAGCGCGTCATGATGGCCGCCGTCTGCTCGGCCTGCGTGCCCGAGCCGACCTCGAGGTTGACGTCGGGCGCCGGGATGCCGAGCTGCGTGAAGAAGTCGCCCGACATGCGCGCGTCGTAGTGCTGGCCGGTATGCACGAGGCGGCAGCGCAGGCGGCTGCGGATCGCGGGGTCGGCCCGGCGCTCGCCTATCGCGCGCAGGATCGGCGCGATCTTCATGAAGTTGGGGCGCGCGCCGGCGATGATGTCGACGAGGGGGGCGGTGGTGGTCATGTGCGAGGTGAGCCGCGTAAGGGCGTTTCAGCGGGGCGTGAGCATGGCTCGGGCGGCAGATGATCCGGGACATGCCGCAGCAGCCTGTCGGCGCGGGCGCGCGAGCCCTGGGCGACGGCCGAGGCCGGCGTCGAGAATCATGAGGTGTAGGCCCGCCTGCACCGCAAAGGCCGCCCGACGGCCGTCTCGCCGCCGCGGCGGCGGCGGGTTCGGTGCAGCCCCCTCGCCCTGGACGCCATCAACCGCCGCTGTCGAGCAACTCGAACAGGCCCGCATTGCTGGCGTCGGTAAGCGGCAGAGGGCCGCCAGCCTCGACCGTCGGCGGCTGGCTGCGGTGGGCAGCGCGCGACGGGCGCGCAGGTTCTGCCAGCGCGTGCCGAAGCAAGGTGAGCATCAGCTCGGGCACCGTGCGGCCTTCCGACGCAGCGCGCGCCTCGAGTTCGCGCTGCAGGGCTTCGGGCAATTCGATGGTGGTTTTCATGCCGAGGGCATTCGGTTTGCGGGTCAGGGTGCCCGCAATGCGCTCACCGCGGCCGGCCGATGCACCGGTAATCGAAGCCGAGCGACTTCAGCAGCGCCGGGTCGTACTGGTTGCGTCCGTCGAAGATGAGCGGCTGCACGAGTGCGGCCTTCATCGCGTCGAAGTCGGGGTTGCGGAACTCGCGCCATTCGGTCACCAGCACCAGCGCGTCGGCGCCCTCGAGTGCGGCCGCCTGATTCGGCACGAAGGCCAGGCGCGGCGTGCCTTCGAGCGCGCGCGCAGCCTCGTCCATCGCCACCGGGTCGTAGGCGCGCAGCGCGGCGCCGCGGCGCGCCAGTTCGCGCACGATGACGCGGCTGGGCGCCTCGCGCATGTCGTCGGTGTTGGGCTTGAACGCCAGGCCCCACAGCGCGAAGGTGCGCCCGCTCAGGTCCTCGCCGAAGTGCTCGACGATCTTCGTCACCAGCACCTGCTTCTGGCGCTCGTTGGCCGCCTCCACCGCGCGCAGCACGCCCAGCTCCATGCCGGCCTCGCGCGCCGTGTGCTGCAGCGCCTGCACGTCCTTGGGAAAGCAGCTGCCGCCGTAGCCGGTGCCGGGGTAGAGAAAATGCGTGCCGATGCGCGGGTCGGCGCCGATGCCGCGGCGCACCGCCTCGATGTCGGCGCCCACGCGCTCGGCCAGCAGCGCCAGCTCGTTCATGAAGCTGATGCGCGTGGCCAGCATCGCGTTGGCCGCGTACTTGGTGAACTCGGCGCTGCGCAGGTCCATCACGAACATGCGCTCGTGGTTGCGCATGAAGGGCGTGTAGAGCGCGCGCATCAGCAGGATCGCCTCCTCGTCGTCGGCGCCCAGGATGATGCGGTCCGGGCGCATGCAGTCCTCGACCGCCGCGCCCTCCTTCAGGAATTCGGGGTTCGACACCACGGCGAAGCGCAGCCCGCTCACGGCGCTCGTGCCGCCCGCTGCGGCGGTGCCGCCCGCGCCGCGTTCGGCCAGCGCCGCGGCGATGGCCGCGCGCACCTTGTCGGCCGTGCCCACCGGCACCGTGCTCTTGTCGACCACGACCTTGTAGTCGGTCATGTGGCGCCCGATCTCGCGCGCCGCCGCCAGCACATGCCTCAGGTCGGCCGATCCGTCCTCGTCGGGTGGCGTGCCCACGCCGATGAACTGCAGCGTGCCGTGCGCCACCGCGGCCGCGGTGTCGGTGGTGAAGTCCAGCCGCCCGGCCGCAGCGTTGCGCCGCACGATGTCCTCGAGCCCGGGCTCGTGGATCGGGATGCGGCCTTCCTTCAGCAGCGCGATCTTGCGCGCGTCGATGTCCAGGCACATCACGTGGTTGCCCATCTCCGAGAGACAGGCGCCGGTGACGAGGCCGACGTAGCCGGTGCCGATGACGGTGACTTTCATGGGGGAGGGGCGACTCGCGGTTCGGGGTCGGGCTCGGGTTCGGGCAGGCCCGGCGTGGCACGCGCCGGGGGCGATGCTGCGAGGCTACCGCATGGTCGCGCGCGCGCGCCGCGGCCGCTGCTCGGGCGCAGCAAGATTTCTCGCCGGGGCGACTTGCGTTCGGCGTCCGCCGGCGCCGCGTTGCGCAGCGACGGACGTATGTGTGGCGCGCCGCGCCGACCGTCCGCGACGGCGACCGCGCACGCGCTCAGGCGCTCGACGCGTTCGACGCGCTCGACGCGCTCGACGCGCTCAAGGCTCCGCCTCCAGCGCCGTCTCGCCGCTCGGCAGCGACAGCACTTCGGCCACGCTGGTCTGACCCTGCCAGAACTTCAGCAGGCCGTCGTGCTGCAGCGGTCGGAAGCGTGCCGGCGCGCAGGCGCGCAGCGCGCGCGGCGAGATGTCGCCGCCGGCGAGCAGCTGGCGCAGCCGGTCGGTCGTGGGCAGGAACTCGTGCACGCCGGTGCGCCCTCGGTAGCCGGTGCCGCTGCAGCGCGCACAGCCCACCGGGCGCAGCCCGCGGTAGTCGGCTGCGTCGAGGCCCAGCGCGGCGGCGGCCTGCACCAGCTTCGGCGGCAGCTCGGCCAACGGCAAGGGTACGGCGCAGTGGCGGCAATGGCGCCGGATCAGCCGCTGCGCGATCACGCCGCGCACGCTGGCGGCGAGCAGGAACGGCTCGATGCCCATGTCCACGAGCCGCACGTAGGCCGACGCGGCGTCGTTGGTGTGCAGCGTCGACAGCACCTTGTGGCCGGTGAGCGAGGCCTGGATGGCGATGCGCGCGGTCTCGGTGTCGCGGATCTCGCCGATCATGATCGTGTCCGGGTCGTGCCTCAAGATTGCACGCAGCGCAGCCGGGAAGGTGAAGCCGATATCGGCCTGCACCTGGAACTGCGTCACGCCCGGCAACTGGTACTCGACCGGATCTTCCACCGTCAGCACGCGCGTGCCGGCCACGTCGGTGGCGGCCAGCGCCGCGTACAGCGTCGTGCTCTTGCCCGAGCCGGTGGGGCCCGTGACGAGGATGATGCCGTCGGGCGCGCCGAGCCACTGCCCGAGCAGCGCCAGGTGGTCGGCTTCGAGGCCCAGGGCATCGAGCTGGAAGCGCCGTTGCGCCGTCTTGGGCAGCAGCCGCAGCACCACCGACTCGCCCTGCACGCCCGGGATCACGCTCACGCGCACCTCGGTGTCGATGCCGGCGGCACGCGTCGAGAAGCGCCCGTCCTGCGGCAGCCGGCGCTCGGCGATGTCGAGTCCGGCGATGAGCTTGATGCGGCTCACCACGGCGTCGAACTGGGCGCGCGCATGCGTCTCGGCATAGCGCAGTTCGCCGTCGACGCGGTAGCGGATCGCGAAGCCCTCGGCGGCGGCCTCGACGTGGATGTCCGAGGCGCCGAGGTCTGTCCCGCGCGCCAGCAGCGAGGCCACGAAAGCGACGATCGGCGCGTCCTGCGCCAGGCGACGCAGGTCGATGCTGCCGGCCAGCGCAGCCGGGGCCTGGGCGGCACCGATGTACAGCGCAGCCAGCGCCTGGAGCATCTCCTGGCTGGTGGCCAGCATCGGCTGCACGATGCGGCCCGCCGCGAGGCGCTGCACATGCTCGAGCAGTTCGGGCTGCAATGGATCGCAGGCCACCAGCGCGAGCGCGGCTGTGCCTTGCGGGCAGGTGAAGGCCAGCCAGCGGCGCGCCAGGGCCTCGGGCAGTGCGAGCCGCGTGCCCAGGGCGGCGGCCGCCTGGCGCTGCAGTTCTTCATGGGCGCCCGCCTGCCACTGCGGCAGGCCGAGCTGGCGCGTCAGCGCTTCGTACAGCGTGGTCTCGGAGACGACGCCGTGCCGGATGAGGAGGGTGCCCAGGCGCGGTGCCGGCTCGACGCGCGCCTGTTCGGCCAGCGCGCGGTCGATGTCGGGCTGTGTCAGCGCACCCTGTGCAAGCAGGAGCTGGCCGAGGAGCATCGGTCGGAACGTGAAGAGGGGAGCGTGGCGATCGGACGTCGAGCGCTCTGCTCGTGCCAAAGAAAAAAGGCGGGAGCCGAAGCTCCCGCCTGTGTCGCAACGGACCCGAGCCGTCCGATTACTTGTTGTCGCGGTCGGCAGCGCGGCTGTAGTCGGGGCCGTCGTCGCCCTGGGCCGACGAGGCTTCGATGAAGTTGCCGTTGGCCGGGTTGTAGACGTAGTTCTGCACGCGGATCGACGAGGTCGGCGAGCTGATGCGCAGACGCGCATTGCCGCCGACGTCATTGGCACCGAAGCTCGGCGAAGCCGCCGCTGCTGCGGCGTTCAGTGCGGCGTCGATCGCCATCGAGGTGTAGTAGCGCACCTCGTTCGGCTTGAGCGCGCCCGACTTGCCGTCGACTGACGAAATCCCAGCCAGATTGGTGCTCGCGCCCAGCGTGCCGTCGGCCAGCAGTGCCTGCACGATCGGCGACGCCGCCTGCACCGCGTCGGTGTTGATCACGCGCACCACGCTGTACCAGCCGCTGGCGGCCTGGGCCACGCCCGGCACGTAGTTGCGAACGTCGACGCGTACACCGTTCGTGATCAGGTTGTAGATCGGCGCCGCGCAGACCGGGTTGGCCGCTTCCTTCGAGTTGGCGAACTTCGACAGTGAGCCGCCCGTGACCTGGAATTGAGAGGTCGGAATCTGTGCCGTACCCGGGATCGCATAGCACAGGTAGAGCGTCTTGACCGGAGCCGCAGCGGCACCGGCGATCGTCGCCATGTCGCCCGCGGCCAGCGTCAAGGTCGCGCTCTTGCCGTCGGCCGCGATCACACCCGTACCGACCGCGGCCGCCGTGCAGTCGGCACCCAGGGTACCGAAGAACGCAACGCCGGGCACGCCGATCTGGAACTGGCCGGACACGTTCACGACCAGCCCGTTGGCCTCGACCACGCCCACCTGGGTGTTCGGGTTCGTTCCAAAGGTCGGGCCGACGCTCGAATAGGCATTCGTACCGCTCAGGTCGTACAGGCCGACGACCTTGTCCTTGACGTTGATGGAGCCGATGTTGAGCAAGGTCGTCGAGAGCAGGGTCACGTCGGCGGCCGGGGCCACCTTGCCGTCACCGCTCGTGAACTTGGTGCCCAGCGACGGGATCAGAACGTCGATCTTGCCCAGTTCGGGCGTCGGCGCGTACTTGGCCGAATCGGTTGCGGTGACGCCGACGGCCGTCTTCGACTGCGCGATCGGGGTCGTGTTGGTGGCGTCGGGACGGCTCGAATCGAACGGCGAACCCGCTGCGTTGGTGAGCGCCACGGTGACGTTGATCGACGCCGTGTCGCTGCCGCAGCCGTTGAGCGCAGGTGCGCCCAGCCACGAGCCGATCTTCGTGAGCGTCGCCGTGCCGGCACCAGTGCCCAGCACGATCTGCGAGCCGACGGTGTAGAGGAAGCCGGTGTTGAGCGTGAAGGTGGCCGTTACCGTCTTGTTGCCGTTGCTGAGCACCACGCTGCCGGCATCGGCGGTTTGCGTCGTGGTATTGGTCGGATCGGCCAACACAATCGCAGCAGCGGCCGGAGCTGCGGCCCATTCGCCGTTATCGAGCGTCCACGAGATCTTGAACGTGTTGGGGTTACCCGCGGTGCCCGACAGCGGCGTGGCCAGGGCGTAGTTGATCGTCGGCGCCGTGAGGTTCACGGTGTTGTCGCCGAACACTTCGGCGGCGTAGTTCTTGTACGACGCCTGGATCGTGCCGGCACTCGCGGTGACGGCGACGCCTGCGAACGCGCTGGCCAGCAGGGCGGGAAGGAGTTTACGTTTCATGAGTGAGGTTCCTCGTTTGTTTCAGGAGATGACATCTCAACAAGCACGCCGATTCCCAGATGTTCCGTCAGCGGCCGCTGCACTCGCAAGATGTGACAGCTTCGGCGAGTATACGCACCGACACCTGGGGCGCAACGGTGGAAAGTACGTCGACATTCGGGTGCTGTTGCTTTGTGGCTACGATGCAACGGTGACTCTTGCACGCGGGCCTGCCTCGGGGCAGGCGCTTCGTGGGCGCCGAGGCGCGCCATGGCGCCGCGCCGGGCGTTGCCGCCGCCCTTCAGCGGCCCCTCTTCATGGACTTCTGCAGCTCCTCGAGGATCAGCGGGTCGCTCACGGGCTTGCCGCTGCCTGCCGGCCCGACGGGCGCTGCCTTCGATGCGCCGGCCTCGGTGGTGGTGCCGCTGGGCGCATTCGGCGACGCGGGCTCGCGCCGCAGATAGGGCGCGGCCCCCGCCGCGCCGGATGCGGGTGTGGTGGGCGCAGCAGTCGCAGGCGCGGAAGCCGCCTCACCCGGCGGCGGCAGGCGGTAGGGCCTGGCCGCAGCCGCCGGGGCATCGATGGCGCCTGCCGGTGGTGCGGCGTCGCCCGTGGCGCGCGGCGGCCGCAGGCTCTGCGCCGGCGTGCTCGCGTCCCACGGGTACTGGCGGCGGAAGCTCTCGGTGATGGCGCGCGCCTCGAACTCGTCGGCGATGA